>PGYR01000050.1 GCA_002839765.1 Ignavibacteriae bacterium HGW-Ignavibacteriae-4
CCCAACTCCTTTCTATTTTGGGCATAAAAATAGAACAGTTTAACGACTTGTTCAGGTCAAAAAAAGACATCAAGATTTCTCCTGATGTCCTAGATATTCATATATAAGCCCCTGGGTTCCAAACCAAGAATCCTTTTAAAAGATTTTAGACATGGATGACTCCTAAAATTTATATAGTTTTTTTGCCTATACTGTCCTAAATACAATAGTTAATTATAATAATTTTTAATCTTCTATTGCCTTAAGCACTGCATAACGAGGATTGTCAAACATTGAATCTCTAAAAACAACATCAGCTCCCGCTCTATATAATTGTCTTGCAGCATCATCATCCCTCTTTGTGAATACTTGAGCAATTATTTTTCCTCTATAGCCATACTTTCTTATTGCAACTATTACTGGTAAAACATGTCTACTATTTTTATTAAAATCACCTGCATAGAAATAAATTATATCGGCACGAAAATCCTTAATTTTTTGTAAACTATCATCAGAAGTCAAAAAATCGCAATTATCAAACGCAAATCCAAAAAGCGTAAGACTAGCTTTTGAAGTACTTCTTCTCAATTGAAAACTTTTCTCTGTCTCTAAGAATCCTTTTGTAGGATAACATTCTTTAACACAGAATTTATATAAGCTCTTATCCTCTGGAAATAAGTATTGATATTTCAATGCTTTAACCTCTGATGCCCTCTTATGATTGATTGTTCCATTCCATTCTTCTGGACTTCTGTCACTAAACTCTGATGCAATAATTTTTGAAGAATATATTCCTATTTCAGAATAATATATTTCCTCTGATATTTTCTCGTATTTTACATTCGTTGTTTGCCAGTTATGTGTTGCCATCTCACTTACCTCTTGTATTCCATTTCTTGCACAATATAATTATTCCTTTTAATCTCATCTAATACTTCCTGCTCAAATTCATAAACTGGAGCTTTCATTTCCACAGTTACTTTATCAACATATTTATCCATTTTATTTTTTCTATAATATATAACAGACCTATTTCTAATTTTATCTGCAACTCTATCAGCTTTACATACCGCTTTTTCTAAAGCTTGCCTCGCATCATATCCTATATGTTCTTGTACAATATCCGCTGCTACATTATTTAACCACTCTTTTATATCATTCCAAAACTGTAATAGTGCAGCTGTCAACAACGCTCCTATTAAAAAAAATCCTGCCGTTAATATCAAACTCATTTTTATTCCACCTTTCCTTGTCTGATTCTTGTCTGCATCCCTCTATCTGATATCGCATACGCTAACAAACTCTGTATTCTGTGCGGTGCATATGGTATTGCTTCATCTGCCTTTGTATAATTGGAAACCATATTATCCTGTCGGTTTATCTCTGATGCCTGCCCGATAAATTCTTTCACATCCACCTGTTCTGCAAGCATAACGCTGTTTAATACCAGTTTTAAAATTGTCTGCACCGAACTTTTCATACTTCCACACATCAAATAACCGAAGTTATCCGCACTATAATTTGACAGCCTGTACCAATGATAAAATGACAATCTTGACATCTTTTCAAGTTCATCTGGCGCAACCATGCGAATCATCTTAAACCGTTCATCCATCATCGTTTTCTGTTTTGTTACACCATCAGCTATTTTGTATAGTTCTCTTGCCATCAAAAAACGCAACTCTTCCTTAGAAAAGTCCTGTATCGTTTTTGCTGATAATTCTATCCAATAATAGCTGATTCCATAGCTTTCTGCTCCATAGTAATAATCCTCATATACGTATACAGTCGGAGCTGTTATCTGGTAAATCTCTGATAGCTCTTCCACCAGCTCATATACTTCTGGAAACTGTTTCTGTGTCACCTTTACAGTTTTTCCAAGAAAATCAGGCAGTTTTATTTTATAATCTATCTCATCAAATACACTTTCAATATCCTTTTGAAATGCTACTCCATCCTTATACTGACGGTATGCTTCATCCTGTTTCTCATTGATATAACAAAATCGTTCCATCTATTCCAACCTCCTATCACGCAAGTACTGACATAATATCTTCAATTATCGCTGCACGTCTGCTGTCATTCTTCATAAAGCATTTTTTTAACGTAGTTAATATTTCCGTATCTTCTGGCATAAACTGCTGTGCATAGGTCAAGAACGGAATTGCTTTCTCATATCGTCCCTTATCCGCAAGAAGTGTTCCAAACACTTTATTTGCCAGGAAATGTTCTTCTATGCTTCCATATTTGCGGAAATACTCTTCTAATGCGCAAAATGCCTTATCCTTTTCACCATTTTTATAGAACAGCAGACCTTTCACACAATCCATAAAACCAATGTTATGTCCTTTTGCCATTTTTACACAGTCCTCCAGATTACTAAAACTGTTGGATGCTAAAAACACCATATGTACCAACAGATACTCTCTCTGCTCTATTAACTCCTGCCTTTTCTTTCTTGCATAATCGGAATTTTCTTTTAATTCAATGCTTATTTCCAGCTCCTTTGATACCCTAGCAAATTCCTTTTTAATGCGGCTTATCTGTGACTGCATATATCCAACATCATAAAAGCTGGTTTCATCAAGAACTCCTGCTGTTGCTCCTGACATCTCGCTGATAACTCCCATCTCTGCCTTTCGGTAAAGCGTAACAATTTTATCTATCACCGGTTAGTCCTCCAATCCGTTTATCTCATTCTGGTATTGTTCCTCCGTAATAGTTTCAGTCGAAACTACCTTTACTTCCTGCTCTCCTTTATTCTGGTATCTCCCCTGTATCGTCACATAAGCATAATCAAATACAGAAAAATCCATACATTCCTTATCTTTCTCTAATGTGTACAAGGCGGCATAGAATACTATATCCTTAATGTCAGCACCTGAAATATTGTCATACCTTTCAGCAAGGCTTTCTGGTGATATTTCTAGACTAAGCGGCATCTTCTCACTTAAATGTAACTTCCATATCTCTGTCCTTGCTTTTTCATCTGGCATATCAAAGTAAACACTTACCAGGATTCTTCTCTTAAATGCCTCATCATAATTGCCTATCAGATTTGTCGTAAAGACTACTACTCCATTAAACCGTTCAAGTTCCATGAGCAATACACTTCTGGTAATATTTACACCATAATCCGCTGACTGCGTAACCGATGATAACCTTTTTCCAAGAAAAGAATCTGCTTCATCAAATATCAGCACTGCATCATCCCTTGTGGCACTCTCAAACGCTTTACGGATGTTCTTCGGTGTTTCTCCAACATACTTTGATTCCAGTTCAGAGTAATTAATGTGGTATACCTTTTTATTCAAAGCTTTTGCAACAGCTTCTGCTGTCATGCTCTTTCCTGTGCCAGCTTTTCCATAGAAATTTAGGATGACCGCACGATTTCCAGAGAAGTATTCAGACATTCCCCATTCCTCAGACATTTTACTTTTATAGCGTACTGCGGCAATAGCTGTCCGTATCTGCTCTTTTACTTTTTTATTCAATGTCACCTGTTCAAGTAAGAATCTAGGCTCATAACTTTCTATTATCTTTTGACTGTTCTCATCCTCTACTAGCCGTCCCTTTTCAGCAACCTGTTTTCTACCAGATGCATTTCTGATAATAATTTCATCTGGGAACGGATTATATTTGGAATGATTGGTCTTTATTGCCGTTACTATCTGCTCAAACATATTGTCAATCAAGACTTCATCGAGCAGCTCAGTATGACCTCCGACCGTTCCAACATATGCATTCTGCAATTTAATGGAAATATTCTTCCCTGCAACAGAAGCTGTTTTTACAATCTCTTTTTCCTTTATATCCTGTACACCAGCAATTTCCTTACGCCTCATTTATTTCCACCTTTTTTCCACATCTGTAGAACTGCGTTAGGATTTCTTGCAAAGTAGCCTGTATTTCTGTTGATTCTTGTATTTCCATCTCCATCACGCCAATATCCAGATACAAATGTTCCATCTTTTCTTCTATACGGCTTTACATTATGAGGACTGACGTAATGAGCAGGAGTTATCGTTGAAAACTGCCTCCCACTTTTACTAAATGTATTAACAGCATATGGCTGAAATGATTGTTCACCCAACATAAACTTTCCACCTTCCTTTATTATCTCTTTCTACTGTTATATTTATCGGAACTTTTCGGAACTTTATCGATTATTTTTAATCTGTACTTATATTCATTATAGCATTGGATTATTACTCTGCAACTATAATATTCTTTATACTTACATAAAAGACTTAAAGGCAGTGTACTTGTTATTGATAGCTTAAATCTGACAACAGCTAAAAGAAGTCAGAACAGGCCAACATATGACATATAAATCCATTGCTCATGTATGAGGGGTGGGGTTTCGAACTAGAAACTTTTTTTAAATAATGAATCTAAGTTGTATCCAAAAATTTTATATATTTTTTCTATACATACGGCGTTTTGAAGTATAGAAACATAATAAAAGTCCAAACAGTAGGATTCCTCCTACCATTTGGACTCTTATAAATATTATGAATTATAAGTCATAAATGGTTTCATCACCGCAAATATTACGGATTTTAAGTCTTAATGGTTTCTCTCGACAACATATACGTCCATCCCAGAACTCTTTCGTTTTCTCACCATTTACAATGGCATAACCATTCTTATCAATCTTGATTTCTCCATCTGAATGCCATTCATTATCATTAGAAATACAATCAACACTCAAGAACTCAATAAGTTCAAGACCATCTTCGCTAATTTCGATTGGTTTATATGGCCTCTTCTCCGTTGCATTAAGAATTGCCTTTTGATTAAATTCAGTAATTTTACCCCAGACACGGTCGCTAATAAATTTATCAATGATAACTGCATATCCTCCAAATAAATCTTCATATACTTCTTCCAGATGGAATTTTGCATAATCTCCTATAATAACATCATCCAGAACAGTCTTTAAGTCACGCAACTCTATTTCTATTGTTGTACTGTCATCTTCTGAAATAAATTTACGTATTTCTTCTTCATTCGTGATATCAATATAATATACGATTACCTTCTTTACATTACTGTCCAATTCTGGTATCGCTTGATGAAGAATACGATTTATTAGGAATACATCAAGCAGTTTAGTCGTACTATCCATTAAATTAGGCACATACACAGGTACAATCCCTAACTTGCTATCTGAGATTGTCCCTTCCCAGAAAGAATCCAGAGAATCTTCATTCTTAAGTCCTGGTATTAAAGTTTTAATTTTATTCATTGTCTGAACAGGATTCCTATACAGCTGAACTCCATCTTTAATCTCTAGTACATCAAACTCTGCACCATCGGCTTTTAATCTATCACGAGTAGTCTGAATAGAATTTATTCCTATATCACAATGAATAAATCTACGACCAAGCTTATTCGCAACAGCAGCCGTCACACCACTCCCTCCGAAAAAGTCTGCAACAACTGCACAAGTATTCGAAGATGCATTGATAATACGTTCCAATAAAGCCTCAGGCTTTTGTGTAGCATAATCTAGTCTTTCCACTGCAACAGGATTAATAACAAAAATATCTGTCCATAGATTTTGAATAGGACTCCCCCCCCACTCATCTATATACTGCTTACGTTCTATTCTTTGACTCTTATCTTTAGGAAATTTCAATCGACCTTCTTTTTCGTATCGTTCCATTGTTTCTGGTGATACTGACCACCCATTTTTGGGAGGATTATAGCCCTTATACGTATACACAAGAGAAGGACTATATGATGGACTAATTAATGGACTTAGACGATATTTTCGCCCATCGCCATCATCGTATTTAAAGCGTTTTATATATTTTTCTTGCCCTTCCTTAACTAAAGGCGTCTCAAAATTATAGTTATCAGACATTGTATAATAGAATATAGAATCTGTTACAATACCATATTGATTTGTTTGACCAAGATTCCCTTGCTTTCTTTTCCAGACAATTTCATTTCTAAAATTATCTTCTCCAAATATCTCATCCAACAAAATTTTTACATAGTGTCCAATGTGATAATCTAAATGCACATATATAGATGCTATTTCGCTCATAACAGCTTTAATAGCCATCAAATTCTCATACATCCAATTAAGATACTTTTCTTTATCCCAAACATCCCCATACATCTTTTCCTCAAAAGCCCTTAAGTCATCAATATCCAGTTCCTGCTCTGCTTCCATAATAGCTTCTGAAACTTTAGGATTACGACGAATATAAACCTTTTTAGCGTAGTCAGCACCACTAGCAAATGGCGGGTCAATATATACAAGGTCAACCGCTTTCCCTTGCTCCTTCAAATATGCACATGCTGAAACACACTCGCCCCTAATGAGTAAATTACTATCAGTATTATTTCCAACAGTTTCCTGCTTGTCAATTTCATACAATGGCATCCCTCGCTGAAGTACCATTGAAACATCATCGGCTCCTTTATATTTTAAAACTCTATTAAAATTACCAAGAACAGCTTGTCCTTCTACTGGTTCTGGAATAAACGGAACATATTTAATTGGCATTTCCTGTTACCTCCTTAAAAAAATTGCAAATGGCTTGGTGCGTAAGTAAAATTCTATTATTATCAGATAATGTATCTTCTAAATACAAATACTCAAACCTTTCATACCCATATTTTTCATTATTCTTTTCAGTAAAATATGTTTCTAAAAAGTTCTTCTTTTCTTTAAACATAGGGTCATTCGCATATATTTCCCCTTTTGTTTCTGCAATTAGAACCTTATGTATAGCATTATTTTTACGTTGAATAATAAGAAAATCTGGTGTATAAATTCCGATATATCTCCATTTTCCTGAGGCAGACTTATAACACTTGATTTTAAATTCCGTCATCGCCCTGTCGCCATTGTAGTATACTTCTAATCCATACATCTTGATATCCTCTAACGACAACACTTCTCTTAAATAAGTCTGTTCAAAAGAACTATCCATACGATATGGCAAGTAATGAAAACACCTGTCTTTTTGAGGATGCGAGCTAAATTGTTTTTGAAGTGACTCAACAATCGTCATGTTTCCTGTTTCTTTGGCTAAATCCATTAACAGCTGTGTCTTCGCATCAATTTTCAATTTACCATTATCTTCTTTAACAATGTTATCAACAACCACATAGTCAGGATAATAGTCTTGAGGACATTCTGTATATATCTCCGACTTGAAATTAGCAATTTTTAGCAATGAAGCTTCCTCTGAAATCAACTCTTCTGTAGTGGTAAAGTTTCGCTTATCTATAAATGCTTTACGAATATTACTTTCTATCCACTTACGATTATAACGTGACGAATAGTAACATGAACCATCCTTTATATACGAGATTGTTTCAAATATCTCTTTTAAATCCATTTCATGAACCAGTAATACTTCGACTGTCGGCTCGCCAAAACCACCTTTGCTAATACTATATATCCACGACATAAATGTTGCAGGCTCTAATCCTTTTTCTGCATCATCTATTATACGTGTACCATCTTTCATGGATAAATCGGTTGTTCTGATAATACCGCTTGTTACCTCGGCATTATTTAATGATGCAGCAATACCCTCATGAATATTTGCAGTTTCAACAACCAACGTTTCATAATTTATTTTCAACTGATAAAAATCAACCTTAGGTAATTTCAAGCGTTCTATTCGATTGTATCGCTTTACTGTAGTCCTATTATTTTCTGCTTCCTGAAACTCTTTAATTGTCATATGATGTTGCTGTTCAAGCTGTTTATTCAGTTTGTCAGAGTTACTTTCATTAAGGTAAATTATTGCAGTTTCTGGATTTCCCTTCACCACCTGTCTTAAACAACGACATGATGTCTGGAGAACCATATTGGTAGGACAATCACCTTCTTGAGATAGGATAATTCCCGTAAGGCTACGACAATCCCATCCCTCTTTACCTATCTGTACAAGTAATACTATTCTTATCTTCGAGATTGGTTTGTCAAGCATATCATATTGCATCTGACTATCCCCAGGCTGAGGATATTTTTTATTCCCTTTATGAAATTTTAATATCTCGTCAGGGGATATTTGATATTCCTGTGCAATTCTAGCCACCAATGGAAATACTATTTCCTCCAGCTTTTCGATACCGCTACAATATATACCTAACTTAGCAACTGTACCATCATCATAAACAATATCTTTGTATGAATTAAGGAACTCTCTTACTCCATTCTCAATAATTTGAGCACTATCAACATTCGATGCAATTTTTACAATCGGTCTCTTTAAAAAGTTTCCGACCCCTTTTATAAGCGGATAATAATATACTATGTTAGTAATTTCCGCTGTACCAACAGCTAATCTATTAGTCGCTTTTATTTTCTCCATCTTAGCAAGATATGGAGTTCCAGAAAAACCTATTACTGAATTAACCGTATGATTTTCTGCCCATCTGTTTACAACCGCACGTAATTTTATTTCATCACTTACGGCATGGTGTACCTCATCTATAAATACAGACAAATATGGTAGCTTACCCAACAGATTTCTTAATTCGTTAGCTTGTCTGTCTTTATCATCGTCACTTTCTTCAAAGAATGAGAGCTGTCCATCTTTCACCTTTATACGGTCTAAGATGACTTTTTCTGCATTGATAACCACCACTAATCCAAATAACTCTGATAACGGTTGATGATTCGCCACCTTTTGCACATTTGGATTCTTTGTTTTATTAGACTTCTTTTTTGTTTTCTCCTGGTCTAGCATTTCAAAAGATATCTTTCTTTTTATATCTGATGCTGAAGGTTCCGGTATAACCCACGCAGGATTAAATTTCTGAATGGTTTTTAAACTCGGTACAACGGAAGATTTCAATCCTGATGGTGCAAATATAATAAAATTATGAGCAAATATTGGATTTACAGGTTCATTAATCGCAAAGTATAAATCTATGTATATAAATGCAGCCATTAAATATGTTTTTCCTGCTCCCATTGGTAAACTAAACAGATAATCTGTATACGTTACACCATAAAACACCTCTGAAAAGAACTTTATATAATCAATGGATTCAGGTTCTTTTGTAATCTGCTCTTCTAGTTTCTCTGACACCTGCTCATTAGCCTCATTTGTCAGACAAGCGTACTCTAATAATGCAACCGCCGCAGGATTGCTCTTAAGATATTCTCTTGTTTGCGTAGATACTTTCAACTTATCTACATCTATTGAATTAAAAAAGCCTTCTTTAAAGAGCTTAGATAACGGTTGGCATTGTCCTTTTATCTTTAAAAATAAATATGTCTTTATCGCTTCAATCTGAACATCTCGCAATTGTCCTGTCGTAACCATATACTCAATTAAACTCTTGATTGTACAATGGTTCGATGAATACCATTCATCACATTTTTTACTTATCATTTTGTAGAACATGGATTACCTCCATATATTATTAGAATTTTAAACAATACGTTTAGTATATTCTTTTATCGGAATAATAACAATTAAAACATTGTTTTACCTACATTAAAATTACGCCAAATGTCTATTTTATTTTATTGATATATCTATAAAATGTTGATTTGCTCATTCCTAATCTATGCATCAGTTCAAATGGCTTTTCTTTTCCATTTATTACACATGCATATTCCTTTTCAAACTCATCTAATGACATAACCGTTGGTCTTCCATAATTATCCCAATCTCCTCTATCCTTCTTTGCCTGAATACCCTCCTTTTGACGTTTTTCTTTCTTTTCGACTTCCGCCTGAGCCATTGCTGCATATAATTCAATCATCATATTATTAATGGTTTCCATTATCATCTGAGCCATTGAATTATCCATCTTTGATACATCTATCAACGTTGTTGGCAGTTCCAGAATCTTCACACGGATTCCATTATCTCTATAATGCTGCAATTCTTTTAAGGTATCCTGTTTATTCCTTCCAAACCGGTCAACTTCTGAAATAATCAATTCATCACCGCTCCTCAACACATCTTCCTTTAAGACTTGGTACCTCGGTCGATTAAAGTTTTTTCCAGTCTGTTGGTCAGTATAAATCCTTTCCAGTTCCAGACTGTTACTATTGCAGTAATTCTCAATTTCTTTAATACCTCTGTCCAGATGCTGTTCCTTTGTTGATGTTCTGTGATATCCATATCGTTTCATAAAAATTCTCCTTTCATTGTTCAGTGCCAAAATGTATACTTTTTGAAACCATAGAAAAAGGACTGAAAAACAGTCCCGTAATGTATAGACATTCACTTGTTGAACGTCTCAATATTTGTGTATGCTTTTCGGCACCACCTACTTAAAATAAGTGCAAAAAAAGAAGGTATTTTCACCCTTCTTGATTCCTAGTTTTTATTTGCTGAATATAATAATTCGTCTCCATTGAAGAATATTTCCCTTTGTACATCCGAAGCTAAAATTGGTACAGCTATATCTCTAATCGTTCTTTTTAAATCAAGCAAAACCGCTTCCTTAGTGTCATCCACAAAAGTTATTCTAAATTCATTTTGATATCTAAATTTATCAATATCTTTTCTAAAAGGATTCCACTCGTTCAAGCCAGGCTCTATCTTTTGATATTCTACAAACCCCATGCGTGCTTCATTACAATTCGACATTTTTCGAAATGCATTAACAACCCTTTCGAAAAATTCCTGCCTATCAAGTATGAGCACACCATACTGGCCAAATTCCTTAGCCATGTTATCGGGAAACTCGCTTATTACTTTTTTATCAAAATTCACATATGCCGTATAAAACGAAATAGCTTTCCTAAATCTATTTAAGGCAGTTGAATAGCTCAAGACTGTGCTCTTCTTGTATTCGCTGGGATTGTCTGTATAATCTCTATTTTTTATAAACACCTGTCCATCTATTATTTCGAGATTTATGGACGTTAATCCTGGGTTATTATGATTTACAACGAAGGTATTTCCTTCATCAGTATCTCCACGACCTTTGTCCTCACATTTAGCAAACCAATCTGAGGTATTGAAATACAGCTTACCATCTAGGAAGCATTGTTGAAAACCATATGAACTTGTGAATTTTATCAAAATATATTCATTATATTCTGTACCCCATTCACCCATTCCAATATCAATCATGCGTACTACTCCTTATCAATAATATCACCAAAGAATTTACCATTTTCCCATATAAGCTTCTGCGGACCAGATATATTTATTCCTTCAGCACATGTAGTAAATGTGCCTTTATATATCTTAACTGGTACAGTCGCGCTATCAAAATGAACTTTTTCCTTCTGAACAGTGCGCATATCCTGTAGTGATAATATCTTCTTATCACTTGGAAAATTTACAAGTCTATTGAAGTAAATACCAGTGAATAAAGCTTTGCCATTTTCATCATACTCAACTTTATCATCCGCCTGTCCTATTGCTGTAGTTAAACAATTATCATCCCCATAGTAATAGCTCATATGACAATGATAATTTATATAATCAGAGAGCATATCAAATTGAACCTCTCCAGCTGGTATTCCAAGAATCTGTTTACCTTGGTTACTAATATTCATTGACCCAAATAACAACATAAAAATCATAAAAGCATCATCTCTGGCCTTAATAACTATTTCCATTTCAGACAAATTATCCTTGTGAAAATAACCATTTCTAAGCTGCTGTGCATTATGAAGACGTTCTACTAAATATGAACGTGAAGTTATATCATTGAACAAATCGTCATAATCATTAAGGAAATTTATCATTCTCTCAATCATTATAAATCTCTTCTTATTCTTCATTGACCTTGCATTAACCGGTGCTTGCCATTTCCTGTCTCTCAGCTGAATTGTTTGCCATTTATCTGGTCTGTCATATGTATCAATCCATTTACCTTCGTCAGCATGAGCAGTCACAAACACAAACAATAACTCTTCTATAGATTTAAAATAGCCCATAGCAATAGCTGTAAGGTCAATCTTTCCAACATTAGGTAATGACTGATACAGCCATTCTGATGTAATAAAGCTCTCAGCGAACTGGCAGCCATCAACGTTAAATCTATTATTAAAATCACCCTCACTGGTTAATGCTTTATAGTATTTATCGCCAAAATACTGTTTCTTTAATGTATCGAGTTGGGCCACTGTAATACCATTTGCTCCTGATACACTAGCTGCATACTCATAATTCAGGATTTCCTTTTCTACCGCCTTCTTAAAACTGAACAAAGCATTCGGTGTCAACGTTTTTACTATAGAGAATCCAAGATAGTTCTTTATTTCGCTTGTTAATGAATCAATAAACAGCTTAAACTCAGCATATTCTTCATCTCCAAAATTGTTCACAAAGAAATCTTTAAAAGAATATGCATTTGTACCTCTGCTCATATCAGATAAATCCTCATTGTGGTTTAAAATTTCCGTATAAGCACCTTCTTCTACAAGTGAAATATAATGGTAATTCTTTATTCCAAGCTTACCAATAATATCAGACATCACATTTTCTGGCATCCTATTGTCTAATCCAAATTCCTTAAAGAAGTACATAACCGGCTCATTATTTTCAATTTTGACAATAACGAAAGCAGGAGCAGACTTATAAATATCAAAAATTGTCATCAACGGCATATTTTTCATACCATCCTGTGTGTTCATCTTAACACTATTGCTGACTTGTACTCCCACATCAGTAAATAATGTCAGTAGTATTGATTCCAGCAGCTCATATAAACATTTCTTTACAGAAGTATTTACAAACTCATAGATTGTATGATTATTAGCTCTAAAATCCAGTATTCTGCTATTTATTGCTTCAGTATATTTACCTAAATCTCTTTCTTCTGATATGGCATATTCATTTCTAATCCCTTTTATTTTAAGCAAGACCCTTTTATTAATGAGTCTATAATCAATCTTTCCCATTTATCCTAACCTCCTAGAGTATATTATTGGTAATGCAGTTGAATTAAGCAGCCTTGTCACAATTGTTCAGTGCAACCTTTTTATCCCCAGAGCTAAGCTCCAAACTTCCACCATTACTACATACATAGCACACTGTTCCAGCAGCTAAGGCACAGACAATAATCTTTACAATATCATCACCACTAAGTTTACCTACAATTTCGCCCATTATATTTGCAGAATACATTGAATTAGTGTTTTTTATTACAGCTTGAATAGTTTTTACGTTTTCCATAATAATCTCCTCCTAATTTACAAACAAATAATAGTGTAAATCATTAGAGAATAACACAATTATAATATTTGTCAATAAAATTTTATTAAAAATGCCTCGTCTGTTTTGTCAAAAGCAGTATTCGCTCACTGGCTTTCTCTGAAATTTACACATAACAACACAACCTTTCTTAATTTTAGGCAAAAAAATAAAGCCTTTCGGCTATCACCAACTCTTATCAATAGTTTCCCATGCAAAGCAATTACCATAATATCGCCATTGACCGTCGCACTTAGCAAAGGTCAAGTAAATGGCTCTTAATCTTCCGTCGATATCATAAATATGGTCGTATGCTTCGCCTACTTGAAGATATCCATATGACATGGCTCTTGGCGGTAACATATCCATAAAATTATCAACGATATCCTCTGACACAATGTCCCCCAAATTTAAATAATCATAAATGCTTTCTTTTCCTGTTCGGTCTGAAAATTCACACCAGCCGTCTAATGTTTTGATTTCTGTACTCATTTTTTCTCGTTCCTTTCTTAATTTAATTTGAACTGTTTGGATTAACTGTTTTGCCGTATTTCATAATGGGCATAAAAATAAGACCTTTTAGCGACTTGTCTAGGTCGTGATGCTGCCGCTTGTACAATGATGGTTGGGTATCAATCTAAGAACTACTTTTTAATAATAGTAACCGAGTAGATTTCAAAATTTGCATGTTTTTTTCGCTATACTGGCGATTTTAGATTACCGATTGTTTTCTTTTTGCTCTAACGAGGGTTGATTTGCTGATTCCAGTCATTTCTTCCACTTGTTTATAAGAATAGGATTCCAGCAATTCCATTGCGTGATTGATTTTCTTACTGTTGAATTTCTTTGGTCTGCCCTCCCTAAAATCTATTTTCTGCTTGGCAATAGCTTTACCGCCCTGGGTGCGCTCAATAATCATGGCTCTTTCGAACTCGGCAAATGCTAACAGATTCGTGACAATCAACCTGCCCATCGGTGTATTTTCAATTAACCCCATGTTGAGGATATGGATTTTTACACCTTTGTTTAATAGAAGGTCAATATAGCCTAATCCCTCCTTCGTTGACCTGCAAAACCTATCCAGCTTTGTCACTACCACATAATCATTTTCTTTTGCCGATTCCAACATCTGATTGAATAGGGGACGCTCTTTTGCTCCCGAAAAAGATTCAACCACGATTTCAACATCAGGATAAATGACTTTAATTTTATTCGTTTGTTCCTCAATGCTGTTTCCGTCAAGCTGTCCTTTTGTGCTTACTCTTGCATAACCGTACTTCATTTTTTAATCCTCCTTAAATTTTGGCATAAAAAAAGAGAACCTTTTATAGTTCCCCCTAAGATACTTTTGGCTATATGTTTTGACACCGATTAAGCCCGCATGTTTCCATAGGTGGCTCAGCGGTGTCATAACTTAAAAGTTTTGATACCACCTCCTTAAAAATGAGTATAAAAAAGAAGGTGTATTTCAACCTTCTTAATTGTTACAATATTTTTATGTCTGCTGCAAAAGCAATATTTTTAGCCAAATTAGGCATCGCATCAAACAGTATTTTATATTTCTGTTTCTGCTCATCTACCTCTATAATGGTTCCTTCTCCCCACAGTCCAACGCTAACTCTTTGAGCTATAACAAATTGCGGTGTACAATATGATGACGGCTTTTGGGGGGAATTTACAGCTAAGCTTTCCACAGGCTTTTGGAGCATCATAAGGTTGTTCTCGCCCATCTCATTGATAAACCTTGATGACATAGAGGGCGAACTCTGCTTTTCATACTGATATTGATAGCTACTAAGAAATAATTGTTTCACTGCCCTTGTTACGGCCACATAGCATACTCTGCGTTCTTCTTCGATTGCCTGCTTCGTAACCGCTCTTCCACTTGGTAAGATTCCTTCTACCATCCCAGGTATAAACACATGGTCAAACTCTAATCCCTTAGCCGTATGGATAGTCATGATTTTCACCTTGTCATCATCATTTTCATCATCTTCAGGGGAAAACAATGCGAAAAATTGCAATAAATCATGAAGGGGTATCGGACCATCTTCCTCTTTTTCTAATTCATTAATCATTTGTAATAATGCTGTTATATTATCCTTTTTTTCTTGGTCCGGGTCACCATCCAGAGTTTCTCTATAGCCCCAATCCAAAATTATATTTGCAAGCTCCAGACAAGAATACCCTTGATGTGATTTATTCATTGCGTATATGTGTCTACAATACTCAAATATCTGTTTATTTTTTATTTCACCAGCTTGTACCAGTGTCACTAATGCTGTAAATAATGTCAATTGATTATCAGCTGCGTACTGTTTTACTTTCTCCATGGAAGATTTTCCAAATCCTCTTTTGGGCATATTCACGGTCTGTTCAAATGACAAATCATCCAAAAATAATATCATACTTAAATAACTCAATACTGTTCGTATCTCTTCTGATTCAAAGAATTTCGCTCCTGCATAGGCCTTATATGGAATAGCATGTAGTCTTAATTGCTGCTCTATATGGCTTGCCTGACTTGAGTTTCTAATCAGAATTGCAATCTCTTTATATTGACATCCAGCTTCAACTGATTCATGAATTTTATCTGCTATCCATATAGCTTCATCTACTGCTGTCTTTGTACAGTTGTAGACCGGCAGACTTCCTGTTGAATTTGAGGTTTTCATCTGCTTCGGAAGCCGCTCTGTATTATGCTGTATTAGTGCATCCGCTGCTTTAATAATCTCTGGCGTACTCCTGAAATTACAATTCAATGTGTAAGTCTGTGTATTCGGATATTTTTTATCAAACTCTATTAGATATTCCGGTTTAGAACCTCTCCACGAATAAATCAGCTGGTCGTCATCGCCAATAATAAAAAGGTTTTTATATTTCTGACTAATCATATCTGCTAATTCTGCTTGTACCTTACTTACATCCTGATATTCGTCTATGAGTACATATTCGCATTTATCCTGCCACTTATCCAATACATCAGCGTATTTTTTAAAAATATGCACTGTGAAATATAAAAGGTCATCATAATCTAATGCATGAACCTGAAATTCTTTCAATAGATATCTATAAATAATACCGTCCATTATGTGATGGGCACTATCTGCTTTTTGAATGCTTTGCTCTAATATCTTTGTCTTTGGTTCTTGTTCAAACAACTCAACATAACTGCCATTTACTTTGAATTCCCTTATTTTTTCAAGGACATCCCTTTCCCGATAGTCTCTTGCGGATAAATTCATTTCTTTTAGAATCTCTCGTACGAATTTATTCTGGTCACTTCTTCTAAGAGATTTAAATAGTTTCGGATATCCTAGATGATGTATTTCTTCCTTCAATATGTTAGAACAATAATGATGAAAAGTTCCCATGAAGCAGGTCGCAACATCACCAATTAATCCCCTGAGTTTACGCTTCATTCCCGATGCTGCTTTTCGTGTAAATGTTAATGCTATGATAACATCAGGAGCAATATACAAATCCTGAATTAGATGAGCAACTCTATGGGTTAAACAATAAGTCTTTCCACTACCGGGAACAGCCGGTACTCTTACATACCCTTCTGTTGCCTGAATAATGCTCTGTTGTTGGGGAGTAGGGCTATTAGAAGCCATATTATAACACCTCGCTTTTGTAATGGCTAGAAAGCCTGATAAACAGAGGCTTTCTAGCTCGTTTTAATTGTCAAGATATCACTAATAGGACAGACAATTCTATAGACGATATTTTATAAGTTCCTGTACGAATCTAAATATATTATCTGCCTTAACATCTTGAAGCATGGTCTGATATGCTTTATCAATCTCATATTCCTGAGCCATATCAGCTTGTGGAAATCCTATACTCATTTTACAACGTATTTGAAAGTTTTCTTGAATTTCCTTATATTCCTCTCTTCCTTTAAATTCTTTGGTTACTGTTAATTTGTACTTCTCAATCAATTCATTTAATTCCTTAACAGCATTCTCACAGCTAAAATGATTCTCCAACATATTTCTAACCGGCTGTTCCAAATTCATATAATTCTTTTCTATTGTCGAAAAATGATTCGATGATTTTTCATTCATATAATTTGTATAGTTGTCTTCTATACTACGGAAAGATAAGAAGAAGCACACTGTTTCTTTTCCATAGGGTCTTGTAAAATAGACGCTAAAATCAATTTTATGTTCGGTAACTGGTGATAAGTTTGCTACTGCGCTTAATACTGCAACAAATTTATCTGCTCTCGGATTAAAATCTCCGATAGGATTCTCTATTCTGGAAAAACTAGCGGAATCAAGGTTTCCTGCCAGCTCCCGAAGCTGCGCTCCACTGAGTCCAGCTGCAATACGAACCTCCTTCACGATTTCTCCTAATAATTTCATATCATATTTCATCAAATTTGCCTCCTTAACTAATAATAGTATACTACAGACTTTTCTTTTTTTCAATTCATTTATGAAGTTTTTTACTTTTATGAAAATATTTAATTGACACTCAATTTCCGTCATGATAATATAACCGTAGTTCATATATGAACTAATTTACATTATCGAATATACAGGCGGTGATATCATGCATTGTAATATCATAAGAAAATCCATCTCAAAAAAAGAATATCATTCCATGGTAGAAACACCTGACACTGCTTTCTCACGGACTGTCAAAAATGGTTTTTCTTATTACAATGCTACAAATCTCTATACTCTCGGATTGCGAGAAATCCGTTTGGAAAACCATACGCGATTTCAAGATGATTATCGCATGAAGATTGTAATCAATTTTAACGTGTTTCATCAAGGTGACGATTTTTCTTCCTACAATATCGAAAGCTTTGTTTACGATAACTTCCTCAGCTTGCTTGAAAGCACCTTAGAAGGTTTCATAAGTAACTACCACAGAGGCAGCCCTTGGTTTTTTGAAAAAGTTGAATATTCCAGAGACTATTTTACAGAAAATCATAATGAGATTAACAACATTATAACCAAATGCAATTACATCAACGGTAAACGCAAATTAGAATTCCATGCTTACGAATCAGGCATCGAATTCTGTTCCTACGAAAAAACAGACCAAAGCAGAAGGCCTACATTCCGTTTTCATTTTTACAGAAAAAAAACTGAGCAGCTTGATAAAAAGAGCCACCTGACAGATGCACAAATCATGAGTATTGAAAATATGTATCGTGTAGAAGCTCAGCTTTTTAAAGGCAGAATCGATGATTTGTCACGTCAGCTGGGAGTGTCTAGAGGTTCCATAGAAGATTTTACAAATTCCGTACTGGAAGATAATTATCTTAAAAAATATATTATAGAAATCTACGGCATCAACCCTCACCGAAAACGAAAAGCCAATGTAGAAATAATTAAAAACAGCTGTGAATCATCGTACAGCAAAAGACAATTAATCCATATTCTTGACCAAATAAATCAGAGCAGTATTCATTCTGCAAGAAATAAATATAAGGGTGCACAAAGGAAATTATTTGATTCAAACTTAAAGAAACTAATTAACCTAGGCATTAATCCCATCAACCTTACAAGCCAATCCCCTTTGGCAATAATGCCACCTTTGGTTGAACAAATATTTTGAGAAGAATTTTAAAACAAAAACTTCATCAAATAGAGAATTCTATTTAATGAAGTTCGTATTGTCCTATATAATCGCTCCCACAGCATTTTTATATTTTTACATCAAATTCAACATCATTTGGTGTAAATTAAATTTCATTAGCCTTCAAGCCCTAATTATCCTATGGTTTTATTGTCGGGACTATTTCGTGCAATCAAATAAGGCCAAAATGTTCAAATGCATCCATGATAGCGCTTTCCTTTTCTACTGTACATTTAGCCTTTCTGGCATCTTCACTCTTCGGCAAATTATAATTAAGCCTTTTATCCAGACCACATTTATCTTTAATCTGGGCGATATATAAATTAGTAACCGATAGCCCATATTTGTCTGTCACAAATTCCATAATCTTCTGATAGGTAGCCTTTTCCTCCGGCGTATAATTACTGTCAGAATCCACCTCCATGGTAACCTCTAATTTAGGTGTATTTGTATTGAGGGATAATAAGACAACCGTCTCCACGTGCCCGGTATGCGGAAACATATCCACCAACTTCACCTTCTTCACCTCATACCCCGCCGCCACAAAAAACGGCAGATCCCGGGCCAGTGATGTCGCCTTACAGGAAACGTACACAAACACCTTGGGCTTAAAATCCAGAATTTTAAAGATCGCTTTGGGATGGATACCGTCCCGTGGCGGGTCCAGAATAATCACATCAGCCTGGTCATGCAGGTTGGCCACCTCCACCATCACGTCGCCGGCGATAAACTGGCAATTGTCCAGGCCGTTCTTGGTGGCATTGGCTTTCGCCGCTTCGACCGCTTCGGCGACCAGCTCGATCCCGACCACCTTTTTAGAAACCGGCACCAGCACCTGGGCAATGGTGCCGGTGCCGCAGTATAAATCATAAATGACTTCGTTCTGTTCCTGACCGACAAAATCCCGGACGA
>PGYR01000108.1 GCA_002839765.1 Ignavibacteriae bacterium HGW-Ignavibacteriae-4
TTCACTCGAATTATTCGTTCGTTCTGTTCTTCTTCACTGAAACCCTATGCTCGTATTCGCACTGTAAATGCAATGACAGACCCGCGCCACGGATGGCGCGCGCGTCTATAATGTGTAGCCGCTTGCGCGAAGCGCATACGTGGAACATTTGCTTAACCTGCGAGGCGTACATTGGCGCAGTTTGTGCCGCACGAAGTGCGAAAGCACAAACTGTGACAATAGCCGAGTCAGGTTGAAGCAGTTGTTAGGTGCTTAATTTATATATGCGAAAGATTGCGGTGGTGGTGATTGATATAGTTCGTTTAAATTAAGTGGTTCAACGTATTTGTTAATATTCAATACCTTTATTGCATATCCTCTTTCATGACTTAAGAAATATTCATTGAAGTAATGTCTACTAATGCCTGATCCGCTTTCGGTCTTTTGCCATAAATCATTGATATCTTCATGATGAACACAATCAATAGTGAACTCACCTATTACCTTTTGTACTGGAGCACTAGCATATACAACAACTGTTTTAACGTCTTTTTTGAATATTTGTTTCCGGTACTCATATTTTTTTTTACCAGAAAATATTAGATCAGCAAATTCAGGTTTAATTGACAATAATACTCTCATCGGTTTTAGTCTCCTCTATAATCTTATCAAAAGAATCAGAATTAATCAATTCAAATCCTCTTGGCGCAGACTGTATATCTTTAACAATTCCCAGTTCAATAAGTCGTTTTAAATTGATTCTTTTTGGAAAACTGTATGTATATAAGAAATTGACAACAAACGGTTTTAAGGTGGGATAATAATCCCAATGTTTTCTTAGTTCGTCATCACTAAAAACACTTCGTTTTCCACAACACTTTTTAAAGCTCTCGAAACTATTTATATCTTTTTTTACTGATTCAACTACTCCAATGGTAGAGATAACACTCTTATGCAATCCACCGGTCCTATAGAAAATTATGATATCTCCTGGAATTAAATCCTTATAGTGAGATCTAGATATATATACTTTAGAAATTGCATTCCGAAATGGTTCATTCTCCACAAAATCAAGAGGTGATTCAGTTTTCAATATGGAGTCGGGGAACAGGTTTGTATGATATTGTTCATAGATTGGAACAAGAAAAACTCGGGCTTTCCTATCTATAAACGGAAAATTATATTTTTGATTCTCCCTATCAATAGAAATCTGAAGTGATCGTACATATACAAGTTCTTTTCCAGAAATTGATTCTTTAACTCCATGCAAGTTAAATCCATAATCCTCCAGCAACGATATCAAGCGCTCTTGTTCAATCGAATTATCGAAGATAGTTACATATATTTCTTCAACTTTTAAGTGAATCGCGTTATCAAAAACAATTTTTAAAAAACGCTCTCCAAGTTTATATCCATTTAGCATAACCTTAAAAGTTCCAATCTTCAATCGCTTCTTTGGTCTTAGCGAAGGAGTTATATCCGAATATACTTCATCTACACCTTCTAATTTGAGATAAAGAAAAGCCAGCACCTGGCTTTCATTAAAGCACACATAAGCGAATTCATCATTTTTCTTAATGAACCATTTATCAAATCCAATGTAATCTGTTCTAAAACTATCAAAAAAAGAATCGTGCAGGTTTGTTTCTCCAAATCTCATTTTTCGTACTGATAGTATTTTATAGTCTTTAAGTTGTGGATTCTCATTTGTAACTTTTTCTAAAAACTCTTCAATCGACAATACCGTTGAACCAATTCCCAGTATTTTTGCTTTATTTCTTACTTTTTTATCTTCAGTAATAAATAGGTCTGTAATTCCAATTAATTGAATATTTAATATCTCAGTATCAATCTTATCATTTTCTGTTACATCCATTGCCTTGCTTAATTCAACCAATTCATTAGATAGCTTCGGTATTGATTGAATAACATTATATGATCCAATTTTTATCATAAAAGACTTTACTGTTTCTTTATCCTGATATTTTGACAATTCTTTTATCGTGTGAGGATGTATATACTTTTCAAAATGAAGACGGTCAATCCATTTGAATAGAATGCCAATATCATCCCGTATAACACGTTGTGTCTCTCTATGGATTATAATATTCGTATCAAGTAATATTTTCATTATTCCTCCGCCCGAAGGGTCCACCTAACATACGCTTAACCGGTAGCGCGTCATTGGCGCGGTTTGTGCGTAAGCGAGCGAAAGCGAGTAGCACATAACCGT
>PGYR01000109.1 GCA_002839765.1 Ignavibacteriae bacterium HGW-Ignavibacteriae-4
TTCATAACATTGAGAATGGGTGACAAAGTTGAAACTAGACAAATATCTGTTGTGAGATAGTTTTTCTCAGATAATTGTTCAAATAAACTTTGAACTTTACAAGCCGAGTAGTCAAAGACTACTCGGCTTTTTTTTCCTATTTTGTAATTATTTTCGGATTCATCTGTTATTGTTTTAACAGTTAATTCAAAAAGGACGGAAATTATGAAATCTATATTTACTTCTATTTTTTTAGTACTTATTAGCTTAATAATAAGTGCAGAAGCAAAAGCACAAAGCTATGCTGAGGCGATAATAATCGAGCAGCCAAATGACGTAATAGAATGCGAGGGAAGTCTCGATCAATACCTATTCGTGGTGGCGGCACCGAGCCAAAAGCAATACAAAATTGCTTATCGCTGGCTAAAAGATGGCAGCCCAATCTCAACCTGGGTGGCGGATTTCGGGCAGTTGACATACGACACTTTACGATACAGAATGAGTGGGTTGTACAATGCCGAGCTATTCGCTTATGACCCAAATTGGATATCTGCTTACGGCAATCCATTCAACTATGACTCAGCTCGTGTCTCCCCTATTGTCAGTTCAGAAAAAGCAAATCTTTATGTACTTCAACCGCCATCTTTTATGAAAGATATTGAATATCAGATTGTAAAGAAAGACGATGATTGTATCTTCACATTCGATGCAAACATATATGGCGAGCATAATATGGCAGACCCAACATATTGGACTGATATACAATGGTTCAAAGACTCGGTGGCTCTCATCAATGGCGATAGAATCTCTGGAGTTCAATCTTCAATACTAACAATAAATAACATAAAAGAAACAGATTATTCCACCAAATACAGAGTCCGCCTATCCGATGATTGCGATACTATTTGGTCGAATGAGTTTGCGATTTATGATGAGCCCAGTCTTATATGGGGTGGCTTTAGAGTAAGAGATTGGGGTTGTGTAGGAAATACTGTCCAATTGTGGTTCATAAACAATAGTACGATTACAGGAATCCCAGTAATTAATGAATGGTATATGGATGGACAATTGCTGAATGATATACCAGGTATAGTTAGTGGTAGTAAAAATGACACCCTTTTATTTTATTTAGATACAAATAATAATTTTAATTATGAAGCTACATTCAAATGCAAAGCTTGGCCAGAAGGTTATTCTAATAATTCTGAATATGGTGTAAATAGTCATATTGATTTTACAAGACCACCTCAAATTCTAAATGACTTAGAACCAACATACACTATTGAAGAAGGAGGTCTGTTATTATTAGGTATAAAATCGGCAGGTTCTAGTTTCTATGTTTATTGGAGAAAAGATGATGAAGACTGGTTTTGGTATGAAGATACATTAAGATTGGGGCAGATAAGTCTTGAGCAATCTGGGAATTATCAAGCTATGGTCTTTAATGAATGCGATACAGTTTTTTCAAGAATAGCAGAAGTTACTGTTACTAAAAAACCAACTATCACCAGCATAGAAGACAACTCAAACCAAGTAATAAGCATTTACCCAAATCCATTATCATCGATCTCGACCTTGACGATTAATCCAAAATCTACTAGAAAAGTCTCAGTAATACTCGCTGATATATTGGGGAATAAGTTAGCAACAGTGTTCGATGATATGATACAAGCGAATCAGCAACAGTCGATAAATCTCAACATCGATAATATTGGATTATCGAGTGGGACTTATTATATTATAATTCAGATGGGCGATAAAGTTGAAACAAGACAAATTTCTGTTGTTAAATAATTGTGTAATTAATAATCTGAGGGCTATGATGAAATCTATATTTACTACTCTTTATTTAGTGCTATTTGCTCTTCTACTAAGTACAAAAGCAAAAGCACAAAGCTCAGTCGAGGCAATAATTATTGAGCAACCCAATGATGTCATTGAATGCGAGGGTAGTCTTGACCAATACCTCTTCGTAGTTGCTGCACCGAGCCAAAAGCAATTCAAAATAGCTTATCGTTGGCTGAAAGACGGCAGACCAATATCAAATTGGGTGGCGGATTTCGGGCAGCTAACATTCGATACTCTTCGTTATAGAATGAGTGGGGTGTACAATACCGAGCTATTTGCTTTTGACCCAAATTGGACTTCTGCTTACGGCAATCCATTCAACTATGACTCCGCTCGTGTCTCCCCCATTGTCAGCTCTGACAGGGTAA
>PGYR01000110.1 GCA_002839765.1 Ignavibacteriae bacterium HGW-Ignavibacteriae-4
GTCAGCATGGATGCTGACCGTCGACTTTTGGTGCATGGATGCACCAACTGGAGACCGTAATCATACATACTGTGGAAGGGTTTTCATGGGACAATAAAAACAGCTTATGAATCCTTGCCCTTATCGACACCGACCATGAAATTCCTGGTGGAAGCCATAATCATACACACTGTGGAAGGGTTTTCATGGGACCCCTTTATAATATTTTTATTAAAAAAGCCTCTAAGCTATTTGCTTGAACCGCTCCCCGTCAAGTAGACAATTGAAAAAATATAAACTTTTTCATCCAGCAGGACAACATCTGCTGGATTTTTTATGCTGCTTGTATATAAATTTCATATTTCTCCATTGGTGTTAATACACCAAGGTTCCTTTGTAACCGTTTATTGTTATAATACTCGATATAATTCTCTATCATTTCAACAATAGATTCCCTGCCGGTAAATTTTTTACCATAATATCGTTCTCTTTTGATGATTCCCCAGAAACCTTCCATTGGTCCATTATCAATACATTTAGCTACTCTAGACATGCTTTGAGTCATACCAGAAGCTTCTAACTTCGCGTGAAATGCTCTGTTGGTATATTGATATCCTCTGTCAGAATGAAAAAGTGGATGAACATTGGGGTTGTTCTTTACAGCAGTATCAAATGTATCAAAAACCAATGCATTATTGTTCCGATCACGAATGATATACGATACGATTCGTCTGTCGTACAAATCAAGTATGGCACTTAAATAGACCTTGCGTTTTTCAATTCCTATGTAATAGTGGAATTCAGTTACATCTGTTAGCCACTTCTCATTTGGTGACACTGCTTTAAATTCGCGGTTTAGTGTATTTTCTGCTATGTATTGAGGATTGGCGGCTTGTCTAGTGCATCCATTGTTAGAGTACTTAATCGTCGATTTGATATTTCGGTTGCGACAGATGCGTAATACTCGTTTATCATTAACTTTTGTCTCATGATAACGTTCAAGATCATCTCTAATTCTGCGGTATCCTTTGTCTGGAAATTCCTCATGAATCTTTTCCATGATATCTGCAATATGCTTATTTTCTGTCTCACTTTTCGGTATTTCCCTGTGTAACCATTTATAGTATGCGGCTCTTGAAGTTCCTCCTAATTTGCACAATCCACTGATTGAATAATGGTATTCTTCATTTTCCTCTTTGATTGCTTGGTATATGTATTCATGCCGAACCAAGCTTAACCCCCCCTCCTTTCTATATCCTTGAGCTTTTTTAAGAATGACACCTCCATTTCAGCTCGTTTTTTTTCAGCTCTTAAAATCTTATTTTCTGCACGAAGATGTTCTAATTCAGTCATTTTGTCTTCAACTTTTCTTTTTCCACGATTATCCCTTAAAGCTTCAACTCCATCTGATTCATATTTAACGGTATAATTACGTGCTTGTTGATAGGACACCTGATATTTCTCTGCTGTTTGAGCGTAATTATGTTCATGCGCGATACAATACTGCACTATTTCTACACGATCATCAAATGATGTTTTTCTTCCTTTGGTCATGATGGAATCTCCTCCTGTTCCAGAAGCTCTTAGCTCCTCATGACCATTATACTTCAAAATCCATTTTGATAGTTGAGTTGGGGAATGAATACCGTATTTTTTACAGATACCCATCATTGAATCAAGACCTGCTATGTAGTCTTTGACTGCCTGAACTTTTATTTCCTTTGTGTACTTTTTCCATCCCTTTCCTAGAAATGCAGTTTCACCCATTGATTCATATTTCATAATCCATTTTCGAACTGATGTCTTGTCAACATTAGTTAATCCTGCTATTTGTCCTTGAGTCATTTTTCCATCTACATATTGCTTACAATAATTGATTTTATCTTGAGCTGGTATTTTAGACATACAAAATGCTCCCTTCTAAGTATCAAGTGTTTTATTATTTCACTTGTCTACCTATAAGGGAGCATATCAGCTTAAAGACCTAATTGGTTTTTTATATGTAGGCATCACCCTAATATTTTTATAGACAACTCCTTACTTCAACGCATTACCCAAATTCATAATAAAATACTGTATTGGATTATTATAATAGAAGAGTTTCGTAAAAATCGAACTTTCAATTAATTCTGACAAAGTTTCTGTAGCTTGAATGGATATAATAAAAGATAGTGACATCGTCGTCACCCATACAATAAGAACG
>PGYR01000051.1 GCA_002839765.1 Ignavibacteriae bacterium HGW-Ignavibacteriae-4
AAGCAACTTGGATTTCCAATTAGCGATATATTCAGGGCAATACCAGATACTCGAAATTTTATCAAAGAAATATTTAAAAAATGAGAATTTTAGACAAATACTTAATAAAGTCATTTATAACTACATTGGTTTTTTCCTTTTTAGCACTTTATAGTATTTTTCTAATTGTAGATATGATTGAAAATCTGGAAGAATTTCTTGACAATGGAATGGGGATTTTCAAGATTGCTGAGTATTACTTTTATTTTTTCCCTGAAATACTCAAACTTCTAGTACCTGTGGCGATGTTACTTTCAACTTTATTCACTGTAGGAAGACTCTCAGGACTAAATGAAATAACAGCTATAAAATCGGGCGGTATAAGTCTTTATAGATTTATGGCTCCATTGATGATATTGAGTATATTAATAAGTGGTGTTCATTTATATTTCAACGGATGGGTAGTACCCAAAGCAAATATTGCCAAAAATGACATAGAACGTGAGTATATGAACAAAGGCAGCAGCGTCGGTTCAATCTACGATTTATATTTTCGTGAGTCGCCATCAGTAAATCTACACATGAAGTCATATAATAGTGATCAGAAAAAAGGATATAGTATTGGTCTAGAATACTTTACTAATGTAAAATCACCTAGGCTAAATAAAACAATAGAAGCTAGCTCAATTGCTTGGGATTCCGTTGCGAATAATTGGATATTAAATGAAGTTATAATTCGAAAATTTAATACTAAGAATATAGAGTCTGTAACTAGAAATGATTCTATGAGAATAGATCTAACGTTAACACACTCAAAAATAATCGATTTAAAAAGATCAACGGATGAAATGACATTTGATGAATTAAAATCATATTTGATTTTACTCAAGAATGGTGGAAAGAATGTTGACTTGGAAATGACTGATTACTACGGACAGTACGCATTTCCAATTGCCAATATAATTGTTGTTTTGTTCGGAGTACCATTTGCATCTGTAAAAAAGAAAGGTGGTATAGCAGTACAAATAGGAGCGGCACTGGTAATATCGTTCTTATATCTTATATTCACAAAAGTTAGTCAAGCTGTCGTTTTAGGTACTGGACTTAATCCAATAATTGCCGGTTGGTTCGCAAATGGCTTGTTTTTTGTTGTGGGAATTATTAACTTAATTAAAACTAGAACTTAGATAATGGAAAAGAAAATAGAGACCCTAACATCATTAGATGGTAGAAAATTTTTACATGAATTATACAAAAAGCTGAAATATGAAAATGAGCTTTCTGGTCTTATGATTCTTATTATTTGTTGGAAAGTCTGTGTATTTGAAAAGAATCCAAGCAAATTTGTTAAAACTGATGTTACCATATTACATAAACTTGGTGCTTGGAAAGGTACAACTTTATGGATTGAAGAAATAGTTAATAGACATTTTTATTCTACTATTAACTCCTTTGTTTACTTTGGTGCTGCAATCTTATTAGTACTTATCGGTGTCAGAAAGTTCTCAGATGCTATTTCTACAGAACTTGTTATTGGCAGTATTATATTCGAAGCTAGTATGTTGTTACTCATATTTGTTGTTATGCTTTTTTCTCCTGATGAAGATTTGATAATCGATGAAAATGAATCTGAAGAAAGCATTCTAATACAAGAGATTGGTGAAATAGGAACTGATTTCGCCACAGCGGTAAGTAAATTAGAAGATGTAAGTTTGGAATTAAAGAATTTCAATAATAGCCAAGCTGAATTAATAAATAAATTAGCAGAAGCCACTAATAATATATCTAAAGCTGTTTCTCCATCTGATGAATTCATTTATAATATAAAGCAAACAAATGAACAACTTTCTAATTTAAGAACTCAGATAGAATCGCTCACTGAATCCACACGAAGCATAAGAGAAAAAGACATAAGATTCGAGATAAGAAGAGAATTAGAAAATTTGCTAATCGATAGAGTCAGAGATAATGACACAACAGAAAAAAAGGACTAAAGTAGAGATATATTTTATTCTCTATCTTGCTGCCCTGATTTTAATATTACCCGATAGCAAGAAGAGTAATAATGAAACTGATGGTTCTGCTGATATAGAGCTAAGATTAGTTCCTGAGAGAACTGTCCTAAATCTACGATTATTAAAGAAAGATGGTAGAAATAATATTGTCCGATTTGATTCTGTAAATAAAGTATTCTTTGATGGAGAATATGACAATATAGATTTTACATATACAATTAGTGATGTGAATAGGGGAGAAACTGTCGAAATTAATGAATTAAACAACTCAAAAGAGCAATTCCAAATATCCGAGAATTTCCAAGATAAGTATATCAATTTTAAATGGAATCCAGATTTTAACTTCGATTATAATTCCACATATTTAGTTAAGTTAACTGCAGTTATAGAAAAAAATGGAAAATCTAAAACTTCTTCTACTCAATTTACATTGAACACTCTATTCTTAAATCAAGTATTAAACCAAGATTTGGTAGATAATCAAATTGATACTACAAACTTCGATTTTAATTATCTAAATTCACCTTTGTCTATCCCAACAAATCTTTCTGAGATGGATGCAAAAGTTAGTAAAAATCCAATCATCACTTTTGCTGATAATGATTGGATTAATAATGTTAGAATTTATAATATCGCATCAATTGATGATTTGGTGGGACCTCCTAAAGTAACAATAAGAGGAGATTCTCTACTAGGTGGAACAGCAAGGTTTGAATCATCAGATGGGAATAATTTTGTATTCTCTGGTATGTCCCCAACTTATGATACTATGAAAGTAATTATAAAAGTAAGACGAAAAGCTGATGACTCAGAGTTCTCTTTTGATTTTATGGTAATTCCATCACCGAGGATAGCACCTGATATACCTAGTGTGATGTATGTAGGCGAAAACTATAATTTGAATACTCGATTGGAGTCAAGTACATCGTTGGATTCATATACGATAATAAAATCAGGTAATAGTTTTGAAAAGCGTTATAATAATAGCCAATTCTACTTTACACCTGATGCAAGTATGCTGGAATCAAATGCTACTTTAACAAGATATGTAGAGAATAAAAGATTGGATAGTTATAATCTATCAATTAAAAGGAAACCTAAACCTGCTGTTGAATACATAGAGCTGAAAGACAATAGAATAATTTTAAAAACTAAATCTTTTAGTTTACAAAAAAGTAAAAATTATGTAGAAACAATTAAAAATAGTGCTAATTTAAAGTTTAGAGATATTATAGGTAAAGGTTATTTTGATGATGGTTACCAATTCCAAACCTTTGAAAGTGAAAAGCTTGACAAACCTATTAATAGTATAGAAATCCAATTAATAGAAAAGAATGGACAATATTCGGCAAAGAAAACATTTACACCAAGATAAATTTGTAACTTAATTATATGAATAACGTAATAGCAGATAAAAATATTATGGCGAGTTTGATGAAGTTTTTACTACTTTTTTTATTTCTACCTCTTACACTTTTTCCTCAGATCTCAGGACCTGGTGCAACTCTAACACTAGATGATTGTTTAAACATAGCACTAGAAAAAAACTTCGATTTACTGATAAGTATGGAACGAATAGACGTAGCTGAAGCAGGTCTAAGAAGTTCTTTCGGCGAGTATTTGCCAACTATCTCGGCAAACATAGGTTATAGTAGACAGCTTAACAACCTAAGTCAATCATTAGTATTTGGTGATAGGGTAATCCAATCTAATCAAAATCCAAATAGATATAATGCTACAACTGGTGCTAGATTGACTCTTTTCGATGGTTTCAGCCGAGAGTATAATTACTCTGCTTCCAAAGATAACTTGGAGTCTGTAAAGTTCAATGTCGAACAATTAAAAAGAGATATTAAAATTCAAGTTTATCGAGCATTTACAGAGGTAGTTCGTAACAGACAGATAGTAAGAATTAGACTAGAAAATATTCAATTGGGTAAAAGTGATTTAGAAAAAATGAAAGCCCAGTATGAAGCTGGAGTTTCTGCATTACCACAGATATATTCTCAAGAAGCCGAACTTGGAAATTTAGAATATGATTTATTAACCGCAGAGAATAGCCATGTTACCTCGAAAGCAAACCTATTAATGTTAATGGGACTTGCTCCTGATTTAGAAGTGAATTTTGATATTAATAGCATTCCAGCAGAAGTAACAGAAAAAGAAGTAGATAGCTTCTATAATAATCATAAAGATCAAGATGAGTTAGTTAGAAAAGCTTTGAATAATAGATATGATATAAAATCTTATGATCTGAGTGAGAATGCGGCTAAAGCAGCAAAAAAAGCTGCGGAAGGTAACTACTACCCTAATGTCTCTGCTTCTACTGGTTGGTCATGGGCTAATACAGAAATCAATGATTTTAGTACTAGAGGAAACTTTGCACTTGGCTTGAACCTAAGTGTTCCAATATTTAATAATTTCAGAACAGACCAACAAGTTCAAAATGCAGAATTGCAACAAAAGCAAGCAGAAATAGAGAAACAAAGACTTGAAAATCAGGTGAGAAATGAAGTAAAAACTGCTTTATTAACATTAGAGATATCACAGAAGCAACTGAAAGTATCGGACAAATCTTATGAGTCGTCAAAAAGAAATAATGAGAGTACAAAAGAAAGATATAAAGTTGGTGCCGCTACTGTATTAGAACTTCAAACTTCTAATGCACAATTCATAAACTCTCAATTGAACAGAGTAAATGCTGTTTACAATTATTTCAAATCAAAAAAAGAACTATTAAATTCAATTGGTGTCGAACAATAAGGAATAACTAATATGAACGATAATTACAATCTTCCGAACGTTCCTCAAGAAGGAACACAAGAGCATGATGAATATATGCGAAGCCAATTTGGTGAAGACTACGAATTGGGCTATCGTGTTGGGTTTGGTCGTAGATTAGGTGCATTTATAATTGATTTTATCTTTAATTCGATTATTGGTTTTATTGTAATGCTAGCTACAGGAGTATTTAGTGAGATTTTGCTTATTGAAAACCCACTAAATAATATTGATAAAATCACATTAATTATACAAGACTCTAGTATGATAGCAGTAGTAATTGGTTTGATTTATTATTCAATGGAAGTATTGTTAGGTGCATCTATTGGAAAAATGTTACTAGGTATTAAAATAGCTAGTTCAGATAGAAGCGAAGCGAGTACTTCTCAATTATTGAATAGATATCTTCTGAAGCATTCTAATTCTATATTATCAGTTTTGGGAATTTTATTATCAATTCATTTATTACAAGGTTTATCTAGTATTATAATCGTGATAATAATAATTGGATTCTTCTTCACTCTTGGTTCTAAAAGACAAGCACTTCACGACATGCTTACTAATACAGCAGTTTATTATAAAGACAACATAAAAAATTACTAGGAAATAAAATGGCAAGGAAAAAATCAAAAGGGAAAGTAATATTTCTAATTATTCTAATTATTGCTGCTATAGCTGCTATTGGATACTTCCTATCAAAAGATAAAACGGTAGATATCCCGGTTAGAACTGATAAAGTTACTCACCGAACTATCACTCAGAAAGTAAATGCGATTGGTAATCTTCACCCTGAAACAGAAGTTAAAATCTCCTCAGAAGCTAGTGGTGAGATAATAGAGCTTCCTGTTATGGAAGGTGATACTGTAAAAAAAGGACAGCTACTAGCACGTATTAAGCCCGATTTGATACAAACTCAGTTGGAACAATATCAAGCTGCATTAGATGCTTCTAAAACTGATATAGATTATCAAAAATCTTCATTAGAAAGAGCTGAATACGAATTCAGTAGAATGAGAGATCTTTATCAAAAAGAGTATGTTGCAAAACAAGATTTAGATAGAGCAAAAACAACTTTGGATCAAACTAGAAGTCAGTATCAAAACTCTTTAGCTAGATATGACCAGTCAAAAGCTTCATTAAAGCAAATACAGCAAAATGCTTCTAGAACTACTATATTATCGCCAATCGATGGTATAGTAACCGCATTAAATATAGAAGTTGGTGAAAAAGTATTAGGTACAATTCAGAATTTAGGTACTGAAATGATGCGAATATCAGATTTATCTACCATGAATACTAAAGTTGATGTAGATGAAAACGATATTGTATTGATAAATGTAGGTGATACAGCAAGTATTGAAATTGATGCTTTTCCCGATAGGATATTTAAGGGGATTGTAAAAGAAATAGGGCACTCAGCTAAATTGACTTCTCAATCTTCACAAGATCAAGTAACAAACTTCGAAGTTAAAATAAGATTGTTAGACATAGATCCTAAAATGAGACCTGGAATGAGTTGCAATGTTGATATCGAAACAGAAACCCGGAGTAATGTTATCGCAGTTCCTTTGCAATCAGTTACTGTTAGAGCCAGTTTTGATTTTGGTGCAGATGACCAACAGAAGATAAAAAAAGTTGAGTCTGAACAAACTAGAATGAAGGATAAACCTCAATCAATAGTTTTCGTAGTAAATGGTAACAAAGTGGATGCTGTTAATGTAGAAACAGGAATCAGTGATGAGGGTTATATAGAGATAAAAACTGGTCTAAAAAATGGTGAAGAAATAGTCACGGGTAGTTTTAGTGCCATAAGCAAGGATTTGTCTGATGGTGCAAAAATTAGAAAGGAAGAAGCTGTAATGCCCACTGGTAGAAAAAGCGGTAAAAAATAATGCCTAAAACTATAATTGATATTAGAAATATAAGCAAAGTATATAAAATGGGAACTCAGTTAGTTCATGCATTGCGTGACGTAAGTGTTTCTATTGACGAAAATGAGTATGTAGCATTAATGGGCCCATCAGGTTCCGGCAAATCGACTCTTATGAATATAATTGGTTGTTTGGATACACCAAGTACTGGTACTTATTTATTTAATGGAACCAATATCAATGAACTAAATGATAACGAATTAGCTGAAATTAGAAATAGAGAAATCGGTTTTGTATTCCAAACTTTTAACTTACTACCAAGAGCATCAGCATTAAAGAATATTGAATTGCCTCTAGTATATTCAGGTGTTAAAAAATATGATCGAATAGATAGGGCAGAGGCCGCTCTCAAAAGTGTTGGGCTTGAAGATAGGATGGAACATAAGCCGAATGAATTATCTGGTGGGCAAAGACAGCGTGTAGCTATAGCACGCGCTTTAGTTACGGCTCCCTCAATAATTTTAGCAGATGAACCTACTGGTAATCTAGATACTAAAACGGGTAATGATATAATGAAGTTATTTCAGAATCTATGGGAATCTGGTAATACTATTATTGTAGTTACACACGAGGAGGAAATAGCTCTTCATGCCAAGAGAATAATTAGACTCCGTGACGGATTAGTTGAGACAGACGAAATAAATCAAAACCAAGTTAAATTTTAATTATATGTTTAACGAGATAAAAGAATCTATATTACTCTCAATCGAAGCACTTAGGTCTAATAAGCTAAGGGCTTTTCTTGCTTCATTAGGTGTGGTAATTGGTATCTCGATTGTTATTATGATGGGATGGTTGCTTGGTGGACTAGATAAAGCTATGCAGGATACCTTTTCGGTTATCGGTACAGATATGCTTTATGTGGATAAGTGGGATTGGACAGAACATAGGAATTGGAGAAGTTTTAGAAATAGAAAAGATATTACTATAAGGCAAGCCGAACAATTAAAAGAGTTGCATGGCTCTGCTGAGTATGTTATACCTAATATAAATCAAGGATCAACAACGATTGAATATAATGGGGAAACTTATGTAGGTATGATTGCCGTTGGTACAACAGCTGAAAATGTCCATACTCCAGTTGGTAATCTACAATTAGGTAGATTTTTTAATGAGTTAGAAGAAGAATTTGGTTCGAATGTTATAGTAATCGGACATTTAGTTTATACTACCATATTCCAAGGGGAAGATCCAATCGGGAAAACAATTAAGCTCAATGGAAGACCACTTAGAGTAATTGGAGTCGTACAAAAACGAGGAACTATGTTTTTCGATATGATTGATAGACAAATGTTTCTACCAATAAAGAAATATGCTGGTATTTGGAATGTAGATAAGAGGTCCATGTCTGTTGGTATAAAAGCAGGACTTGATAATAATTTAGATGAAGTTAGAAATGAGACAATTGGTCTTATGAGAATAATTAGAAACTTGAAACCCAACGAAGAGAATGACTTTTCTATAAACGAAACAAAGGCATTTGAAAAAACAATCGCAGACATCAAATTTAAAGTATATGCAGTTGGAATTGGAATGACAATGCTTGCTTTTCTAGTTGGAATTATTGGTATTATGAATATAATGTTCGTTACTGTAACAGAACGAACGAAAGAAATAGGAATAAGGAAATCATTGGGTGCAAAGAAAAGGGCAATATGGATTCAGTTTTTGGTTGAATCATCGGTTCTCTGTTTAATAGGTGCATTTCTTTCTTTAGTTTTATGTTCAGTTATTGCATATTTGGCAGCCACTTATTTACCTTTATATTTTCCAGAAATTGGTTTCTTATTACCTGTCTTACCAACTGAACTTTTTGTAATTGCAGCAATTGTTTCATTGGTTGTTGGACTATTGGCTGGTCTAATACCTGCTATCCGAGCAGCAAATTTAGACCCTGTTGAAGCATTGAGGTTTGACTAATGAATATAACTGAAAGTGTAAGAATGGCAATTGCCTCGATATTTACACATAAATTAAGATCCTTTCTAACTTTATTAAGTGTTGCTATCGGTGTTTTTGCGATAATGGGGTCAGGTTCACTAGTATCCTCAGTCGATGAAACTGTAGAAACAGAAATGGCTAACTTGGGAGAGAATTCTTTCAAAATTACACGTATGCCTTCTGTACAAACAAGTAGAAGTTCAAGAAGACAATACAATAAACGTGAAAGAATAGATTATAAGCAATATACTCAATTGAAAAAAAGTATTGGAGACATGGCTTTTGTTAGTGTTGAATCAAGTCAAGGTTCCATGATAGTTAAGTATTTGGAATTTCAAACTGATCCCGATGTAACTTTACAAGGAACCAATGAAGTTTATTTTAATATAAACGATAGAGATGTTCCAGTTGGAAGAGCTATAACTGAAGCAGATGTTGAGTTTAATAGAAATGTTGCTGTGATTGGTAATGATGTTAAGAATAAACTATTTAAGTTATCTAACCCAATTGGAAAAGAAATCAAAATAGGGAATCAAAGTTTTGAAGTTATTGGTTTGCTCGATGAGAAAGGAGCAATATTAGGGCAGAGTCAAGATAATCAAGTTATTATTCCAATTAGTAAGTTTAATAAGTATTATAGTAATTGGTGGGAATCATTAGATGTAAAAGTAAAGGCTTATAACAAAGAATCATTTGCTTATGTTTTAGATGAGACCATAGGAGCATTAAGATCATTGAGGGGTGATAAACCCTGGGAAGATAATAGCTTCGAGATAGAAACTAATGAATCTATCACAGAACAATTCTCTGGTTTAACTGGTTATTTATCTTATTTTGGTTTACTTGCCGGGTTTTTTGCTTTAGCCGCTGCTGGTGTTGGAATTACAAATATAATGTTAGTTGCTATCAAAGAAAGAACAAGAGAAATTGGCTTACGTAAAGCACTTGGTGCTAGACGTTTTTGGATAACAATGCAGTTCTTAGTAGAAACTATGACGATTACTTTAATCGGTGGTCTAATTGGAATTATATTGGGATATCTAATGTCCACAATACTTGGACTAGCCATGGGACTTACTGTAACTATTCCTATTAATTGGATAATTATAAGTTTAACAGTAACTACACTATTGGGGCTGATATCAGGGTTATATCCAGCATATAAAGCAGCTGGTTTAGACCCAATTGAAGCTTTAAGATATGAATAATTAGTTAACTAATAGCTCTTTTAATTTTTTCATATCTTCCCATACTGGTCTTTTCAGATTTGGATTTCTTAGTAATGCAGAAGGGTGATAAGTAATCATTAATTTTTTACCCCGATAATCTAGAATTTCACCTCTAATATCTTTCATAACACATTTCTCTTTGAGTAATGTATCTGCAGCTGTTAATCCTAAAGCAAGTATATACTTGGGGTTAATTAATTCAATTTGTTTATGAAGATAAACTTCACAAGTATCTACTTCTGAAGTAGATGGTCTTCTGTTATTAGGTGGACGGCATTTTAATATATTTGCAATAAATACATCGTCTCTTGATAATTGTATAGATTCCAAAATAGTAGTGAGCAATTTCCCCGATCTACCTACAAACGGCTCTCCTTGTGCATCTTCATCTCTACCGGGTGCTTCACCTATAATTAATAAATCTGCATTTGGGTCACCTGTACCGAAAACAAATTTATTTCTTGTTGCACCCAATTCACATCTCATACAGTCATGAATGTCATCATATAAAACTTCAAGTGAACCTGCATCCCTCCAGTTTTTTGAAACAGAATTTTCATCTATTTTTACTATGTGTTGAGTGACTTTTTGCTCTTTGGTTTCTATTTCTTGTAATACTTGTGTTTTCTCAACTTTTGTCTCGCTAATCTTTTGACTTATTTTGATTTCATTATTTGGTGATTGTTTCTTAGCCATTTTCTCTCCTGCAATTTCCTTATCTATCTTAAATTCAATACCATCATCATCAAAAAATATATTCTTTCCATATACTTTCTGACTCTCCAAATAATTCAATATATCAGTTTTAAGATTACTCAATGTCCAAATCACCTACTACTGATTCTACTGCATCCAATATTTCGTTTGATCTTACTAAATCAGTAATAGTATTGTGATCATTGTATAAAGGTCTATCTTCATCCAAGTATTCTATATGTTTTCTTATGACTTCAAAAGCTTTTGCTACACCATCGCCATATTTGAAATCTCTAAAATCAAGTGCTTGTGCCGCAGCAAAGAATTCTATACCGATTATACTATGAGCATTCTCTAATATTTGTTTATTTTTCAATGCTGTATTCATCCCCATAGAAACAAAATCTTCTTGGTCAGCTGCAGCAGGTATAGATTGTACTGAAGCGGGTGCAGATAGCATTCTTTGCTCCACAATTAATGTATCTGCAGTATATTGACTAAGCATTAAACCACTGTACAGACCTGCTTTATCTGTTAAGAAACTTGGTAATCCTTGGCTAAGTGCAGGATTTAGTAATCTATTTAATCTTCTTTCAGAAAGTACAGATATCATTGTGATTGCAGCACCAGCCGAATCCATTGGTAATGAGACAGGTGAACCTTGGAAGTTTGCTCCAGATAAAACTTCATTATCATCAGGGAAGAATATTGGATTATCTCCTACACCATTTAATTCTATTTCGACTTGTTCTTGAGCCCATCTAATTGCATCTCTTGCTGCCCCAATAACTTGAGGGCTAGAACGCATTGAATATGCATCTTGAACTTTTGTTTTGATTTTACCAGTAATTAAATCACTACCTTCTAAACATTTTCTAATTGAGATTGCACTTTTTACAGCTCCCTGGAATCCTCGTACTTCGTGCAATTTCTTGCTATACGGCTTCATATTTGCCATAAGTGCTTCTAAAGACATTGCTGCTGCAATTTCGGAATGTTTGATTAATTTTTTAAAGTCATATAAGTGGATTGCACTCATCGCTGTTAACAGATTTGAGCCATTTATAAATGCTAACCCATCTCTTGCTTTCAATCCTGGTATAGGAATGCCTGCTCTTTCGAATGCCTCTTTACCTGGTAAAAGTTCACCTTGATAATATGCTTGCCCTTCACCTAACATAAGTAAAGCAGCTTGTGCCATAGGTGCTAAATCTCCGCTTGCACCAACAGAACCTTTCTGACAAACGTATGGGGTAACTCCTTTATTAAGCATATCAACAATAGTCTGAGTTATTTCTAGTCGGCATCCACTGTTTCCATTTGCATGTACGTTTATCCTTCCGGCTAAAGCTCCACGCACATATTCAATTGGTGCAGGAGCACCTATTCCAGCTGAATGATTATAGATAAGGTTCTTCTGGAATTGCTCTAATTGTTCATCGCTCAGAACGATTTCTGAGAATTCTCCGATTCCAGTATTAACACCATACATCACGACATTTGCTTTGATTTTTGATTCAAGAAAAATTCGACATTTCTTAATCTTTTCAATGCTATCGTCAGCAATTTTTACTTTTGCATTGTTTCTTGCTATATCTACTATGGCATCAATTGTTAGACTATTACCATTTAACTCATATACTTTTGACATAATTACCTCATTTATTCAGCTAATTTTAGAAAACCATCTGTTAACCAATTAGCTATAGCTTGTCTATTATTTTTTTCTACTAATCTTATTTGATCTTGTTCATTTTGTATATTACCAAGTTCAATATAAACTGTAACTGGAATTGTATTGCGTAGCATATATAATCCTCGTGCTGAGACTGAACCATTGTATCCTCTTCCGGGTTGTGCAGCTCTATACTTGCTTTCTATTGTCTCAAGTAAAGTACTTGCTATTACCTTTCCTCTATCAGAACTTTGATTATGATAGAAAAATATATCGATTCTTCTACTTTTGTTTTCTCTACTATCTACATGAATTGGAACTACTATTTGCTCTTTTGCACTATTCTGATTTTTATAATACTCATTATTAATTATCTCGACCCGCTTTCTCAATCTAGCTAATTGATTTCTGGGTATTTCCTGATCACCGTAATATGTTTCGTTGAAACTATTATTCAAATAAACATCATCGCGTATCCCATCTTCTTTATCTTGAACTATTATTTTTACTGTGGCACCATGTTCCATCAGATTTTTGGCTAATCTAAGTATAATATCATAAGCATATTCATCTTCATGCAGTTCATTGCCATATCTTCTACCTATTGCTCCAGGGTCAGGACCACCATGACCACCAACTAAATAGTAAATATTGTCTTTTAGTTTATGACTGATCTCTTTTACTTCTTTATATTTTTCACCAAAGAGAGGCTCTATGTAAGTTTGTAAACCACTTTTTTTGGTTTTAGTTACAGTTTTGTTAGTAGTAACAATATTTTCACCTTCTTTCAAATAGAAAGTTATCTCTGGAACCCAAAGAACTTTATCAATTTTATAATTATTACTTTTTATTCCTTTCGAGAAAAGCAAATCATTATATTCTTGTATTGTGACTGCATAGTCATAGTCAGAGTTACCAATACTAGAACGAATAGAATTACCATTATAAACAAAAACATGTATAGGTAGTTTATATTTCACACCTAAATAAAGGGAATTACTAGACCCTAATTTAGATTGATTCAAACTATTAAATACAGATACATTTTGTTCAGTATAATCTAATCTATATCGTTGGAATATTGTCTTAAGACCATCTCCGTTTTGAGGTAGTATCTCTAGATACTCAGCACCCAACATAGGTAAGGCGTTTATTAAAACAAAAACAAATACAATTTTAAATATTTTCATCAAATATGGCATTTTATTAGCTACTAATTTAAAAAATCAATTAAGTATGCAAGTACAATAAGTTCTTATTTATCCAATTGTTGATAATTATTACTAACTAATGTAATAAGTTGTCAAGAAATTGCTCTAAATCTAGGATAATTGCTATTTTGTGTCTTCAAAAATGTCAATAAAGTAAAAAATAGAATAATTGAAATGGATTTGTTAGAAAAGATAATTTCGCTTTCAAAAAGAAAAGGTTTTGTATTCCAATCTTCTGAGATTTATGGTGGATTAAACGGATGCTGGGATTTTGGACCCTTGGGTGTAGAATTGCTAAAAAACATCAAAGATGAGTGGTGGAAAACTATGACTTATCGAGATAATATAGAGGGTTTAGATGCTTCTATTCTTATGCACCCACGTACATGGGACGCTTCAGGTCATACAGTTCAATTCTCAGACCCTATGATTGATAATAAAACCACGAAAAAAAGATACAGAGCAGATAACCTAATAGAAGAAGAAATACAAAAGCTTTTGAAGAAAGGTAAAACAGAGAAAGCTGAAAAACTAGAGAAAAGTTTAGAAGCTGCTCAAAATAATGAAGATTATTATAATATAATTATAGAAGCAGATATTCACGATAATGGAAGTAGAGAATGGACTGATGTTAAGAATTTCAATTTGATGTTCAAGACTTTCATCGGACCTGTAGAAGATACTTCTAATACAGTCTATCTTAGACCAGAAACAGCACAGGGAATATTTGTCAATTTCAAAAACGTAATGGAATCAGGAAGACAGAAAGTTCCATTTGGTATTGCACAAATTGGTAAAGCATTTAGAAATGAAATAAACACTAAAAATTTCTTATTTAGAACTAGAGAATTCGAACAAATGGAAATGCAGTATTTTGTCAAGCCTGGTACTGAGAAAGAAAATTTTGAACATTGGCAAAAAGAAAGATGGGATTGGTACGTTAGCTTAGGAATGAAAGAAGAGAACCTTCGTTGGCATAATCATGAGAAATTAGCTCATTATGCAAACTTTGCATCTGATATAGAATTCAAATTTCCTTTTGGATTTGGTGAAATGGAAGGTGTACACTCTCGAACAGATTTTGATTTGCTCAGACATCAAGAATACTCGGGTAAAAAATTAGAGTATGTTGATACTGTAAATGGCGATAGATTCGTTCCTTATGTTATTGAAACTTCAGGAGGAGTATCACGTTCATTTATGGCTTTCCTATGTAATGCTTATGAAGAAGAGATTATAAAAGATGGTGATAAGGAAGATACTCGTACAGTGCTTAGATTCCACAAGAAATTAGCACCAATAAAAGCGGCAGTTTTTCCATTAGTCAAAAAAGATGGAATGCCTGAAATAGCTTTAGAGATTTATAATGAAATACAAACTACATTCAAAGCTCAATATGATGAAGCTGGTGCCGTAGGCAGACGATATAGAAGACAAGATGAAATTGGGACACCTTACTGTATAACCGTTGATGGTCAATCAGTTGAAGATGGTACTGTTACTATTAGAGATAGAGATACAATGGAACAAATTAGAATACATAAAGACGATGTCTTATCTTATTTAAAAAGTAATATCTAGTAAATAATTGAATATATCTAAATACATAATATTTTTTTTATTTCCTTTGACATTGATAAGTGCAAAGAAAGACGATAAGTATTTCGATATATATAATTCATTAAGCACGTTTGGACGTGCTTATGAGCAACTTAATAATGGTTATGTCAGCGATGTAAACCCTAGTGAGCTTATTAAGCAATCCATTATAGGTATGGTTTCAGAGTTAGATCCATATACTCGTTATGAAGAGAATGTGGGGGAGACTCAGTCAGATTACCTTTCGACGGGGTATTATATTGGGTTTGGATTCACCGTTGACAAAGTAAATGCTAAAAATACAATCGTAAAAGTAATTGAAGGTTATCCTGCAGACAAAGCTGGACTTAGAATCGGAGATGAGTTAATTTCAATTGACAGTATTTATGTTGGGAAATTAGACCAAGATTCTCTCCGTACTATATTAGTTGGTAAATCTGGAACTAAAGCATTATTTAGATATTATAGATCAGGAAACAAAGACACAAACGAAGTTGAAATAACTAGAACAGAAGTTGTAATTAAAGATGTTCCTTTTCAAAGAATAATAAAAGATTCAATTGCTTATATCAAATTGGATCAGTTCTCTGTAAAAGCTGATTTTGCATTTAGAAAAGCACTTAGAGAGTTAGAATATGAAGGTAAGTTTAACTCACTAATCATTGATTTGAGAGATAATCCAGGTGGTGTTCTGCAAGCGTCATTAAGAATTCTCGAGTTATTTGTACCTGAAAACACTCTACTGCTAACTACTCGCGGTAAATTAAAAGAAAACTCTCAAGACTATTATTCTAGAACAATTCCTCTTTACCCAGATTTGAAGGTTGCAATATTAATAAATGACAATAGTGCTTCTGCTAGTGAAATTGTTGCAGGAGCATTCCAAGATACTGATAGGGGAGTTGTAATTGGTAGGAAATCTTTTGGAAAAGGATTAGTCCAACAAACATTACCACTCGATGAGAATTCTAAGTTAAGAATGACAATTGCAAAATATTATACTCCTTCTGGACGCTGTATTCAAAAGATAGATTACAATATTGAGAAGAATCAATATGATTTGTCTTCCTCAACACTATTCAAGACAAAGAACGGAAGAACAGTTAATAAAGAAGATGGCATTAGTCCTGATAAAAATGTGAATAAGAAAGATTACCCTGAAATCATTAATAATTTGATAAAGAGTGATATCATCTTTAATTTTGCAGTTATGCACACTGCCAAATATGAAAAATCTATTGAAGATTACAAATTGAATGTGGAAGAATTCGATAAATTTTTAAACTTCTTGAATGATGAGAAAAGATATTATAAATTTGATGAATTAAAACCAATAGAGGATTTGTCAAATAGAAAATATAAAGACGTAATTTCGTCACAGTCACAAGACAACTTAACAGTTTTAGAAAGTTCTTTAAAATCAGATATTAAAAAGAATATATTAGAAAATAAAGAACAGATTATTGATTTGATAAATGAAATGTCAACATATATATTAAAAGGAAGAGAATATACTTTCTTTGATAATATAGATAGTGATGAATATATAATAGAAGCTATTAATTCATTATCAGATAAATATGATACTATATTGAATGCTAATGTCTTAAATAAAAAAGAGAACTAATCCACAAGGGTTAGAATTACAATAGAAAACAATTTAATTACTTAATTGAAGTAGTATGAGAATAACCAAACAATATACAAATCGCGAGTCGCAATCGCTTGATAAATACCTTCAAGAGATTGGTAAAGTCGATTTGATAACAGCAGAAGAAGAAATAGAATTAGCTCAGCTAATAAAAAAAGGCGGCGTACCTGGTATGCGTGCTTTAGAAAAGATGGTAAAAGCTAACCTTCGTTTCGTAGTTTCTGTAGCTAAACAATATCAAAATCAAGGTTTATCTTTAGGTGACTTGATTAATGAAGGTAACTTAGGTCTAATAAAAGCAGCAAAAAGATTTGATGAAACACGTGGTTTCAAATTTATCTCTTATGCTGTTTGGTGGATTAGACAATCTATACTTCAAGCATTAGCTGAGCAATCAAGAATCGTAAGATTGCCACTCAATAGAGTTGGTGCTTTGAATAAAATTGGAAAGAAATTTTCAGAATTAGAACAAGAGTTTGAAAGAGAACCGACAGCAACGGAATTAGCTGATGAACTAGAGATGAGTATCTCCGAGATTACTGAGACAATCAAAATCTCTGGGAGACATTTATCAGTTGATGCACCTTTTGTACAAGGTGAAGATAATAGTTTATTAGATGTATTACCGAATGAACAACAGCCGCCACCTGATACAGATTTGATGCAAGAATCATTAAGAACGGAAGTAAAACAAGTGCTTACTACTTTATCTGAAAGAGAAGCAGAAGTAATAAAGCTTTATTTTGGAATAGATGGTAATAGTCTTACATTAGAAGAAATAGGTGAGAAGTTTAATTTGACAAGAGAAAGAGTAAGACAAATAAAAGAAAAAGCTATTAGAAGACTAAGACATCAGTCAAGGTCAAAATCACTAAGGACTTTTTTAGGTCAATAGTAAATATTAAGGAAAGATATGCAGCAAATTGAAATACCGGTTCTAACAAAACCGAAGTTAGAAGATAAAGTTAAGATTCCTCAATTCAAAAATAACAATAGAAATAACCCCGAGTTAAAAACTACTCGTGGTAAAAGACCTGAATGGTTAAAAGTACAAGCTCCAGGGGGAGATAGTTTTGCAAATATAAAGAAAATGATGAGATCTAAATCTCTTCATACTGTTTGTGAAGAAGCACGATGTCCAAACATAGGTGAATGTTGGGGAAGTGGTACAGCTACTTTTATGATTCTAGGCGATACTTGTACTCGTGCATGTAGTTTCTGTGCTATCAAAACTGGAAGACCTGGTACACTAAATTGGGAAGAGCCAAATGATGTAGCAAGGTCTGTTAAAGAAATGCAGTTGAAACATGCTGTAGTCACTTCTGTGAACAGAGATGAGCTAAAAGATCAAGGATCTACTCTTTGGGCTAAAACAATAGAAAGAATAAAAGAAGAAAATCCTACAACTACTGTTGAAGTACTTATCCCT
>PGYR01000005.1 GCA_002839765.1 Ignavibacteriae bacterium HGW-Ignavibacteriae-4
ACTAACTAGTGCAGAAGATATTCCCGAATCTAATATAGTGATTTCACCGAACCCAAGCCAGAACACAATTAGAGTACACACCAAAGTTGAGCAGTTCATAAGCTACGAAATTGTGGATATGAATGGGATAGTCACACTAGAAGAAAAGTCGTCTTCTAATACTATTAGCATTGATATTAGTAGTCTTAGCAAAGGTGTATATTTCATTCAGCTAACTAAAATAGATGGCTCAACCCACAAAGCAAAATTCGTAAAGGAATAGGAAAAAAAAGAGCTAACCCACATAAGTGAATTAGCTCTCTGTAATCTATGTAGCAATCAAATTATTCGTTTGTTAACTTTCCTTGTACTCCATTCGGTTTACCTACAGCATCTAGATCTAAGCTATAAGTAAATTTGAAGTTGAATTTTCGAGTTTTTGTAGGGGAAACGTTGTCATCTGACAATTCTAAATTATTCGTCCAGAATGTAACAGTATTATTATCATTTTTCTTGAAGTATAGTTTTCCTTTAGTCGTTATCGCCAAACCGCCTGCTGTGTACCATCTATTCGGGGCAGTATCTTTGTTTGAGTTTAGCTCACTCACCTCAAATTCCAGCTCTTTCATATCTATGATACTAGTTATATAGTTCATCTCAGCAGTTTTATCAGTAGGAAGTGGGTACTTAACTTTCAGCGTAAACCCATTGTTATTATTATCATCTGATTTAACAAAGAACCACAATTGGTTGATAAAATTTTGATGGAATAGATTAATATCAACTAGACTGTAAGTGTTCTCAGGTGACACTAATGTGTTATTAGCTGCCAAAGCCGTAGATGATTTATCACCGTCATTGGGGTCAGTGCTATTGTCATCTTTACATGCACTTAAGCTCAACAGTAATGATAGAAGAGCGATGGAAACAATTTTATAAACGATACTTTTCATAGAAAACTCCATTATAGGTAAAAAAAATCTAGCAAATATAGGGATTCAATTCGTCATATAAAAGACAATATTTAGCCTCATCTTCTCGGTGCTGACTGACCAGCAGAACCATCAGAAATTGTGACACCAGCAAAACCCCAACCTCTACCGCTTAGGCCTACTATAGTTATGGAAGTAATGTCAGCTCTACGTAAAGTAATATTCTGATAAGAGTAGTTCCCAATATCATTGCTAATAGCCCCAACAAGTAAACCAGAAGCAAACTTAACGCCCTCGGGACCTGGATCTTGACTAACTTCTTTGCAGATTACCTTCTTGTCATACGATGCTGTTTTAGTATGAAGTGGGTAAGGTTCTTCGTTTACAAATACTGCAACCGAATCATCATCATTAAGTCCCCAAACACGAAATGAAGGATTGGTCTGAGGTTCGGTGAAGTTCACAGTGATTGCTTTCTTACCACTTCCCATAACAAAATACGTTGGGTCTTGACCAGCACAGCCATAACTGACAAACGAGCCACCAACAAATGTATAAGTTAGTATTTCTGGTTTGTTAGCATCACTGCGGATATAAGTATCCTTACCTTTTGCTATTCCAATTGCAAATAAGAAAATGATAATTACAGTTATATTTTGATATATTGATTTTATTTTCATTTACGACACTTCGCTATTAATAATAAATAAGTTTAAATTAGCACACTTATATTAACTAAAAAACCAAAATAAGCACTTTTAGAAGTGCTTAAAATACAAAAAAGTGTGAAATAAGGTTTTTTAGAGCGTATTTATTTCTTATTTCACATTTTGTGATTTCACTAGGCATTCTTTCTGCTCTCTAATGTATTTCTACCAACTGTATATGCGTAAGCGGCAGCTGGTATATACTGTATATTCAAACCTTCATACGTTTTAGCGCCCTCTATATCTATAGTCGTAACTATAGGATTATTCAATTTACTTTGGGTGCAAAATTTATAAAGACTTTTCAATTCTTTCGGCTTATTATAAAAACGGTTAGACCATTTTATTTCTAATGCCCAAAGCGGTTTTAGATTTGTGTCATTCAGCCCAACCATATCTACCTCACCATTCGACCATCTGGCATACCATGGAGTGAACCTATCCCTGTGCATCCATTGAGAATATATTGCCGTCTCTACCATATCACCAATCATATCATCTGTGCTTGTGATAGGAGAGAAAAGAGCACTTCTTAAAGATGGATTAGTAAGATATAACTTAAAGAAATTATCCCTTTTGAACTTTTTCCCACTTTGGTCTATTCTTCTAATCAGCTTTATTAGGTACGCCGCTTCCAAATATTCTATGTACTTTTTCAATGTCGTTTTTGGTACTTGAGATTGCTTACTCAAAGACTCCAAAGAAAACTCACTCCCACTGTTGAATGCGATAGTTGTGAACAGAGAATTCAGCTCCCTAGTGTCGCTTATACCATAAATACTAGGTAAGTCTCTAAGCAGAACTTTATCTACTATATCGTGCCTTATATACCTACCAGGATTAGATTGTATCTGCTTTGAGAATATAACTTCTGGATAACCACCAAAATTAATATAATCTATAAAGTGTCTATTCAGCTCATCCAAATACACAGAGGTATAGAAAGTGGTTTTTTCTCCTTTCCAGATTAACTCCGTATTCATCATCAAACCATCTAGCCCTTTCAGAGAAATATACTCGTTGAAAGTTAGTGGTGGCAACAGAAAATCAGTAAATCTGCCTGCACCACTTTCGTTGCTTGCAAACTTCAATGCAGCAGCAGCTGATCCAGATACTATAAACTTATCTTTTCTAAAGCTATCTACAAGAGTTTTCAGATGCAGTTCCCAATCTTTGCAATACTGAATCTCATCATATATCACATACCAATCCGACTTATCAGTTAAGCCAGTTGCTTCCTTAGCATATTCGAATAATTTTTCTAACGATATGTTATTGTAGATTGGATTTTCAATTGTTATAAATATTATCTTCTTGGGGTTTATGCCATTTTGTATCATGTCTTCTATGAGATGGAAAAGCATAACCGTTTTTCCAACTCTTCGTGGCCCCATAAGCACTACTGCTCTTCGGATTTCTTTTTCATAGACCAATGGTTTGAATAAATCAAAGTACAATCTTCTGGACATATCATTATAGTCGCCCTCTATATGACCATCTATCCACCAAGGATTTTCAAATCTTATTCTGTCTAATACTTGTATTTTAGATATATTTTTTAGCATAATAAACCTTATTTAATACAAATATACGAAATAAGCACTTTTAAAAGTGCTTAAAATGTAAAAAAGTGTGAAATAAGGAATTTTGGGGTGAAATTATGCATTATTTCTATATCCACCTACTATCTCGCCACTCTTTTTGTTCCTCTTTGGTAAGGAAAGTCCAAGCTATAACCTGACTTGATTTATTCCCAGTTCCCATAGGGATAGTTCTTATGCTTTTTGCACCACTGTCTTTCAGCTTGTCAAATATTGATTTTACATTCGATTTCTTTGAGACTAAAGTCTCTTGTACTCTATGATTATCCACGGTAAGACTTTTCAGCTTTCACTATATTCTCTATACCTTTTAATAAAGCGTCGGGATTAAAAGAAATACTGTTTATACCACAGTCAACTAAAAAATGTGCATATTCAGGATAGTCACTTGGGGCCTGGCCGCATAGGCCAATCTTTACACCAAGAGCATTTGCCTTTTCTATCGACATTTTAATTAATTGCATAACAGCCGGGTCGAATGGGGTAAAAACCTCACTCAGCAATTCGGAGTCACGGTCGGCACCCAAAGTGAGCTGTGTAAGGTCATTGGAGCCGATGGAAAAGCCATCAAAATATTTGGCAAATTCCTCAGCCAATAATGCATTACTCGGTATTTCAACCATCATATATAGTTCCAGACCGTTTTGCCCTCTTTTTAGACCTTGACTTTCCATTATGGAGATGACTTTTTGGGCTTCGGCAACATTCCTAACAAATGGAATCATAACTTTAACATTCGTAAATCCCATATCTTCCCTAACCAACTTTATGGCTTTGCATTCCATTTCAAAAGCTTCACGGTATAGTGGGTGATAGTAGCGTGATGCACCACGGAAACCAATCATTGGGTTTTCTTCCTTGGGTTCAAAATCGCGTCCCCCTAGCAGATTTGCATATTCGTTAGATTTGAAATCACTCATTCGCACAATCACATCCTTAGGGTGGAATGCCGCTGCAATAGTCGCAATTGACTCTGCCAGACGATGAATGAAGTAATCCTGCTTATCTGGATAATGGTGAGTTAGTTCTTCTATTTCCAGTCGTACATCTTTATCCAAGATTTTTTCAAAATGGCGTAGTGCCATGGGATGCACACGAATCGAGTTATTGATAATGAACTCCATACGCATAAGTCCAATGCCACTATTAGGGAGTGAGGAGTATTTGAATGCTTGTTCTGGGTGGCCTAGAATTAGCATCACATCTGTTTTGGGTATTTCTACTTGGGAGAGGTCTATTTCCTTTTCTTCCCAGCTAGCTTCCCCTTCATAGATAAAACCTGTATTTCCTTCTGCAGTGGATACAGTAATAATCTGCCCATCTTTAATGAGCTTGGTGGCATTACCAGTCCCCACTATGGCTGTAGCTCCTACTTCACGTGCCACTATGGCAGCATGTGAAGTCCTTCCACCCTGATCTGTTATAATAGCACCAGCTTTCTTTAGTACGGGATCCCAATCGGGGTCAGTTCTGCCAGTTACTAGTATTTCTCCTTTGTACAATTTGTCCATCTCAGAAGGTGATTCCAATAATCGAGCTCTACCTGTAACTATACTGTTACCTAGCCCGATGCCTTCGCATATAAGTTTACCTTTCTCACTGATTGTATATTCTTTGAAGGAAACCTTTTCTGTTTTTTGGCTATGGACAGTTTCGGGTCTAGCTTGGACAATGAACAGTTTACCGCTCGTCCCATCTTTTGCCCACTCAATATCCATGTGCTTTTTATAATGTTGCTCAATTATAATAGCCCATTCTGCCAATTTGATTACTTCCTCATCGCTCAATATAAAGGACTGTTGCTGACTCATGGGGGTATCTTTGTTAATAATGGCATCTTCAGGTTTTACAATATCATTTATAGACTTCTCTGAATAAATCATTGTCTTTTCTTTTGTGCCTAACTCGCGTGAAATTATAGCTTGTTTCACTTTACCAAGAAATGGTTTGTACACCAAAAACTCATCAGTGTTCACAGTACCCTGCACTACATTTTCACCTAGTCCCCAAGCACCAGCTATCAAGGCAACTTTTTCAAATCCTGTATCTGGATCTAGCGTAAACATCACTCCAGAGCAAGCTTTATCTGAACGAACCATCAATTGTACACCTATCGAGAGAGCTACTTTTGAATGCTCAAAACCGTTATCAGAACGATATTTGATTGCTCGATCTGTAAAAAGGGAGGCATAGCATCGATGGCAGGCTTTTAGGAGATTGTCAATACCAGTTACATTCAAATAAGTTTCCTGCTGACCTGCAAAACTTGCGTTGGGAAGATCTTCTGCCGTGGCGCTACTTCGTGCCGCAAAGGTAACACCTTCACCATATTGCCCTAAAAGATAATCATACCCTTCCTTTATTTTATCTTCTAATTCTTTGTTGAACGAACCGCTAAGCATCAATTGTCTGCATTTTTCTCCTACCTCGTGTAGGTTGGAAAAATTATCAGTATCAAGTGTAGAAAGCAATGTGTCTAATTGGTTCCTTAACTCGTTGTGGTCGAGGAATTCCCAATAGGCTACAGAAGTAAGGGCAAAACCATCAGGTACGGCTACACCTTTGTTCGATAAGTTTTGGTACATTTCGCCAAGAGAAGCATTTTTACCTCCCACCCGTTGGATGTCGTTAATCCCTATTTCATTAAAATATTTGATATATGTTTTCATTTGTTCTCTATTAAGTTTTATTATATTACTTCCCATCTCGTTTCTCGCCACTCTTTTTGTTCCTCTTTGGTAAGGAAAGTCCAAGCTATAACCTGGCTTGATTTATTCCCAGTTCCCATAGGGATAGTTCTTATGCTTTTGGCACCACTGTCTTTCAGCTTGTCAAATATTGATTTCACATTCGATTTCTTTGAGACTAAAGTTGAGAACCAAAAAAAATTTCTTAGATAATTTCTGCTCTCTTTGATCATATTAAGTATGAATTTATACTCACCGCCTTCGCATATCAGCTCATCGCTAATACCCGCAAAGTTGAGTACAGGAGTTTCTACTTTCTTCCCAGTTAGATTCTTGACTTTTCTGCGTGACCCTTTCTCCGCCTCGTCAGCAGAAGCATGAAAAGGAGGATTACATACACATAAATCTATTCTTTCCTCTTTGTCTATTACACCGTAGAAAACATCCTTTCTGTCAGGTTGTAATCTTAGTTCAATCATACCTTCGAGTGATGGATTCGCATCCACTATATTTTGAGCAGATTCTATAGACTTGGGATCAATATCAGACCCAATGAACTTCCAACCATATTCCGTAACCCCGATAATAGGGTATATACAATTAGCCCCTACACCAATATCGAAGCAAGTAATCTTGTCACCAGTTGGAACATTACCAAAATTGTTTTCGCATAGCAAATCAGCTATATGATGAATATAGTCGGCTCTTCCAGGTATAGGTGGGCATAGATTTGTGTCGGGAAAATCCCAATTTGCTATTCCATAATAATGATTTAGCAACGCTTTATTAAGCAATTTCACAGCTGATGGGTCAGCAAAATCAATCGAATCCTCACCATATTTATTGGGCTTTACGTGATTCACTAATTCGGGATTAGATACTAATAGTGCACCCAAATCATATCTGTCTCGGTTTTTATTCCGAGGGTGTAATCTTGTTTTTTCTTGTTTATTTTTATCTTTGGGCATTGGTTTGTTGTGAGTTTAGAAGTGTTACGGTATATCGTTAAATAATAACTGACCGACAAGTCGATCATTTTTGAAGAACATTGTTACTGAATGTCCAAAACTGTCAATTGCTATTTTTTTCTTTTTATCTTGGATAGTATCGTCGTAAAATACATCACCAATAAATTCCCATTCAAGTATTTCGTAATTATCAATAAATTCTTGTTTATCAGGGTTTCCATAAATTTCAATTGCTTTCTTTCTATCCATTCCAATAAAAACACCTTTAGTTGAAATAAAATTACTTTTGTCGATTTCAATTGATTGCTTAATTAATACATCAAAGTATCTATATTTCTGTTCATTAGATGCTAACTCACCCCCCTCAATATGTAATTGCATGCGTCTAATTATTTCTTGGGGTAGAATCTCATTGTTAAAATGAAAAGTCACTAACCTATGATAATCTGTATAAAGTTCTATTACTATTGTTTGATTTAGTGATTCATTTTTAAACCAAACTTTGTCACTGGATATAACCCCTCCACTCTTTTTGTATTCATAGTTACCGTTAAACATCTCATCTTTAATAGGGTAATCATCAACAGTAAATAAGCGTAATGAATCAGAGCTCACATTATCTTCACTTTCTAAAATGGAGTTAGTTAAAGTTTCATCCTTATTCATTTCAGAAATACACGTATAAAATGATAAGTAAGATATTAAAATTATGATAGCTTTGATTTTCCTTCTCCATTCTTTCTTTGGGCATATTTACTATTTATTATTTATTCAAGAACACACGACACTTATCCTAACTTTCTTACCTTCTTAATCATTATCTAATGGTTCCCATTTTCCTTTTTTAAAGAAAACATTACCGTATTTTGGAGAGTTAAAAACATAATAAAATGACCAAACTGTCCTGTATAATGTTGGTTCATTTTCGATAATATGATGTCTTGGTTCATCTATATCAAGAATCAATCTTGGTCTTTTATATGAAGGATGAAAGCTTATAGTTCCTTTATGACGTTTTAATATACTATCTTTTTCTGTTTCGTAGAATATTATTGAGTTATCTTCTTTTATTATGAACCTATAGTGGTCGTATTGCCAGTCAGATTGTTTACCTGAGAATTTTGTTCTATCAATTATATACTCACCATATATGTCTACTCGTTCCAAGTCCTTTTTTTCAGTGAATATTTTTACAATCGAGACTAATGTCAAAAAACTAAATATTCCGACCCATATAAATAGTACAAAAACCCCAAATATATTCTTTCTTGATCCTAACCAAATAAATAAAAGAGCAACAGTCAAAGGAAGTATTATAAAAAACATTACAAGATTAAATCCGAATCCCATATCATTGGACCTCCATCTCTATTTCATGTTTGTTATTCAACCTCACACCAAACTAATCCTTACATTATAAACAGGTATTTTCATAGATGGTCCTTGCTCTATCTAAACCAAGTTCAGCTGCCTTTTTCAAATCAGAACAAGCCCCTTCTGAATCACCAATTTTATGTTTTATTCCTGCTCTACCAAAATATGGTTGTGAGTTATTTGGGTCTAGTTCAATTGCTTTTGTATAATCGTCGATTGCTTCACTATAATTATTCAATCTACTATTTGCTATTCCTCTGTTATCAAATGCAATAGGATTATTAGGATTTAGTTTTATATAAGTATCGAAGTCTGAGATAGCATCATTGAATTTTTCCAATCTAATATATGCATTACCTCTATTAATATAAGGTTCTAATTTTCTAGGATTAATTGAAATTGCTTTAGTATAATCGTCAATTGCACCATTGAAATCTCCTATCTTTTGTTTTGCATTCCCCCTATTATAATAGGCATCAACAAAATTTATGTTCATTGAAATTGCTTTTGTATAATCAACTATTGCCTCATTATATAACTTAGAATTTTTCTTTGAGTTTCCTCTAGCTAAAAAATAATCTTGATGCTCTTTCAATTTAATAGCTTTATCAAAATCATTGATAGCATCTGTAAACATTCTTAATTCATGTTTAGCATTTCCTCTATTGTAATAGACTTCAGGCTCGTTCTTCTCTAATTTCTCTGCTTGATCCAAATCTTGAATAGCTCCTTCGTGATCATTAAGAAGGCTTTTGACATTCGCTCTATTTATTAATCCATTTACAAAATCAGGTCTGATTTCTAATACTTTATCATACTCTTCTAATGCCTCTTTGTAATTACCATTTTTCTTAAATTCAACTGCTCTGTAAAATGCTTCTCTCGCAATGTCTTGAGAGTATGCAAAAAATGAGAGTTGCAAAAAAGCAATCATTACTATTATTCTCTTCATAGTTCATCCTCTTTATATTTTATTATTCAACCTCACACCACACTTATCCTAACCTTCTTTTTCTTGAGCTTAGTGTTATTCGTTTTTTCTACTGCCTTATTGGCTATTTTAGCGTGTACACTGACATAAGAGCAGTTCTCTTGTAGTTCTATAACACCTAGTTGGTCTTTTTCAATCTTTCCTTGCTTCATAAATAAACCGGCTATATCTCCTTTGGATATTTTTTCGCGTCTGCCACCAGTTATATATAAAGTCACCCATTTTACTGGAGCTGGATCATGAGACGGTTGAAGGTCTCCTACTATTACTTCTTCTGGTGCTATATCATCTATGTACTCTGGTAGATTTTCGCCTGTCCAATGCAGTATATATGCCACTCCGTCGCTGTTCATACGTGCTGTACGTCCGTTTCTATGTAGGAATTCGTTGTAGCGTAGAGGCAAACGATAGTGAAGGATAAATGTAAGCTCTGGAATGTCAAGTCCACGAGCAGCCAAATCGGTTGCTAGCAGGAGCTGAGTCGTTCCATTTCTGAATTTGATTAGGGCTTGTTCTCTATCTAGCTGCTCCATATCCCCATGGAAGCACTCGTGTGGAATGTCATTATCGTCCAGATACTCGCTCACACCGTAAAGTTCTTCTTTGAAACTACAGAAAATAATACCGGGTTGATGTCCGATATAATCGAGTGTTTTTACCAACGATTTCAGCTTATCTTTGTCGGGTGCAAGTATTGTCTTTATTGTCAACTGAGGAATACCTTCTTTACCGTAGTTGATGAATATAGGTTTTTCCAGACCCACAAACTTCGGTATTTTATTATCCCTAGTCGCTGAGGTAAGTATCCTCTGTTGTACATTCGGAAGCGATTCGATAATATCTAACATATCATCTTCGTAGCCCATCTCTAGCGATTTATCGAACTCATCGAGCACTAAAGTCTTGATATGATCCAGCGAGTAAGTATCTTTGAAAAACCTATCTGCTATACGTCCGGGTGTACCGATTAGAATAGCCGGTAGGTGCTTCAAATCGAGTTTGTCTTGCGAGCCAGCACGACCACCATATACTGCATTGACTTTGAAACCTGATCCCATGTCTCTTGCTACTTGCAACAGCTGTTGAGCCAATTCACGCGAAGGCACAATTATAAGAATCTGAATCTCAGCACTATCTGGGTCGAGCGTCTCAACTAGCGGCAGTAGAAACGCCAGTGTTTTACCAGTACCCGTTGGTGATAATAATACTACATCGGATTTCTTGCGTATAGCTCTGCCTGTCTCTTCCTGCATAGGATTGAGCTCTTCTATCTCAAATTTATTGAGAATCGAACTAGTTAGCGATTCGTTTGTTTTTTCGTTGTTTTCTTTGATTGTAATTACCTTTTATTTTTTTGTCTATTATTCTGTGATCAATCTAATTTTGGGTGCGCCTATTATTAACTCACTATCTGGTAATGGGCTATTTGAATTTATAGCAAAGTAAATATAGAAATCATCATTTTCATGTAGTTTGTTATAGTCATTTTCATCTAATAAAAAATCAGCTTCAATATATTCTAGTGTAACATATCCAAGTTGATATATATATTTATTTTGCATTAAAAATAAATTTTCTGAAGACTTAAAAAAAGAAGATTCGTAAAATCTCAATGTGATTGACGGAGCGTTATTTTTATTAAGTAATTCTTCTTTTATGATATGGAAAACTAAATCTATCGTGTTTTCATTTATGTTCCTGTTAAACTTCACAAAATCATAACTACTACGCAAATCATAATGAAGCTCACCCTGCTCGAGTGCGTATTCTTGAAGAATAGTAAAGTTTTTATCTATTTTCATTCTTATTTTTTAATAACCTTAAATATCTTTCCTGTTTCAGTTTTTAGCAAATAGTATCCGCTAGCTAAATTATTAATGTCAATCTTTTGATTTTCACTAACTTGACCATTAAGTATTTCTTCACCAAAAACATTATAGATAGTGTAGCGCTCTATATTTTTAATTCCTAGTATTTGGATATAGTCTGACACTGGATTAGGATAAACACGAATATTATCACTTAATAATTCATCTTCTACACTAGTGATTTTTCCTTCCAAATTGCCTGTTTCCAAAGTGCCTAATCCATTCGTAGCTTCCCAAAAATTATAAACAGATGAAAAGTCAGATGATGGTCTTCCAAATTTTTCGGATGAGTCATCTACCAAATCCCATTGTTCCTTTGTTAAAGGAGTATCTGTTAATACAATCACTAATGCTGTAAAGTCTTTTTGCGAAGTTGCAAAAGAGGGTGATCTAGTACCAAGTAATGCTTCCAAAGAAGCTGGGGTATATGTAGTTCTTGTAGATGCAGTAAAATCAAAAGTACTAGCATTTATAGTTAATTCTGTAATATCAGAAAACACATCAAAATTTGAAACGCTTGATATATCTGTCATACCCATCAGATATAGTTCAAGTTCATTATAAGGTACAGAGTTCCCACCATTCGCATTTGGACCAAAAGTACCAACTGTATAAGAGTTTCCTCCATTCTCAACTAAAGTACTTTGTTCAAACCCTCCGAGTTGCCCTTTAGTACTACCCCCAGTGAATCCCCAATGAGGAATATATGGAAAGGATTTCAAATCTTTACCTGGAGCAGATGTAGATTCCGTAGGGATTCCAAAATTGCCCCAATTATGCATTAGCTCATGAAGAGAAGGACCTGCTCTTAGATAATCTCTTCGTGTGAGGTGCATTACAGCTTGGAGTTTCCCTGCTGAGCCATAATTAGAGCTATTGTCAAAAGCACCCATACCGAGGCCTAGTGCTTCATTTGATACCTGAATTAATTGACCAAATGGTAAATTAGTAGGTCTATCATCTTCGTTAAGGACTAAGAAAATGAAATCAAAATTGTCATCAAATTTTTGATAAATATCTTGAAATAATGCTTCTCTTATTGCTTTATTATTAAACTCGTCATTCGTTTTCCAATTCTCATATTCTGAGGAAGACATTAACAATGATGCTACTCTCTTATTCTCATGAATTTCTATAGTGTGTGTTTGAGCTAATAATTTAAAAGTTGATGCTAATAGTAATAGTAGTAATAGTCTAGTCATAATTATACCTTGTTTTATTTAATAATTTTATGGAGTTTTTTCATTCTCTTTAAAACGCGTAGAATATTCCGCTACCGACACCGAAACCAAAAGACCTTGGTGTTTCATTTACCTTGATTCTATAACTTCTTCCATCGACATAATCATAGTCAGTTACGGTGTTATTTCCGAATCTACCATAATATCCACCCTCGACTACAATCGAGATATTTCGCCATGCCATTACCTCAATACCGAAGCCAATACCTACATTGATGTATCGTTCAATATCAAAATCTTTATCGTTTGGTGAAGTGCTATAATAATAATTACCATCTTCAGAGTAATCTATAAAAGAACCTGCAAGAGCGTAAAATCGTGTATTTTTTGTTCTATTCAGGTTGTATTGCAAATCGATACCATAGGTAAGTTGGATTTCATTAGTATTATAATTGCGACTATCATCGTCACTACCATAAGCAAAAAGCTGACTTCTTACAGAAAGACCATTTGCAAATTGGTACTGATAACTCAGTCCATAACCAGAAAAGAATGAGCCATATAGACCGATTCTATTTTGTAGCCATTGCGATTCGTCGTCTGCATTTACATTACCTTGAGCTTGAGCAAAAGAAATAGTAGCAAATAGGCAAATGAACACAAGTATTTTTTTCATCTTTCAATTCCTGTTATAATTTTTAAAATTAGTATAAGCTAAAAACGGAATAGCTTTATGGCAATCTAAACACTTCCCGGTACATTATGCTTTACATTTACTTTACAATTTGTTGAGTTCTAAAAAGCATAAGATATACCGCCACCAACTCCAAAGCCGAATGATTTTGGTGTTTGGTTAACTTTAACTCTTTTAGTCTCTTCTCCGCTATAATCGTAATCTGTTACTGTATTATTTCCAAACCTACCATAGTACCCACCTTCTAGAACTATAGATACATTTTGCCATCCCAATATTTCAATACCGAAACCAACACCCACATTAATAAAACGCTCAATATTATAATCTTTAGAATATACTGAAGAGCTATAATAAGAATTCCCTCGCTCATAATAATCTATAAATGAACCCGCTAGGGCATAGAGTCGAGTATTATGTGTTCGTTTCAGGTTGTATTGCAAATCAGCACCAAGTGCTAGTTGTATTTCGTCCGAATTATAATTATTATCATCGTTGCTACCATAGGCAAAAAGCTGTGTTCTTACAGAAAGACCATTTGCAAATTGGTACTGATAACTCAGTCCATAACCTGAAAAGAATGATCCGTAAAGACCTATTCTATTCTGTGGCCATTGTGAATCATCATAAGTACTATTCTGCGCATTCGCAAATGAGAACGCAGCAAATAGGCAAAGGAACACGAGTATTTTTTTCATCTTTCAATTCCTGTTATAATTTTTAAAATTAGTATAAGCTAAAAACGTAATTGCTTAATTAAAGTTGCTACTCGTTCGTTTGAATAGCTTTATGATAATCTAAACGCTACCCGGTTCATTTTTGCTTTTCGTTTGCAAAGCATTCAGAAAATTCCTCAAGTACTGATCCATAAACGGCTGATAGGACTTATGCCCCGGTCTTCTGAAAAATGAGCTCAGTTCGTGCGGGCTTACTTTCTTATCCGTTAGTGCGAATAAATCCAAGATATCATCTGACTTCAAATCTAGAGCAATTTTCAGCTTCCTAAGGATTATATTATTGTTCAATCGGTCTTCTGGCTCTGGCTGTGGGCCTTCTCTCTTGCCCCGCTTTTCGATGATTAATCCATTGAGGAAAGTCGCCATTTCTCTATCGGTCATCTCCACCAAATCTATATCATCTTCTTTTCTGAACCAGTCGTTCAGCTCTGCTTCCACTACATCGGAATCCGCTAGTTTGAATAGCTCTATTATCTTTGCATCTGAATAGTCAAACAGGTATCGTAATCTTCGTAATATTTCGTTATTGGTCATAGGGAATTTTTCTTTTATAGTTCTATCAAATAAATCATTTATAATATACACGTTTTCTCTTTTAACAACACATTTAGAATGGAATGATTCAGCGAATAATCAACTGCTAAATCAATTACATGTACACCATCACTATTCAGACATAGAGCTAATATTTGCTTTAGCTCTTCATCACTTGTTGGGCGATGACCCATAGCTCCGTAGCTTTCGGCATATTTTACAAAGTCAGGATTTTTATAATCCAGTCCGTAGTTTTCAAATCCCATACCTTCTTGCTTCCATTTGATCATGCCGTAAGAGCTATCATTCAGGATAATAACAACTAGGTTTAAACCCAAACGAGTTGCTGTTTCGAGTTCCTGAGAATTCATCATGAAGCCCCCATCACCGCAAACCGATATTACTTTTCTTTCTGGGTAAATCAGCTTTGCTAACATAGCAGAAGGTAGTCCAGCACCCATAGTTGCCAAGGCATTATCGAGTAATAGGGAATTTCGTGTGTAGCTTTTGAAGTTTCTTGCAAACCAGATTTTATATACTCCATTATCCAACGTTACTATTCCATCGTCTGGTAATTCTTCTCTTACTATATTTACCAATCGTTGTGGCAGCATTGGGAAACGACTATCCTTTGCGTATTTTGAAAGGTGCTCTTCTACGTCTTGTTTTATTCTTTTGAAGTAAGAAAAATCCCAGTTGCTTTGGTTCTTGATATGCCTGCCGATATGTTCAACAGAGGAACGGATATCTCCGACAACATTTAGTTGGGGGAAATAAACGGCATCAACTTGAGCAGGGAAAAAGTTGACATGTATCACTTTTGTTCCGCCATCTTTCATAAAGAAAGGAGGCTTTTCTATAACGTCATGACCAACATTTATGATTAAGTCTGCTTCTTTGATTGCACAATGCAGAAAATCATAATCGGATAGTGCTGCTGTTCCCAGATAAAGTGGGTGCCTCTCATCTACCACTCCCTTTCCCATTTGAGTATTGAAAAAAGGAATGCCTGTTTGCTCAACGAAATCAGTAAGTGCCTTGCTCGTATTTTTTCTATTTGCACCAGCACCAATCAGCAATAGAGGGTGTTTTGCAGCTTCTATCATTTTTACGGCTTCTTTGATTGCTCGCTCATCCGCATCAGGTCTTATGTGACCTACCACTTCGAATAATTGATCGTCACATTCTTCTGCAGCTACATCTTCTGGTAGCTCCAAATGCACTGCCCCCGGCCTTTCCTCAATAGCTAAACGAAACGATTCTCGTACCAAAGACGCAATAGTATTTCCGTTGACTATCTGCTTAGTGAACTTAGTAATCGGGCGCATTAAATCCACGACATCTATAATCTGGAACTGGCCTTGCTTACTCTTTTTAATTGGTTTCTGCCCAGTAATCAGCATCATCGGCATAGCACCTAACTGAGCGTATGCGGCAGGTGTAACTAGGTTAGTGGCACCTGGCCCTAGAGTAGCTAAACATACTCCGGGTTTGCCGGTTAATCGTCCATAAGTAGCAGCCATAAATCCAGCTCCTTGCTCATGTCGGGTTAAAATCAACTTAATTTTCGAACCTCTTAATGATTCCAAAAGATCAAGGTTTTCTTCGCCCGGTATCCCAAAGATGTATTCTACACCTTCATTTTCTAATGCTTTTATAAATAGATCCGATGCTTTCATAATTTTCCTTTTATCTCTTTATTGAGGTTGATAGTAGAACTGAATACGTTTTAGAATGTTGTTATTGGTTATAGGGGGTGTTATTTATCTATTTGTTAATCATCATCAGGTATAAGTCCTGTCCCATATCCACAATGTTCATCAAAATTGATGACGTTCTTCATTTTTTTCTTTTCAATAAATTCGCCAGTCCAAGGGTTGAAGGTATATATTGTGTATTTATAAATTTCCCTTGACCTGCCAGCTGCAATAGTATCCTTAATTTCATTTGTCAATTCTTTAATATAGTATCTAAACTGACCATCAAAGAATTGTGCCTTATTAAATTTTTCCCAATCCAAAAACGCAGTTATCTTATTTGTGCCTGTTGTTGTTAGTCCTTTCTGTTCAGCTAGTTTCATAGCCTTCTTCTTGCTGATCTGGAAAGTCTTTTTTTGAGACTTCACATCTTCGAACCCATAATTACTTGAATAATCTTCACTTGGAACAAAGTTACCATTGGAGTCTAATTCAATAGCAATCATTTCTGGATACCATTCTGACTCTCCAAACTTAATACTATATCGAAATATGAAAGAATTTGGTTTAGATTTCATCGGTTCCATCCAAGATCCGATATAGTCTTGACTCCAATATGTTTCACTTCTATCTCTTGTTGTCTCCCAATAACCATGGTATGCGGAGCAATCAAAGTCAAAACGCACGTGATTATCAAAAAACTCTTGGCTAAAGGTTCTGATTATTAAACTATCTGCTTTTTCTTTTATACCTTTAAGTAAGTCGTGATATGGATAGAGCTCTTCATTAACAATACAAGTATTATTCTCGTAATCTCGAGTGTACATCAACTTCCCATCATAATTATACACTTTCCAAACACCCAGATATTCCATAGACTTCGTTTTCCACCCTTCCATATTTAGTCTTGTGGTATCTTTAATATAGTGTATGCTATACCAAACAGAGTCTTTATCATGAAAAGTTTCTTCATAAATATGATATTCAGAATTTCTAATTATCTCAATATCAGAAGAATCAGTCTTAATATCCTGTCTATATTGACCGAAAACTAAAATTGAATTCAGAGTACAAATTAATAATATTAAAATTATTCTTTTCATCTTCCAATCGTTTTGTGTCGCCATTTAGCTATTACATTTGTGTCTGCGTGATGCTCATTAGGGTTATTTTCTAATAGACTTTTTCTTATTTCATAAGCTCTTGTAAAGTCATCGACTAATCCTTTTTCATTTATATCACTAGAAGTAAAAGATTCATCAAAACCGCCACAATTTGTCAATGCACTAATATCATAGTCTTGGTCTAACAAGTCATAACCTTCAAATTCATATCCGTCAATTCCAATATTCTTGCAATCTTCGGTTGGGTTTATACCTAATGTCAATAAATTGAATTTGTCTTTTGTTTCCAATCGTCTCATAACATAATCAAGAGATAAATAAAAATCTGTAATACCTTGATTTATAATAAAGATGAAATCCCAATCTTTTTTATTCTCATAAACTGGTTCAACGATGGATGAACTTAGTAAGTTATCAATGGAGACAAGTTCAGTTAGATGATTCAATTTTGAGAATTTAATATATCCTTCCCATCCTTCATCACCTTTGACGAATGTTTCTTTTGCTGTATATAAATATTTCATTGGTATTTCAAATTTATCCCACTACCCCTCACCACCCTCACTCTTCGCCTCTGTCGGCTTCGTCTTCACTTTAGGTTTAGCTGTGGGCTTCGGTTCTTCTGCAGCTGGTTCTTCGGTAGTAGGGTTGTCCAGGTCTTTGCCTTTCAGATAATCTGGGAGTTGCATACCTGCCATGTTGAACATCTCTTGAAGTGGCGGTACGGATTTGTACAGCCCAGATATGAAGTTGGAAGTAGAAGTTTTACCGTCTGCTCCTCCGCCATTTTCCCAAACAGTTATCTTATCTATTTTGATATTCTTGATTGCATCAGCTTGTGTTCGTACCAACTCTGGTAACTTGTCGGCAATTAGCAATAGCACAGCGTCTTTGGAATTGTTGCCAGCGGCTTTTACTATTCTATCCAAACCTTCGGCTTGTTTAGTTAGTATTTCGAACATACCTTTTGCTTCTGCTTCTTTTCTCATGAATATCGCATCAGCTTCCCCTTTAGCAATTCTTCTAATTTTTTCTGCTGCCGCTTCTGCGTCTATTTCTATTTTTCGTTTGTCTATTTGCGCAGGAACAATGATGTCTGCACCTTGCTCTGCTTCTTTACGTTTTGCTCTTGCATCTTCGGCAATTTTCTCTGCTGCATAAGATTCTTCTAAAGCTTTCGCTGCTTGTACTTTCTCAGATGCATCAGCTATTCTACTAGCCTCGGCTTCTCTAGCTCTTCTTTCTGCATCCGAATGTGCAACCTGTATTTTGGCTGTATTTTCACCTTCTACGGCTTTCGCATTGGCTGCGGCAACCTGTACTCTCTGGTCTTGCAATGCTTGCGCTTGCCCGATTGCACCATCTCTATCTTTCTGTGCAACAGAGATAATGGCATCGTTTATAGCTTTTGCAGCAGCTTCTTTACCCAATGCCTCGATGTACCCAGATACATCGTGTATATCTGTTATGTTCACGTTTATTAGCTTTAGTCCAACTTTCTTAAGCTCTTCTTCTACACTGTGTGTGATATGCGATAGGAACTTGTCCCTATCTGTGTTGATTTCCTCAATGTCCATAGACGCTACTACCAAACGCAATTGACCGAATATAATCTCTTGAGCTAGCTCTTGTATCATATCTTGGTTCAATCCCAATAGTCTTTCGGCAGCATTTTGCATAACGCTTGGCTCTGTAGAAACCCCAATCGTAAAACGAGAAGGTACATTCACACGAATGTTTTGCTTACTCAGAGCGTTAGTCAGATTCACTTCTATAGAAATCGGAGTCAAATATAGGAACGAATAATCTTGGATTATTGGCCATATAAATGCTGCCCCACCGTGTACACACTTCGCAGAAGTGTCGCCACCAGTTTTACCATAGACTACTAAGATTCTATCCGAAGGACAACGCTTGTACCTCCTGAACATAGAGAAAAGAAAAACGACGAATATTAGTACTACGGCAAGTACTAGGGAAACACCTGAAGCTCCTGTGTCAGAAGCCAGCAAAAGGCAATGTAAAGTATTCATAATGCTCTATGGTTTTATTTGGTTAATTTTTCTACTAATAATAATTCGGAGCTAACTACTTCGGTGACTCTAATTATTGTTGATGTCTTTAAATCTTCGTCGGCATCAGTAATTGCTTCTAATTCACGCAAACTACCCTGCACTTTTATTTGTATCTTACCCATTTTAGAACGATTGGCGCCTATTGGTATGTAAACTTCTCCAACTGCTCCTATCGCATTTTCTATTTTCAAAGTCCCGGATTCGGCCATTTTCCCCATCCAATAAAACAGGAGCGAGGTCAAAAACATCATAGCCAAACCAGCAGCAGTAGAAATTATAATAGTAGGAATATCCGACAATCCATTATCTATGCAGGTAATACCAGTCCACCCGAAAATAGTGAAAAAAGCTATTACATTTTTGAAGGTGAAGAACTGAGACCCAATTCCCCCGTGATCACCATCTGCTACGTCTATGTCAGACTCTAAATCTGCATCACCACCACCAACAAAGGTGATAATAAATATAACTACAAATAGAGCCGAACCTATTAAGGCAACGTACCAATAGGCTTGCTCGAGGGTGGTCATTCCGCTAAAAAATTCATTCATATCATTTTATCAATTTTGTGATTATCGAATATAGAGAATTTATTTGGATTATATGTGAGAATCTTTCATTCGCACTATTAAATTTTGATAATTGGGAAGAAGTGAAACAAACTATCAAAACTTGCAAAATTTACAAGTTTTGATAGTTTATAGTGTGATTACTTTTCTAAAGTTTTTTGTTTTTCGTTAGTGTCCAACAACCAGCTGAAAACATTCTGATGAATAACTCCACTACGGTTTATTGTGAACGAATCTGTCGTCAGTAAATATTTCGGATAATTATCATTGATATTTTCTAAAGCACCGAACTCTCGTTCTACCGTATTATCATTGGTCATCTGCCAAGCAACTTGGTAGTATTCTATATCGCCTGTTGGTGTTTTGCAGACAAAATCTACTTCGTTGTTACGAGTAGTACCAGTCCAAATTTTGTTTCCTCTACGCAGAAGTTCAAGAAAAACAATGTTTTCTAATATGTGTCCTCTGTCGGTTGTGCGTTCTTTCCCAGCCAACACATTCAACAGTCCTGCATCTACCAAATAGTATTTTTCTTGGGTAGCTAATTGTTTTTTACCTTTCAAATCAAAACGATTTACTTTGTAAAACACAAAACTAGATACCAGATAATCCAAATAATTCTCAACGGTAGCGTGATGAATGGTTTGCCCATCTTGTTTTAGTGTCTTGGATATATTACCTGGCGAAAGTGAATTGCCGATATTAGAAGCTACAAACTTTACTACATTACCAAAAGCTCGCTTGTTATTTATTTGATGTCGTTGTGTTATGTCTTTTTCAATTATAGTAGTGTAAATGGCTTCCAAATATTCGTAAATTTTGTCGAACCCATTTTCACGTAATTCAATGCCTTTGGGCAATGATGTTTCGTTTATGTAATCAAAAAATAGAGCTTCGTAATTGAGGTATTTATTTCCGTAATCAATGCTTCGTGCAGTTAAATACTCTTTGAACGAAAATGGGAGAATTGAGATTTCAATATAACGTCCACTTAGCAAAGTAGCTAACTCGCTACTAAGTAAAAAAGCATTAGAGCCAGTTATATATACATCAGTATTTTCAGTAGCGAATAAACCATCTACCAGTTTTTCAAAGGAGGCTATGTTTTGTACTTCATCCAAAAAAATATAGTTAGGTTTGTCTGACTTTAGTTTGTTTTTAATCTCAAAGTAAATATCGCTCCAAGTCTTATCCAAATAGTTTTCGGGCAACTCAAAATTATAGAATTGTATCTGCTGTTTTCCGACACCTTGTTTCTTTAGCTGCTTTCTGTAAAGTTCTAACAAAGTACTTTTACCAGACCTACGTAAACCACTTATAACTTTTATAAGGTCTTTATCTTTGTAAGCCAGTAACTTATCAATGTATTCTTTGCGATTTGTGTAATTATCCATAACACTAATATAAGCAACAAACTATCAAAACTTGCAAAATTTACAAGTTTTGATAGTTTAGAGCGAGATTTCTACTACTTTACTCATCCCCAAGTGCATCAAATTTTGCCTTCATAGTTGGGTTTCCGTGCGTTAATTTTTTGATAGTCAGATCTTCTGCTTTGTTATTGGCTAAGCGGAGTTGGTTTTCGGAAGAGAGTAGCGCCGCTTTAGTTTTTTCAAGATGAGAGATTGTCTTGTCTATTTCTTCAATCGCTGTGTTGAATTTACGGCTAGCTAGTTCGTAATTCTTAGCAAATCCGTCTTTGAATGCGTCTATTTTTTCTTCAAAATTTGTTATGTCAACGTTCTGATTTCTAATCAAAGCTAGCTCGGCTTTGTATTGCATCGATTTCATTGCAGCATTGCGAAGTAATGTAATAATCTGAATGAAGAACTGGGGACGTACTACATACATTTTTGGGTAGCGGTGTGATACATCAACTATACCCATATTATAGTACTCGCTGTCCGCTTCTAATAGTGATACGAGAACGGCATATTCGCATTTCTTTTGCGTGCGGTCTTTGTCCAATTCTCTCAGGAAATCTTCATTCTTTTTCTTAGTTGCCGTTTCGTCACTTTCGTTTTTCATCTCGAACATTATTGAGATTATTTCATTTCCTGCTTCGTCGGTTTCCCTGTATATATAGTCGCCCTTGCTGCCAGATTTGGAATCATTATCTTTCTCAAAATATGCTTGTTGGAAAGCAGTAGAACGGAGCTTATTGAACTCATTTTCGCAATGCAGCTCGAGAGTCTCACCAATCATTTTGGTGGAGAGCTTGAGCTTCATATCTTTGTATCGCTCTATCATCTCGTCTTTCGATTTCAACTCAACTTCGTACTTCTCCTTTATGGATACTTCGCGAAGCACCATCTCTTGTTCTTTAGTTTGCAGCTTGTTTTTGTAATCGTCACGCTCTTTTTCGACTGAGTTACGAGCTTCCGTAACAGCGAGTTTTTTCTCCAATTCCCAGCTATCTATTTTAGCTTTCATTTCTGCAATTTGGGATTCTTTTTTCGCTAACTGTTCGGCAAGATCGCGTTCATTTTTTGCTTTCAGTTCAGCTATTAGTGAATCTTTTCTGGCAATGTCCTCTTGCATGGAGTTTTTGAGGTTGGCTTCGGCAAGTCTAACGGCGTTCGTTTTTTCATTTTCTGCAATAACAAGTCTGTCGTGCAGGTCTTTCTCAAATTGATCATCGCGTACTTGCTTTAGTATGTCAGCGAATCCAGCTTCATCGACTCTGAAAGTCTTTTGACAATGTGGGCATATAATGTCTTTCATATTGATTATGGTTTTTGTTTATAGTTTAATCAAAAATTACATTATAATTCTATATTTTGCAATTATAACTTAATACATCTCCCTTGCAAACTCTTGAGCTTAAGAGTCTATCTCACCTTTGATAATTTATTCTTTTCAAATATAGAATGAAATTGAGTGGTTTGGTAGGGGCTAGTTATGAAGGAAACAATACAACAGTTGACTGATATAATATCAATTATGGAACATATTGGAAGTGATTAAGCCAAAAAGTTTCTCTCCCTTATTAAAACATGATTTACTCGCGAAAGTACTAAAATTTATTGATATTTCGATACGCTATTAGAAATAATAGTTTCAATTTATTATTGAACAACAATTTTATTAACACTTACAACATTCCCCTTAGTATCTGAAGCTAGTAATATATAAACCCCTGTACTTATAGTACTAGGAAGTTTAATATTTATAGTTTTAAATGAATTTAAGACATCTTTCGAAAATAATCGTTTTCCACTTTGGTCTGAAATGGTAATTCTTGAAACTAAATTCTCTGAATTATCAAGGGAAACATTTGAACCGATCTTTACAGGATTTGGGAATATATTAAATTTATCTTTAGAGTCTGAAACTACTGATGTTAGACCATGCGATAAATATTTAAATGACACATATCCTTCTTTCATATTATAAGAAGCAACAGATTGACCATATCCTGACGCGTAATAATCATAGTATACTTCTGTATTCGTTACTCCTTGAGTTAACCCTAAAGCAGACAATAATTGAGTCGGAGCTGGCTGATTACCTAAGAATATACTATCGCTCTTAATAATTTCAGATTTAATTAAAAGAGCATCTATTGTCAATAATATATCTTCCTTATTCGGTTTATCTAGGATTGTTAACTTACCCGAACCAACTACTGTTCTAGTTTCATTGACATAAGTTATTATTTCCCCAGGTGACTCAATAACTTCATAAGCTGCAATGGACAGTTCGTAATCTACGACCATTTTATAATTTTCAGTCCAAGTCTTTTCATATTCCAGAGGGAATTTTATAATATCTGACCTACCTTCAATTGGGTAGTCACCTTTCAGTATTTTCAATATATCATCAGCACCACCTGTATGGAATTCTAAAGGAATTACATTTTCTGTAATTCTTCTTCCAATTTTATAATACCCTTGATCATCTATTGAGTAAAAGTCATTGCTCTCATATAAAAATCTATTTAGAGAATATTCTTTAAATATAAAATGAAAAGCATCTTTATAAAAATTATCTCCAGATGCATTAATATAATCTTCTATCATAGCATGTGTAGCATCTAAATTAGTTAAATCCCAGTTTTGGTTACTTCCTGATGAAGGTGGTATTATGTCAGTTTTGAATTCCAGATCACTCCAAGTGTCATAACTAGCTTCTATTGGGTAATCTGATCTATTTATTACTACTTGAGAGGAAGAAGAAGTATTAAACACTAACGTAAAGAAAATAAAGATTAGTGATAACTTAATCATAAAATTCACGGAGTTTTTGTTTAGTAAAGAAACAAATTAGCTATTTATTTTATGTTATAGACTAATTACTTTAATAAAGAGCTTTTAGAAAAAATAAAATATGGAAGTGAAGTTCTAAATATTTCTCTTCTCTATATTCTAACCAGAGTTTTAAAATAAGTTGGTATTTCTGTCTGGAAAGTCATATCATCTTTCGTATATGGATGTCTAATAGTAAGTGAGCCGGAATGAAGAGCCAATCTTTGAGCACCTTTACCCTTATTCCCGTATATTTTGTCACCAACAATCGGATGACCAAATTCAGAAAAATGAACACGGATTTGATGTTTTCTACCGGTAAGTAGATTTATTTCCAGCATACTATATCTAGTAGATTCGACTACTACTTTATAGCGGGTTTTAGAAAATTTTGCATTTTCAGAATCATCTTTAGACGATACCTTAAAGTCTCTATCTTCCAAAAGTTCTGATGATATTATTCCATCTTTTTCTTCAAGTTTGCCGTGCACTACTGCATAATATGTTTTACTGAAATGCTGCCAATGTTCTTGCAAAAAATTCTTTGCATTTTGGTTTTTAGCAAAGACTAGAATCCCTGAAGTATCTTTATCAAGACGGTGCACTATAAATATTCGATTTTTTGAACGTGCTATTCCTTTTCTAACATAATCAGTCAGTAGAAAGTAAGCTGTTTTTTCCTTCTCTCTTTCTGTCCCCATAGTCAACAGACCAGCTATCTTATCTACAACTATAATATCATGATCCTCATAGAGAATTGATAGACCTTTTGGTTGGTGCTTCTTTGATGGTTTTTTAAAACTGTGTTTTTTTTCTGTCATGTTTATTCGACTGTTTAATTCGGGTTAGATTGATTATCATAATACGAATATACGACATTCGTATTAATGATTAACAAAGATAGAGAATTACTGACCGAATTGGAGCGAAAATCAAACACTCTACTCACAGCTTTCTAAAACTGCAAAACACAAAGTTTTGGATTGACCCCGATGGGGTTAGGTGGTCAGTTGTTATACTATCTATTTTATGAAAGTGATTCTTGAAACGTTCTGTCATTGTAGCTTCTGAGTATTGCTTTATATCTATACCACTGCATTTTGTTGGACCTTGTTCGGAGAATGTACCGATTACTAAAACGCCAGTCGGAGTGATATTCTGATGTGCCGTTTCTATGTAATATGAGATCTCTTGTTCATCAGTAAGGAAGTGAAAAGCCGCTCGGTCGTGCCAGAAGTCGTATTGCTCGGATGGGGTGAAATTAGATGCGTCAGCAACTATCCATTTGACTTCACCTGCTCGAGTACCTAGTCGCTGCTTTGCCCTTTCAATAGCTGCTGCCGAGATGTCGAGTACTGTTATGTCTTGATAGCCCAGCTCCAACAAATGGTCAACTAAAAAGCTATCCCCACCTCCTATGTCAATTATCTTAGCTGTTTTCGGTACATTGAATTTTGTAAAGAAATCCAACGAAGTCGTAGGAGTAGGTTGATACCAACTAACTTCTGTTAGCTCTTTCGTCTGGTATATATTCTCCCAGTGTTCTTTGCGGTTTAGGTTTTGCATGGTGAATTTATATGGTTTACTTTATTATCAAATCTGCTAATGTTCCAATTAGAACAGCCAGTAATAAGAATGTGAGCATACCAAGTAAATATGCAAATAATGCTTTTATATAGCTTACTAATTTTCCTTTTTCGAAGAACTGACCAATAGCCCAAGTAGTGTAAACAAACCCTACGATTCCTGCTACCTGCATAAGCTCTATATGAAACAAACCTTGTAGAATAGCAAATACTGAGAAAATCAACATACCCAATCCCATAGCAAAGCATAGGAGTATCAGTATTTCAAAGAAGTTGTATTGATACTTTTTGAAGAAGAGTTTACACCATAGAGCAATGAATATCCCCATCATAATATTGGCGTAACCATAGTGAGCTTGTATCCACTGGAAGATATAAGTAGTGGAGGTCTTCTCTGCCCCACTGAACTTTATATAACTATCCTCGAAGTGAAAAAAGTTATTGACTATGGAATAAAATAGAGAGGTAAGAATAATGAAGAGTATCGGTTTAACTAGTCGGCTTCTATTGTTAGTTATATAATTCTTTACGTTCTCACCAGGTCTAGTTATCAATTCACGAATTGTAAATAAAAACCCCTTTTCTAAATGTAAAACGTGTGTTATTTCGTGCATTATGTAATGCCCGTCTATTCTTTCTAGCTCTTTCGCTTCGCCACAATTCGGGCAAAAGTTCTCTTTTACTTCTGTGTTGCAGTTATTACAATTCATATCATTTGTTCTTATCTTATTTAAGTAGGTTCCAAAATATACTTAATTTCAATAACCTACAACAATATATTAAACAAATATCCCGATATGATGATACAGAGAGTAACGACACTGAAAAAGATGACAATTAGCTTCACTGTCATTACTTTCTTGAGTAGCATTGCTTCTGGTAGTGATAGCCCCACAACGCCCATCATGAAAGCGATTGCAGTCCCTAGTGGTATTCCTTTCGCAACTAATACTTGAACTACTGGCAATATACCCGATGCGTTCGAGTACATAGGTACTGCCAATATGGTAGCAATCGGAACGGCAAAAAGATTGTCCTTGTCCATATATTGTTCGAAGAATCCTTCTGGTATGTAACCGTGCATTAGTCCGCCTATAGCGATTCCAACGATAACATAGGGAACTATTCCTTTGATTATCGTTAATACCTCTTTCCAGATTACAGGTAGTCTTTGGGTGAGTGTTTGTTTCTCTGCAACAAAAGCGTCTTGTTCTCTTTGTGCGCTTGCCAATACTTCTTTTACCCATGGTGTTAGGTGTGTTTCTAGATTCAATTTCTGTAGTATCGCCCCCGAAATAGTTCCTAGTAGTACACCACTTATTACATAGATAACGGTCGTTTTTAGTCCGAATAAACCTATGAATAAACCTATGGCTACTTCATTAACTAGTGGTGAGGTAATCAAAAATGAGAAGGTAACTCCAAGTGGAATACCTCCACGCACAAACCCTATGAACAGTGGGACAGAAGAACAAGAACAAAATGGAGTTACCACTCCAAAAAGGCTCGCCATTAAGTATTCCAAGCCATATAATTTGTGTCTCGAAAGATAGTTCTTGACCTTGTCTATGGGGAAATAACTATTGACTATTCCCATAAAGAATATGACTACAAAAAGTAGTAATAAAATCTTAGTGGAGTCATAGATAAAAAAGTTGAGAGCTTCAGCCAGATGCTGACCTCTACTCAAATCAAAAATATCATAGACTAGCCAATCTGCTATATTTTGTATCCAATCAAACATTGTCAACTGTCTCTATACTACCAGTAATAGAGCAAGACAATTTAACAGTATTGTATATAGTGCCGAACTTCTCGATGTTCTTTTTCAGCAATGCTGTATTTAGCTTTGCGTCATTGCTATAAATGGTCAACTTATAGTCTATATGATCCATTCGTGGTGGATTCTCAAGCCGTGTTGCGTTTACTTCTACAGTTGCTTTAGAGTAAGTGAAATGCATCATTCCCGAGAAACGTTCTACATTTTTGAGCATACATGAAGAGAATGAACCCAAGAATAATTCCGCTGGACTTGGCAATGTTTCAGTAGTTTCGGGTGTAGTTCCAAAATCTATTTCCGATTGCTTTATATGAATCGTGGCATCCTGATTTGAAATAGATGATGCCGTTATTTTGTATTTCAATAGTTCTTTTTCTTTCATTTCAATAACTCCAATACTTCTGATTTCGAGGGTACTCTACCCTTGATAGTAATCACATCGTCTATGACTAATGCAGGAGTAGTCATTACGTTGTACTTTATTATTTCTGCTATATCTTCAACTTTTTCAACTGTTGCATCGATATCGTTTTCAGCAACTACATCCTTAACAACGCTAGTCATTGTAATGCATTTGGGACATCCCGTCCCCAATATTTTAATCACTTTTGACATTTTATTCACCTAATTTAGTTTATTATATAATTATGTCTTAAATAGAATTTAGTTATTACAAATTAGAAACAAACTCTCTCGCATACTCATCTATCTCATCTCTTACTGAAGCGAAAGCTGTTGCAATTTCTTCCTCAGTTCCTTTTACCTTCGATGGGTCAGGGAACCAGTGGTGTATAGATTTGTGATTGCCTGGAATAACAGGGCATCTCTCTTTAGCGCTATTGCAAACTGTGATTACATAATCGAATTCTATATTCGGCAAATCATCTACAGTCTTAGAAGTGTGATTGCTAATATCAATTCCTATTTCTGCCATAGTTTTTACAGCATTAGCATTCACTTCTTCTGGTTCTAGACCAGCCGAAAATACATTGTGATTATTGCCTAAGTGCTTTCTGAAAAGCGCCTCTGCCAATTGACTTCGGCAAGAGTTTGCTCTGCATAATATTACTATATTCATTTATCATTCTCCTTTCTAGGTTAAATTTACACCAAAAAGATATCCAACTAATGCCGTCAATCCCATTGCGACTGTTCCCCAAAAAGTGATTCTTATTACTGCTTTACTTATGCTAGAACCTCCAGTTTTTGCGGCTAAACCTCCTAGTAGGATTAGGAATATAATGGCTGAACCATATAGATAATATTCCATATTACTTATTGGTAGAAATAGTACTACCAATAGTGGAAGTACACCACCAACCGTAAAAGATGCTCCAGAAGCAAAGGCAGCTTGAATAGGTTTAGCTTGACTAATTTCGTTTATGCCTAATTCATCTCTAACATGAGCTGCTAATGGGTCTATTGCTGTTAGCTCTTTCGCCACGGTTAATGCGGTTTGCTTTTTCAGGCCTCTCTTTTCATAAATTTCTGCTAATCGCAACAATTCGATTTCTGGCATTTCCTCTAATTCCTGCCTTTCTCTCTCAATATCTGCTTGCTCGACATCTGTTTGAGAACTCACAGATACATACTCCCCTGCTGCCATCGATAAAGCGCCAGCGACTAATCCAGCTACCGTTGCTAATATAATCGGGTCTCTAAAATCACTTGCCGCAGCAACTCCTATTGCAAGACTTGCAGTAGAAAGTATGCCATCATTCGCACCTAGTACAGCTGCTCTTAACCAATTACTTCTGTGTATATAGTGGTTATCTAAATAATCATCTTTAAGTTCTGACATTTTACTCTCTTGTGTATTATCACAATTATACGATATTTATTTGATCTGAAATTTGATTTTAGCAAATCTTCATTCTTCTTTCTATCATTAGTGTGTGGTAAGGGACTTATCCCAAACCCTCTACAAAATCTTTCGCATAAGCATCTATCTCATCTCTTACCGATGCGAAAATAGCAGCCACTTCTTCTTCAGTTCCTTTAGCAGATGCTGGATCTGGGAAGCTATGGTGCAATTTTTTATGATTACCAGGTAATATAGGGCAACGTTCCTTTGCATTGTCACAAACGGTTAATACGTAGTCATACTCTATAATAGGCAGATTATCTATAGTATCTGAAGTATGATTAGAAATATCAATCCCAATGGCAGCCATAGTTTTGATTGCATTTGGGTTAACTCCGTGTGCCTCTATACCAGCTGAATATACGTTATGTCCTTCTCCCAAATACTTACGGAATAGTCCTTCTGCTATTTGGCTACGGCAAGAATTACCAGTGCATAATATTAGTAAATTCATTTTTCCTCTCCACTATAATATTTTTTCTTTAACCAAAATGATACTCTAACAAGTAGTATTAGTGCAGGCACTTCTACTAGTGGACCTACAACACCTGCGAATGCTTGCCCCGAATTCAATCCGAATACGGCTATTGCTACTGCGATAGCTAACTCGAAATTATTACCCGCTGCTGTGAATGATATAGCGGCGTTTTTGTCGTATTCAGTCCCCATATATTTGCTTATAAAAAATCCGATTAAGAACATCAAAGCAAAGTATATAAGTAGTGGAACTGCGATTATTAATACATCTGTCGGTATTTCTACTATCAACTCTCCTTTTAGTGAGAACATAACTACAATAGTAAATAACAAAGCTATTAGCGTAAGAGGCGATATAGTGGGTATAAATTTATTTTCATACCATTGCTTTCCTTTTAGCTTTACAAGCACTGTACGGCTCAATATACCTAGTAAAAAGGGTATTCCTAAATAAATTGCTACACTTTCTGCGATTAACGATATAGGAATATCTATAATTGCACTTTCGAATCCGAAATAAGGCGGCAGTATTGTGATAAAAAACCAAGCATAGAAACTATATGTAAAAACTTGGAATATACTGTTGAGCGCCACTAATCCTGCTCCATATTCGCTATTCCCCTCTGCCAAATCATTCCATACAAGCACCATTGCTATGCATCGAGCCAGACCGATGAGAATAAGCCCTACCATATACTCTGGGTAATCATGGAGGAAAGTGATAGCAAGCAAGAACATCAGCACTGGACCTATAATCCAGTTTAGTACGAGTGAGATTGACAGTACTTTGGTGTTTTTGAATATCTGTGGCAATAGTTTATAATTGACTTTTGCAAGTGGTGGATACATCATTATAATCAACCCGATTGCTATTGGAATATTCGTAGTTCCTTTGCTCATAGAATCGATTAATAATGGCATAGATGGTACGAAGTACCCAAGAGCAACGCCTAACGCCATGGCAATAAATATCCATAGCGTTAGGTAGTTGTCTAAAAAACTTAAGCGTTTTTCCGTCATCATTTATCCGAGTTTAATCGGTGCTTGTGGTGTACAGCAAGAAGCAGATTCTGCTTCAGTAGTACAGCAATCATTATCAACCTGTGGAGTACAACAAGCAGTGGCGTCAGTCGAAGCATACTTTGGATCGTTGAACTCAACGTCACTATTGAAAGTATAAATTTCCCATTGGTGACCGTCTGGGTCAGTCACCCAAAACTTATCCTGATTTGCATAACAGCAATTAGTACCCATTTCTTCTAGTACGTCGAGGTTATTGCTCTTCGCTTGCTCTAGCCTATTTACCACTACGTCTAGCGAGTCTGCTACGAAACCTAAGTGACCGAAATTAGACTTTACTCGGTCTTTATTTTGTACAAAGCTGATTACTAGAGCTGGATTCTCAAGCTCAAATTTCACATAATCACTTTTCACTTTTGTAGCTTTTTGATTGAAAAAAAGCTCATAAAATTCTTTTGTTCTAGCGGCATCTGCCACATATAAACTAACATGCATTTTCATAATACTACCTCTTAGCAGCAATTAATTGGATTTATTTTCTTTAATAGTTCGTCAAAAAGTTGTTTCATCTCATCGTATCGGTCAGAGTTTATGCAATAGCACACCCTCTTCCCATCGATGTCACCGGTTATAAGCTCACTGTCTTTCAACACTTGCAAATGCTGAAGCACAGTAGTACGCCCCAGTGGAATGGCATCTGTTATATCACCTGTTATGCATACTTTGGATTCGGCCAAAAACCTAAGTATAGCAATGCGCGCTGGGTGAGATATTGCCTTAGCATAGACAGCGGCCTGCTGCTGCTCGGCTGGAAATATTTCCGATTTATTAGATATCATGATAACTCAAATATTTGTTTTTTCTTTATGTCGTAAACATACGACACGAAATTAAGAAATATATTTTAACTTGCAAGAAAAAAAGATTATTTATTTTTTTTACCCCGAGGTCACAAAGTACTCATCACTCTGAGGCAGCGTAGCAACCGAAGAGTCTTCTTTGTTTTTGTTACGAACTGTAAAGACGTATTGAATACGTCTCTACGAAGAGCCAAATATAAAATAAAAAAGCCCATACCACCGAAGTGGTACAGGCCTTGGGCTTAACATGAGGATGAGGGTTTATTCTATTATTATTCTCTGAAGTGCTTGCTCTCCTTTCTCGGATTTAACTACTACATAGTACAATCCGGGGTTTACACCTGTTAGATTTAGTGATTCACTCGTATTACCTTTGCCGAGTGACATTCCAGTTTTTACATTCTTAATCAGCTTTCCTGATAAATCATAAATTGAAATTGAGATTACTCTGCTATCTTCCAACTCAAACTCTACATTGGAATTAGAAGTAGCTGGATTTGGGAATACTTTCATTTCCTTGATAGCTCCCGAACAACCGCTCCATACATCCATAACAGCATCTTTCTTCTCTATCGGCTCATTTTCGCAATGATCATTTTGCTCTGTTAATGCAACCAATTCTGGGTTGATTTTCTCTAATATATTCTTTGGTAATCTTTTTAGGAAATCCTCAGTTGCCTCGTACCAAACTATAAAGTCAGTATTCACTCCATCAAAACTAATTTCAATAGGGATTAATTCGTTTATGTTATATTCAAGAAAATCGAATGACATGTTTGAGTACAGTTTTGAACTACTATTATTCGAGTCATTATCTTCATCTCCCCACACTTTTTGACCAGGTTTTAGTGTAAATTCTTGATTATTCTCTCCTTCATCTACTTCAATTTCTGTTTTGATATTCTGTTTATTGTCTTTTATATCAACGATATTAGAATCTTGCATTGTAACATTATTGATAGTCACAGAACTTACATTTTCTATATGATAAACTTTTGTCCCCCTCTTCTTCATTCTCTCTTTTTCTTCCTTTGAAAACTCTCTTGGCTGAGAAATATCACTTATATAAGAATCCTTCTCATAAATTGTGTCTTTCCCTATAATTTTGAATTTCTCCGAGTTTATAACCTTCATATTCGGATTATAATTGTGTATTTTTATTCGTATTGGTTCATCACTTTTTATAAGATATTCATTTTCAGCAATTGTGTCTATAGTTGAGCTTGTACCTCTTTTGTTTAGATCATGAATGTTGTCCGACGATTCAAATACTGTTTTATCATCAAAACTTGTATCTAGATTTATTATACTTTCTTTATGAATCTCAATTACCTCCAAACTATCCGATTCCCTTTGAAGTAAGTCTCTCATCTTAGAATTGCTTTGTACTTGTCTCAAAAATTGATTCTTTAAAGAACTATCAGCAGCTGATTGAAGACTATCCCTTAGTTTTGGATTGTAAAATAAATTTGCCGTTTTATCAATATCAGAATCTGCATTAATACTCTGTTCTATGTTTGTCGTTTGTTTGGAATAACCGTTCTCAATATCTGAATACCTTTCCACGGTCGCCTCCACATTTCCTTTCTTGAACAAAGTAAGAGTCTTGAAGCCAGTGGAAGTAGTCACCATTGCAGGAGTAGGCCAAGCGTCGTGGTCTTCATCTTTGTTATAGTAGTCGCGTTGCTTTTCGTTATTCTGATTGATAGTATAAGTATATTTGTCGAATGCATTGACTTTGAAATTTTTGCCAATTATTTCTATACCTAGCTTTGCTAACTCATCTTTTGTAAGTTTTAGCGAGTTCACTGACTTTATGTCAATCCTATTCTCATCAGTTTTTGGAGTGACTTCTTTCTTATTAACTAATTCATTTTGTACTGGTTGCAAACTGATAATACTAGTCTTAGTCTGTGTTGGCTTATTTTTAGGCGTGTCTATTTCAGCATTTGTATTGCTGCTTTGTGATATAATTTTACTCGGTTGCTCTACCCTTACTTCGGGTGAAGACAAACTAAAAAACGCTATTGTAGCAATAGTCGCTACTGATGTGATAATCGCTGTTATCATTGGAAATACCTTTATTTTGTTGTACAAATTAGTTGCAATGCCCCCATCGCTCAATTTGCCATAAAGCAGTTTCTTCGCATCGTCCTCTTCGTATATGGGCTCTACGTTCCTTGCTTTTTCAAAATATTTGTCCAATTGACTCATTTGGATACCTTTAGTTTATACACTCGTTCGCTCTCATTATCATTTGGAATAGTTTTTTTTTCGATTAGTATTTCGGATAGCTTTTCTCTACCTCTTTTCAGTCGTGATTTGACTGCCGATTCAGTGCATTGCTGCATTTCGGCTATCTCCGAAATCTTGAAACCAGAGATTTCGAATAGCACTATTGCTTCTTTCTGCTCTGGTGGTAATAGCTCCAAAGCTGAGTATAGATTCTGAACATCTAACTCCACTTCAGCAATATTCCTAACGACCAATGAGTTTTCATTCAGCTCACTTCTGTAATCTATTCGTCCATTACGGACTATTCCATTTTTGTAGATTCTACTAGAGATGGTAAACAAATAACTTTTGAATGCCGCTCGTTCTTTGACTTGTCCAAAGTTCTCATAGGCAATCAGCAAAGTCTCATTTATTATGTCCTTCGCATCAAAAGAACTATTCGCCATCGCCATCACAAATCGGGACAAGTCCTTTCTGATCGGCTCGAATAGTTCTAAAAAAGCTCTTTGTTTTTGTTTACTCATCTAATCCTGTTTATCATCTACAAAGTATAAGTGCGATGAAACTGAAAAAAGTTGCAGAGTAATATAAGAAAAGTTGAAGTTGATTTGAAATATATCTGAATCACAGATTAAATGGATTAATAGTTTTTACATGAACTGTAGAGACGTATTGAATACGTCTCAACTCCGCCAATATATTGTCAATACGTCACTCTGAACAGAACGAAGTGGAGTGCCTGTGCTGAGCCTAGTCGAAGTAAAGAGTCTATTATTCTGAACAAGATTGTAAGATAGATATGATAATATAACTATTATATCACAGTAAGTCCTCCTTGTTAAGGGAGGATTTATGTGGGTTAAGGTTGCTGAGTTAATTATAAAATAAAAAAACCATCTATTTCCTCTTGTATTATTTTTAAAATATTATTAAGTTGGTATGATTAAACTAAATAAATCACATCAAGGAATTTGAATGTCATGAAAACTGCACTTATTATAATTAGCATTCTACTCTTAGGAATATCGAACATTAACCTAAAGGCAAACCCTGATACTGGCAACAATATAAACGTTTGTGAGGAAGTTGATATCAGCCAAATCGCTGCTTTGCTTGGATGGAATCAAAGTCAAATTGAAACCGAATCAATGGTTTCCTCTAGTAATCAAAGAAACGGTGTTTGTAGATATGTACATGGAGATGAAGATTTGGTTATAGTAGTAAAAGAAAGAAATAAGAGTCAAGAGAAAGGAGGAATGGGAAAATCCTTCGGTACAGTTAGTGACGGAAGTGAAAAAGGAGGTGCTAAACAAACATATGAATTAAAGAATACAGTTGGCGATTACCAAGTGGAAATGAACTATGGAACTGAAAAGAATTTCGCAGATGCGTACCAGCTAATGGAACAAATAGCAGCGTTAGTTAATCAGTTGTAAGCGAATCTATTTCCGAAATATCTATTAACCTAATATCAAAGTTAAATTGTTGCATTTCCTTAACAACTTGAACTATCGAATATTTTGCGATATTTGATTTACTTAGTTCAATTCTTTCTATTGCGTTTGATCCTTTTTTTAAATTACTTTTATAAGCCATAACAAATGTAATCTTAGATTTTGTAATCCTATTCATAATTTTATCTATTTCTAAATTTTGATCTTGTTTGGTGTTGATATATTTCAATATAGAATTTCTTAGATAATTGCTTCCTGAATGGTTTTTTAGGTCATTTGATAATCTTTTTGCTGATAGTATTATTTGTATGTATAATTCTCTCAGTTTCGTGTTAAAATCATTTTTTACATGAATAAAATAAACTTTATCTTCATTGAAAACTAAAATATCACATAACTCAATATTATCAAATATTAATTTATCCATCACTATATGGCTAGTTAGATTAGAATGGCTTAAGTTATAAGAATCTTCGTCATCATTTTTATTCCAAGGCAATAGCACTTTGTCTTCTAATCTATACTTCGAATAATAACTAATTGCGTCATCATTCATTAATTTGAGAAATCTATCTTCTAGTAAATACCAATGATTATCAATTCTAAAATATTTATTACCATAGTCTAACTCAGCGGTTACATGAGAATAGAATGTTGCATAAGTTACTTCCCTCTTACCCATTAAACCTCTTATGTTTGTTGTTAACAGTCTCTGTTCTGCGGTAAATCTATCATCAATAGCATTTAAATCATTGTATATTAACTTAGTACATTCATAATAAAGATTAGATCTTTCCATAATTATTCTATCATCACTCTTTCTTGAGTTTTTAAACCTTATCAAATATGAATCGCACTCATAAAATCTTTCTAACTTAGAAGGATGGACAATTTCGATAATTTCTATTGAATTCTTTGTGAATGATGGTGAGCCATGAGATAAAATGTCATCAATAATTTTGCTTTTTAATTCCTTATCGAGTTTATATACTAGCTCTGAATCTGAAATTCTGTAAAATAAAGATAATTGTTTAGATTCTCTTTTTTCAGTTATTTCATTAAGGTCCATTATTAATTGTTTTAGATCATAATAATCTAATTTTGTCCTTAGAAAAAAATAAGATCCGACTTCTAGTATATTCAAATTATCATCATTGTTATATTTCCTAAACAAACCTTTTTTTAATTCATTTCTGATTTTAACTTTCAATTTAATAGGTACTTCTGAATAATTCAATTCTTCAGATAAACTTTGTTCAAAATTATAAATTTGACTTTTTTGTGAAATATTGTTTGCGACGCCTCTTGTCTGAAGATTTAGTATTACATCATCTTCTGGACTTGCAATTTTCTGATATATATCTAACCCATAACTTGGTTGAATAAATTTTTTAATCACATTGATTCCAGAACCACTAATAACACAGTAAATTTGTAAATTGTATTTTATGAATAAAACAAATGAAAACTCAGTTATTTTAAAATTATGTCCATAAGTCAAGTCTTCTGGTAAGAATATTGTCCAATAGTTTTTGTCTTTTGGTTGATTAAATGAATAAGACCAACACTCAAATTCTCCATCCAGAAAGTGAGTTACTTTCGGAGTTAGTCCAGTAACATCATCATAATCATTATGCAAACGTCTAATATGATTTGCTTTAATAATGTCAATAATCTCTTGAGGTGATTTATCTTTAAATTCATAGTATGATTTATCGATTTGAAATATTTTCAAATTGAATTTTGTATTTTTGTCCATGATATTACCGAATTATTAAGATTCTATTTGTTATCTATTGACTATTTTTACAATATATGAAAAACTCTAATAAAAAATCTAATTACTACCACCCCCAAACACTCATCCGTCTATTTTATTCTTAACTTGCAATCAAAAAAGTCACAGAAATGAAAATAAAAAGATTTACTATACAGGGCCACGACGGCTACGAGATGTCAGCAGAACTCGATTTACCTGATGAAGGATATCCAAAGTACTTTTGTATATATGTACCTTGTTTCACTTGCACTAAGAATATTAGAGTTCTAAAACATATCTCAAAGCAGCTAGTTTCACATGGTATCGCGCTGTTGCGTTTTGATTTCCCAGGGTTAGGCGATTCGGAAGGAGATTTCGCAGAGACTACATACTCCACCAATCTGAAAAATATTCGACTAGCAGCGAAGTGGTTGGAAGAGAATTACGAAGCTCCAAAGCTCGGAATAGGCCATTCTATGGGCGGTTCAGCAATGATGAAGTTTGCTATGGAATATGACCCAATGGAAATATTGGTAACGATTGCAGCACCATCTACTCCCGATCATCTCTGTCACGTACTAGACCGTAACGTAAAGGAAGCCGAGGAGAAAGGTGCATCCAAACGTACAATTGGCGGTATAGAATTCACACTTACTAAAGATTTCTTCGACGACCTAACTACCAACAGTAAGGAATATGACTTATCAAAGTTGAAAAAACCGATATTAGTGCTACACTCACCAGACGACGATACTGTATCGCTAGACGAAGCACGCAAGATATTAGCACAGGTACGCGGACACCGCAGCTATATAATGCTTAACAACTATGGCCACCTGATTATGGATGAGGGTAATGCCATCAAAACGGCTGATATTATCTACAATTGGGCTAAGATGTATTTGGGGTAGTGAAATTCGGTATATGTAAACAAAAGCTATTAATGTGGAGCCTTTATTTTCATTCTTTGCACTAGAAGATTAGTTTAATACACGTCTGCTGTAGTATAAACTTTGGACATAGTAGGGTATTTGACACCTGATTCCTTCTCTTGGGTTAAGATATATCGTACAGCATCTCTAATCCCTTCTAGTTCTATAATCTGACTATTACCATCGTGAAGGAAACTACCGAGGTTAATTTGACGGCCTATTTGGGTAATTCCCCATAGGTAGTATTTTTTCCCAGCATTGGAGTTAGGAAGTTGCTTTACATCTAGATATAATTTTTTGTTTGATTTGTCCCATATTAGAATGACTATTGAATTGGGTGCATTTCTTCGGTTAGCGTTCATTACGTAGTATCGAGCATTTTCAGTATCGTATAAATTGGATAATGTTACTAAAGAATCTAGGTTATATTTCAATAAATCGACATCTGTTTGAAGTTTTGTATTTACTTGTTCTATCTCTGTAATCTTTTTGTTCGCTACGTCTAACTTCTGATTTGCTATTATCAAATAATAAATAGTTACAAAAGCCAGTATAGCAATAGCTACAGTAAGAATGTAAGGTAGTTTTGAGGTTTTCGGAATTACTTTCGTTTCAGTATTAGTCGTTGATTCTTGATCATCCAAATTTGTAATTAGTATCTCTGTCCATATTCGATCTTCCATATAGTCGGCGGGACGTATTTCACCAATATCAGCCATTACTGATAGGCTCAAGCTCATCGAAGCTAATTCCTGTGCAATCTCAGGATATTTATCTACGGTGGATTCTACATCTAAACGTTCAGCAGGTGTAAGTGTACCAGATAAATAATCCTCCAAAATGCCAGATTCTATATATTGTTTAATATCAATCATGGGTATATTTTTCTTAGCTCTCTTATAGCTATTCTAATTTTTGATTTTACTGAACCAAAGGGCATACCTAATTTTTTTGATATTTCGGAGTGCGAATACCCATAGTAGTAGGAGAGCTTTAATATTTCCTTGTGGTCTTTGTCAAGACTATTTAAACAATTCCACAGCTCAGCATTTGCTAATTCTATTTCTGGGTTTGTTTCAGATACCATATCTACGTTTAGAGAGTCGAATTGGATTTTTTTACTTTCTTTGCCATATCTGATTTTATCAATAGCACCATTACGGCAAATATTGAGCATCCAAGTAAAGAGAGTACCTTTGGAATCATCGAACTTATGGACATATTTGAATACTTTGATGAAGGTCTCTTGGAGAACGTCTTCAGCTATATCTGCTTTCTGGGTTATATGCAGAGCAATTCCATACAACTTTGCAGAGTAGTTGTGGTACAGATAATTGTAGCATTTTCTGTCTTTTTTTTTCAGTCCATTTATTAGATCTATGTTGCTTAATTTTTCTATATTTTTTCAACGCGTTATTAATAAAGCACTAATATACAGAATTTAAAATTATTATAATATTAAATTATTCTTATGTACACTTATTTTACTAAATCTCTTTGTTTATATTGATTCGGAAAGGGTAAGAGAATACCTAAATATAAATAAAGCTCCCTCGGTAGCTTTTTCATTTCTAAATCTATTCGCTATATCGGCCTAAAGCTGCTTTTGTCAATCCACCCTACTTCGCCATTGTCTAAGCGGATTTTATTCCAATCCCCGACTCGGTCTAGCACTTCCATTTTCACTCCTTCGTGGAGTATGAATAGGTCTTGGCTCTTGTCGTCAGGCGAGCTTTTCACATAGGCACTTGGCGATGTTAGTATAGCGAATTGCTTTACGTATTCGCGTTCGTTTGTACTATATGCAAAGTAAAATGATAACGAAAACAGCATCAGCGATGTTACTATTCCAAGGAATGATGCTTTCTTTATTGCGGTGCGTCTGCTGAATATGAGCAGAGCGAAGAAGGTAAATACTACCCACATAAACACTATAGTCCAATACGACCACCCAGCTGAGTTTTGATTATCTCGAAAAGCGTCTAACCAATCGACTATGAATATCTGTTCTACAGGGGTTACTTTGTCTATAGTTTTCAATCTTGCTATTGCTAAGTTGTGGTCTATATCTTCGTCATCGCTAAGTTTATCCGCACGTTCGAAATTGAGTATAGCGAATGATATATTATCAGTTTTATAGTACGCACTTCCTAGATTATAGTATAACTCTGCTGATACATATCCAGAGTCAATTACTTGCTCGTATATATTGATAGCATCGGCATATTTCTTATTCGCGTATGCGTCATTTGCTTTGTTGAATAGCTGCTCTACGGAGCTAGCGAATAGTGCAGCGGGAATAACGAGTAACAAGAGTAATAGTGTTAGTTTTCTCATCTTATACCCCTCTCTATATTTGTTATTACTGTACCCGATTTTTCATATACTTCGTTCATTCTATCCGATGTATTTGCTGAGTTCGAATATCTAGCGAACTCACTTTCTTCTAATGTTTTTAGGAAACTGTCTATCTGAGTTTCATCTACATTGATTTGTGCTAATTTTGTACGTACTACATCTTTGTTCAACTCCGAAACAGGTATATTCAACTTGTCTGAAATATATCCCCAAAGAGCTTTTGTTATTTCTTCGTAGAATTTGTTGCTGTCATTAGCCTTTAGAGCTTCACCAGCGGCCGATAATCTTTTCTTAGCTAATTTGCTCGCTCGCTTGTTTTTCATTAGCTCAGTGTCCTCATCTTCCTTTCTACGCTTACTTAGCAGTAGGAATAGTATTAGAAATAGGATGAACGGCAGCATTAATAGTATATAGAACACTTGCGAACCAAAAAATCCAGTTTTTGATTTAGCAACTAACTCGGTATCAGTTTTTATATATCGTATGTCTTTACCTAATAATTGAAGCTCGGCACGGCTAACACCAGACACGTTCGAGCTACCATCGCCACTGCCTTTCCCTACGTTGATTATGAACTCATTGCTAGTTATTGTCTTATAGCTATTAGTAGTCAAATCAAAGTAAGAGAACGTAACAGGCTCTATTTTGTATTGCCCTTCTCTACGAGGTATTATCAGAAATTCGAATATATTATCGCCCGACATACCCGCTAGTGATACTTTCGTATTGTCAGCAGTTTTTGGATCAAATGTCTCCATATCCGGTGGCAACTTTATAGTAGGTGCGTCGAATAGTTTTAGATTTCCTTTACCTGATACTTTTACTTTTAGGGTGACAGGCTCATTAGCTACAGTTTTAGTATTATCTACCCACGCATTCATTTCGTAAGTACCAACAGCTCCGTTGAATCCAGCTGGTGCGCCATCTGGTAATGGTTTCACGTTCACTGATATTGCGTTTGAGCTAAGTTTATACTCAAAGTCTTTGTAAGATCCGCGATTGAAAAAATCGTCGAACATACTGCGTCTTCTATTCGATTGACTATTCGTTTGTAGTCTAGTTACTGTTTTGAATTCATACGGGTCAACAGTTAGCTTTCCGCTTTGCTGTGGGAATAGAACTACTTGCTTAAGAGTAGCTACTCTGAACCATACACCATTGACTTGCTCTCTTTGCCATTGTACTTCACCGAGGTCAATTTCTTGACTCCAAAATCCATTAAGTATTGGTGAGCTTTCCATCTCTAATCCAACTACGTTCAGCTCGCCATTCACATATAACTTGAAACTAGCGGTAACTTGCTCACCTACATAAGCGCTAGTTTTAGAGACATTAGTCTTTAGATATAGATTATTTTTAATGATGTCAATTGCTTGACCACGCAAAGATTTTTCTTGGTCTGCGGCTTGTTCGCGTCTCTCTTTCTCTGCTTGCGATGGCTCTACTATTCGCATATCTATTGTATTCGAACGTAATCTCTTGCCTTCAACTTGTATAGATGCCGGTTGTATAGTAGTCGTGCCGACTTTGTTCGCTTTTAAAACATAAGTAAACGAAAGCGAACGGCTGAATTGACCGTTAATAATCTGAGTGCTGCTCGATTGGGACGGCCCATTAATTACCTCAAATCCGTCGAAGCTCGGAGGCCTGAAATTGGAGGCATCAGTATTGACACTGAATTGCACCCGGAATGGTTCACCCTGCACTACAGGATTACCACTAACGGCAGCCGTAAATTGAGGTTCTTGTCCTAATGCAACGAAGGACATAAAAATACTTAAATATAAATATATCGATACTCTTAGTTTCATTACCAGTTTTTCTCTGTCTTGTTAGACTTAGATTTTAGTTTTCTTAGTTTCTTTTGTAGTTCTTTCTCATCATTCATCATAGCTTGCAAAATACGCTCAGCGTCTTGCTTAGAGATTTTCGGTTTTTGACCACTTTCTGCTTGGTCTTTGTCACCAGTTTTGTTCTCATCTTGCTGACCGTCTTTGCCGTCTTTCTTATCGTTCTGTTTATCTTTGTCCTTATCGCCTTGCTTATTATCTTTATCTTGTTGATCTTTGTTTTGGTCGTCCTTATTTTGACCGTCTTTATCTTTATTCTTATCGCCGTCTTTGTCTTTATTTTGGTCTTGCTTGTCCTTGTTTTTGTCGTCTTTATCTTTATTGTCTTTGTTTTTATCCTTGTTCTTATCTTGCTGCTCTTGCTTTCTTAGCATTTCCTGTGCATAAGCTAGATTATATTTTGTGTCTTCATCTTTAGGGTTATTCTTCAATGCATTTATATATGCATCTACACTTTCTTTGTATTTCTTGTCCTCTAATAAAGAATTACCCAGATTATGGAATACTTTAGATAGCTCTCTTTTGGAGAAATTTTCTCCAGAAAGCTCTTTGTATTTATCCATAGCTTCTTGGTAGTTGCCTTGCTTGTAAAGTGAATTAGCCAAATTATATTTTGCAATACTCGAATTAGGATCTTTTTCTAGTGATTTTCGATAATCAATTTCTGCATCTTTATAATTATTACTTTTATAGCTATTATTACCATTATAAATGAACTTACTTGCCTCTTCTTTAGAAAAAGCAGTACTACCTATAAATATAAATAGGGCTACGAATATGCTGATTTTAGTCATTATCTTCTCCTATTATTTTTTTCATTGTGAATGTCTTATTCTTTTTATCACTTATTAGCATTTCCAAAACTAACACAAAGAGAGCAAAGAAGAACACATATTGGAATCTATCTTCGAAATCCGTGAATACTTTTGCTTCGAATTCTGTTTTTTCCATCTTAGCAATATCGTCAATCAAATCACCGAGGTTAAAATCTCCACCAGAAGCACGTACAAAATTACCACCACCAATAGAAGCTAGTTCTTTCAGCATATTAGCATTCAATTTGGAAACTACTGTTTTACCTTGATTGTCCGTTAGATACCCTTTGGATTGACCATTCACGATGTTAGGTATCGGACCACCATCTACAGAACCCATACCGATTGTGTGAATGATTACGCCTTTCTCCACTGCAATTTTGGCAGCACTTAGTGCGTCATCTTCGTGGTTCTCGCCATCAGTAATTATTATCATTACCTTATTAACTTTATCATCATCCGAGAATGATTTTAATCCTAGCTCTATAGCACTACCTATTGCAGTTCCTTGCTTTTCTATTAGGTTAGTACTCATAGTAGATACCATAAGTTTTGCTGCCGAGTAGTCGGTAGTCAAAGGCAATTGGAGGAACGAATCCCCTGCAAACAAGACGATGCTTATTTTATCTTGTTTCAAATCGTCTATTAGTCTCTTGATTGCAGATTTAGCTCGTTCCAATCTGTTAGGGCGAATATCTTCTGCCAACATACTATTGGATACATCGACTGCTATTACTACTTCTATACCTTCTCGCTTCACTTCTTTCATCTTCGTACCTATTTGCGGATTAGCTAACCCCAGTACCATCAATGAAAAAGCTATTAATATGAGTATAAACTTCAAGCTATTCTTGAATGTAGATACATTGGGTGCAAGCCTAGCAAGTGCTATTTGTGTAGCGAATTTGGACAAAAGTTTTTTGCGTCGAGCTCTATATATAAAATAAAAAAGCACTAAAATGGGCAATGCTAATAAGATATATAGATATATTTCGTTTTCTAATTTTAACAATGTCTTCACTATTGATTAAATTGTTTACAAAAATATTAATTAAAGTTATTTTAGTCAATATTTGCAACATTATGTAACGAAAAACACTACTCATTTGTTATAGTAAAACATGAAAAAACTTATTTTTATATTTATTCTGCTGATATCTTCATCTTTGATTTTTGCTCAAGAGATGTATCACACTAATGCTATATACGTGAAATACACTGATAGCAAAGAGGCGAAGCTGCAATCAAGCTCGTCTCAATATACTATTACCCCTGCGTTTGATCTGAGGAGATATAATCTAGGAAAGCGCTCTCGAACGGCTGATTCTTTGCTATATGAGTTGGGCAAAGTACAGAAACTAACATTCAACGAGCAAATAGACCCCGTGAAAATGGCAAAGCTATTTGCTAATAGACCTAATGTAGAGTACGCAGAGCCAATCCCGAAAAGCTATATTATAGCGAATGAAACGAACGATCCTGATTTGAATCAATTATATCATCTTTATCTTATAAAGGCATTCGATGCTTGGAATCTAATGACAGGTGACACGGTACTAATAGGCATTGTGGATACAGGTATAGACTTCGATCACGAGGATTTAAAAAATCAAGTCTGGTACAATCCCGGTGAACAAGGAAAAGATGAGTTTGGTAATGATAAATCAACAAATGGTATTGATGACGACAGTAATGGTTTCGTAGATGATTGGCGCGGTTGGGATTTTGGCTCTGAGAGTGGATTTGACAATGATCCTAGTTATGGTGGAGACCACGGAGTGCACGTCTCTGGTATAGCTGCCGCTCAGGTGAATAATAGCGTTGGAGTAGCAGGGGTGTCACCTCTAGCTAAGATACTTCCTGTTAAAATTGGGCCAGATTTCGGATTGGATAATTCGGTGTATAATGAGTTCGATGGCTTGCTCTATGCCGCTATGATGGGTGCTGATGTTATCAACTGTTCTTGGGGGAGTACAGGGTTTTCACAGTCCAATGCTTTAGTTGTGAAAGCAGTAACGGAGCTAGGGACGCTAATAGTATCTGCCGCTGGTAACAATAATAGGAACCAGACATTCTACCCTGCTTCTTACGATGGTGTTTTGTCTGTTGCTTCTTCTGCTGATGATGATGTTCGTTCGGGGTTTTCTAATTATAACACTAGAGTAGATATTTCTGCACCGGGTACTTTCATATACTCTACTGTTCCTAATAACAAATATGATTATAAAAGTGGTACTTCTATGGCTTCGCCTGTGGCAGCTGGTGCGGCTGCTGTTCTTCGTTCTCAGTTCCCAGACTATACTGCTCAGCAAATCAAATCGCTGATTATAGTAAATACTGATAATATAGATGAGCTGAACCCCGGGTTTGAGGGATTAGTTGGTAGTGGGCGATTGAACCTGTATAAGGCAATCACAAAGGAGAATAACATAGCTATTAATCTAAAAGAGGAAATTGTAACATCAGATAATCCATTCGGAATTATAAATGCTGGCTCAAAACTTAAACTAGATTTAGTATTCGAAAATGTATTAGATGATATTGAAAATCTACAATTACTCATAGGAAACGATAAGTATGTGAAAGTGAATGTTGATAATACAGTATTCAATTTTCAGAATATTCCTTCGGGGGAATTGTTCAGTATAAAAGATAATATAGAGATAACAATTCCAGAGGAAACTCCAGAAAATTACAGCTTCAATATACAGATTACTGCTTTCCATAACGGTGAGAGATTACAAGATTTCTACGTTAGCTTCATTGCTAATCCATCTTATCTGAATTTACAGAATGATGAAATAGCTATGACCGTAACAAGTGCTGGTAACCATGGCTACAACGATTTCTCAGAGAATGTACAGGGAATAGGATTCCAGTTCAAAGATGCAACAGATTTAATGTTCGAAGGGGGGTTTATGATGACTCAGAAGGAGAAAGTGTATGTGGCGGATGGCATCAGAAACCGATCTAGTGTTAAAGATAAGGACTTGTTTTCCCTAGAAAAAATAAATAGAAAAGATTTTGGCTCCTACTCAGTAATTAATTCCAGATTTACCGATAAAGTCGAGGGTGGTATTGGCAATTTTGATTCTTTAGCTTTGGGTATAGAGGTGAAAAGCGAGACATATTTATTTAAAGAAGATGGTCTGCGGAATAGTATTCTACTTAGATATATATTACATAATCAAAATTCATTCGATATGGATTCAATTTATGCTGGGCTATTCTATGACTGGGATATAAGCGAAGGTGGGCAGAATGATGTAATCGTGATGGATTCAGTTGATAGAACTGGCTATGCTATGATAGTAGATGATAATGATACACCTGTTATAGGTGTGCACCTTCATTCGGAAATGCCGTTCAATGGTTACGCAATAGACAATGCCGCTTTCCAAGAGGAAATGGGAATATACGATGGTTTTTCGGAAGCTGAGAAACAGATGACTATGACTTCTGGCATTCCTAGATTAAGCAGCCGTCCTAATAAAGATGGTTCTATGGTAATTTCCGCGGGCCCACTATTTATACCTGCTGGTAAAAAGACAGAGGTTCTTTTTAGTATAAATGCTAGCAATTACGAAGCTGATATACGTGAGAATGTAAGAAAATTAGATGAAAAGTTGAAGTCTTTTGAATTACAATCGAAAGTTGAGATTAATAGAACTATCAGCATCGAAAAGCTGTATCCTAGTCCTGTAGCCATTAACAAAACTGTGGAAGCATATATAAGCTCTCAAACTCTAACAGAAGTTGAAATGAAGATATATGACTGTAGAGGTAGAGTTATTGTTGACCTAGGTACAAAAAGATTAATAATAGGCTACAATCCTATTGAATTCAGTACTGCTGGGCTGTCGCAAGGTGCATATTACTTTGGAGTAGTGAAAGACGGGGAGCTATTCTCCTACCCCTTTACTGTCATCAATGAGTAATACCTTATTCGTCATTGTCTTTATCAATTTTTCAAAATCGTCCTTATAGTCGTCTTCTAGACGGGCTACTTCACTGCGGACTATGCTCAAATTACCGTCTTTTAGTTCTGTCAACACTATCTTAACTTCTGCGTGACTCTTCACTCTTTTTATAGAACCAAATATATAGTTTTCTACTGCGAAAGTGTTTAGTATCTTTAGTTCAGTATTACTTGGTGGAGTGAAATTTTCCATCAAATACAGATTAAAAGCAGCATACATTGAATCTCTTGAGTTGAGGTCATACACAGCGTAATCTTCTGATTCCTTTGCTGCTTGGTATATAGTTTCCGAAGCGAAATAGGACATTACAGATTTATTATTGAATATCTTCCAGATTAGTGGCGAATTGCTATCGTCAAACATAAACCCACCAATGACCAAAGATTTTACAGGCTTTGTTCTATATTCTTTCGGTTGGTGATTATAAAGAGTGTCATCAGCAGTAACGTTCATCATAGCTCTTTGCAATGCCGTTAATAGTGCTACATCATATATTTTGTTACCGTCTTTTACATAACGCAAATCAGCATAACCAAAGCCATTTTTCTCTTTCTTTGTCTTGGTATCCACCATAGTTACATTTGCTCTTAACATTCCATGGAATACATCAATAGATGAAGATAGGAAGTAGCTAGCATCTAATACTTTTGCGATAGAGTCGGAGTTGATTTTAGTTGTAGAATTATCTGACAATTGTTTTCGTACCGAATCTGATATGGCTATATATTTAGATGTCATATCTACTGCTAACTTAGTAGCTGTATATATTTTGTGTATGCTAATAGAATCTGCACCAGTACCTTGGGCTACGTTGCTAATAAGTATTTTGGACGTATTAGCTTGCAGTGATACAGCTAGTAAGAATAGTATTATTATTAATTTTTTCATTTGCTTAAACAATTCATTCTGAATTTTGTGTAACTGTAAGTGTTCACTACATCGTTGTGAGTGAGCCACCCTTTTCTTGCCATTCGGATACCATACATTACGTGCTGTAATCCACGTAAGTTATGAGCATCTGGATTTATTGCAATCTTAACTCCCTTCTGCTTAGCATAACCTATTAGCCGCCAATCTAAATCCAATCTATGCGGATTGGCGTTAATTTCAATTATTGTCTTGTATTCTGCAGCAGCGTCTATAACAGCGTGTTGGTCTATCTCATAACCCTTTCTTTTTAGCAATAATCGTCCAGTAGGATGACCCAATATAGTAGTATAAGGGCTCATAACTGCTCGGATTACTCTGTCAGTCATATCCGATTTGCTCATAGTAAAATTTGAGTGTACAGAGGCAACAACTAGGTCAAATTTCTTCAGTATTTCCTCATCATAATCAAGGCTACCATCATTCAAAATATCCGATTCTATTCCTTTCAGTATTTTTATTCCTAAGTCACGGCTATTTAGCTCGTCTATCTCTCTGTGCTGTGCTAATACGCGTTCTTCTGATAATCCATTAGCATAGACTGCTGTCTTACTATGATCACAAATAGCAAAGTAAGAATATCCCAACCTTTTCGATTCTAGCGCCATTTCTTCTATGCTGTTCAGCCCATCGCTCCAAGTGCTATGGCAGTGGAGCATACCTTTCATATCCGATTCTTCTATTAGCTTAGGTAATCCACTAGTGATTGCATATTGCAATGCTTGTGCATCTTCCCTATTCTCGGGTTCTACGTACTGCATTGTTAACTTTTCGTAGAGCTCTAGTTCGGAGCTTATGCTGACTTGCTTGTCCCCATCATATATCTTATCATCTTTGAGGGTAAAAGTATTTTTCGCTACGTCCTTGAATACAGATAAATACTCATCTGAGCAGCTAAGATTATGCGATACTACACCGAAATTGTCATCATCTGCTAAGTGCAATGTAATTGGTATTCTGTCATAATTGAATGTGATAGTATCACTATTTACTGTAATGCTGAATTCCTTTTGTAGCTCAGATTCCAATAGTTCCAAATCTTCTGTGATTACTACAAAATCAATATTATCTATAACCTCTAGCCATCTTCTAAGTTGACCAGCAGAACTAGCTTTCTTTACAGCACCAGTGTTTTTGAGCAGCTCAAGTATAGATTTACCGGCTTTATATGCTTTGTCCAATCGGAACTTGTTCTCGTATTGCTTATTCTCATTGATTGACTCTAGTATTAGCTGTGCCGATTTAGCTCCGTATCCTTTTAGTGCTTCTAACTGACCGTTCTTCGCCATTTCTTCTAGTTCATCAACGGACTTCACATTATGTTTTTCAACTAATGATTTTGCCTTTTTAGCACCTACTCCTTTAATCTTGCTAATGTCAATCATTTCTTGAGGAATTTCAGCTTTTAGCTTTTCGTAATAATCCATTTTCCCCGTTTCTACGAACTGAGTTAGCTTCTCTTGAAGTGCTGGGCCTATACCGTTTATCTCACGAAGCGTACCTTCTCTTACATGTCTTTCTATATCTATATTGTCATCAGAGATAAGTGCGGCGGCATTAGAGTAAGCTCTAGTTTTGAAATGATTCTCGCCTTTTAGTTCCAATAACTCTGCGATTTCTTTTAGTATTAATGTTATTTCGTTTCTCATTGAGATTCTTTTGGTTTTTTGAAATTTAGACCACAACTCTGTATGTTTTTCAGATGTGTTACTATTAGTATGATAGAGCCTATATGCAACGAAACAAACAGATATGGATTATCATGGAGTAACACGCCAAGTATGAATAATCCCCATCCTATACCAAATGCAAGTTTTATCTTTGGATTAGTGGTTCTACGAGCAGCAAAATATGCTGCAATGAGTGCGACTCCAGCGAATATATAATCAATAATTGGCATTTCGTGATTCACAAGATACAGTGTATCTGCAGACACTGTAAAGATTATAGGCAATGCCAGACAGTGAATCAAACAGAGAATAGATGCGGTTATACCGATTTTGTCGCTTGTTGTGGGTTCCAAATTTCTCTTATTTTTTAGGTTAAGTATGACTTACAATCTAACTAAGACGGAGAAGAATTAAAAATGTGATAATATATTAAAAAAAAGTTCAATTAAATTGTAACCTTTTTGCCAACTAATTGTTATTGTATTTAAGAAAGAGATATTGAACACTACTAATGTTACTAATTAGTAGCAAAAATGGTAAACTTTCTAACAAAATGTTATTTTAAAAACAGAATAGAAATTATTAATTTAAACTAGATGTAAAGCCTATGTAATTTAATCATTACCCTTTTTAATGAATAGATATTAACGTAGTAATGCCTAATAAGTCGTATTTGATTTGGGCGTTCTATTATACAAAACTATATATAAGGGGCTTACCATGAAAGCGGCTACACATAAAAGACTTCTAGATTCAACTAGAAAGCTAATATGGAAACAGGGTATTAGTAAAACCTCTGTTGACCAAATCTGCGAAGACTCAGGTCTAAGCAAAATGACCTTCTACCGTGCCTACGAGAACAAATATGACATAATCAAAGAAATACTTGATGAAAATTATAGTACTATGGCTGTTGATTATGAGCAAATATTCAATAGAAACATACCATTCATAGAAAAGGTTATGGAGCTTATATATTATATTATGAGTTCTGTAAAGGAAATCAGTCCAGATCTAATTCGTGACATAGTTAAGCAAGACAACCCACACTTGAAAGATTATATGCTAAGTAAAATCGAATTTCAAAGAGATTTATCCTTGAAGTATATAATAATAGAACAGAAAAAAGGGAATTTCAGAAATGATGTCAAATTAGAGTTCATCTCTTTTTTCTTAGTACATATAAATGAGTTGGCACTAGAAGAACGATTGAATAATATATATGATTCTACAGATGAACTTGTAAGTCAATTAACAAAAATGTTTTATTTTGGTATCTTAAGTCGCAACTAAGGCTTATCTTCAAACAGAAGGTATATTATTTTTGACTTGGGATATTAATATCCTTATAATTATTGCTCAGCCTGCAGAGAATAACGGGCTACGCTCTATGTTGTAATTATATACTAATTGTATATTTTGAATCTACTGAATTGGTAAATTGTAAACGTCCGTTTATACCAATCCAGTAGATTTTTTTGTAAATAGCACCCCCAAACTATTCTATTATAAAGGTTAAGCTGTTCTTAGTTGCCCGATTAAGAGAGGATAAATAAAAATAACTTTAAAAAAAATGTAACAAATTGGAAGTACGTTTGTTATTGTACTTGGGTAAAGTATGCATATACCCCCAATGTTACTAATATCAGAATAAACGTCAAGTTTTTATATTGTTGATTATTTTGAAAAATCGAATTTGAATTGTAAATTAACAAATTATGAATTAGAAAATTATAAAAAATAGGAACGCCTACGAGAAGTAATTATTACCCTTTTAAAATGAATAAGTGCAAATACAAAGCTTAGTCTGAAATTTATAGTTTCAGATTTTGATATTTTACTTTCTTACAATTATATAAGGGGCATATAATGAAAGAAGCGACTCACCAAAAATTGCTAGATGCAACTAGGAAATTGATTTGGAAACAAGGGGTTAACAAAACCACTGTTGATCACATCTGCGATGAGGCAGGTCTAAGTAAAATGACCTTCTATCGCGCCTACGAAAACAAATTCGACATAATCAAAGAAATACTTGACGAAAACTACAAGGATTTGGAAGAGAACTATAAAAAAATCTTTTCCAAAAACATTCCTTTTATAGAAAAAATCATGGAACTAATTTATTACAATATGGAAGCTAATAAAGAAATTAGCCCAGATCTGGTTCGTGATATTTTAAAGCAAGAAAATCCCATGATGAAAGATTATATGCGGGGTAAAGTAGATTTCTACAGAGAAATTTCTTTGAAGTATATTGTTTTAGAACAGAAAAAAGGTAATTTCAGAGATGATGTAAAAATAGAGTTTATCTCTTTTTTCATAGATCATATCAACGAGTTAATACTAGATGAAAGACTAAATAACGTTTATGAATCTACGGATGAACTTGCTAATCAACTTACGAAAATGTTCTACTTTGGTATATTAAGAAGGAATTAGGTAACATTAGTTATTTCTAATCTTTTTGCTTTTGGCAATGAATTAAAAACTAATTCATAAGAATGAGTCACAAGCCCTTCAACAATAGAACTTTCTAATTCATCTACTATTAAAGTATTCCAATGCTTCTTATTCATGTGATAACCAGGAATAATCACTTCTGGATAGCTCTCCCTGAGTTCAATAGCTCTTTCGGGGTCACATTTTAGGTTTACTCTTGTTGGCAACGCCTCCATATTTGTAAGTGCAAATATCTTTCCTCCTACTTTAAAGGCTAATGTTGTTTCATCGAATGGGGTATCCTCTGTAGTGTATGGTTGGGATAGACAATATTCTCGGAGTTCTTCTATATTCATCTACATATCTATATTATATTTACGATAAAGCTTCATTTCATTCAACTCTAGAGCAACCAAATTGCCTTGCTTTTCTTTAACTTTAGAATAAACGCATCCACCATCTAGCATAATTAAATCTTCGTTTAGAGATTTTTTGATCTTCTTGAATTTTACGGGTGTATGTCCTACTATCAAACGCTTGCCCTTTGTTTTGGTCTTATCTATATGCTGGTTTCTAGTCCATAGCATGGACTTTCTGTCAGTAAGAGGGTCTAAAGCATTGAAATTAAGTCCACCATGTACAAGTATAAACTCATCTAGCTCTATATAGTATTCCAAATCCTCGAAAAATTTTATATATTTTTTCTTTATTTCCTTTGCTCTGTAAACATCGAAACTCCTAAGGCATTCGGAGCCTCCATTCCATAACCATTTATAATGTAGCTTATCATTAAGCATCGAATCTAATAGCATTTTCTCATGATTGCCCATCAAGCACCTAACATTATATCCATCATTTTTCAATGACATTATATACTTGACTACATTCTTCGAATCGGGGCCTTTACCTACATAGTCACCAAGAAAATAGATAATGTCCGTTTTACTCGGGTTTATCTCTTCTTCTATGAGTGCGACCAAAGTCTTATAGCACCCATGTATATCGCCTATTATAAACTGCTTTGGCATAAATGTATTCTAATAAATTTATATCGCTAACGAAAGTTAAGTTAATACAATTTCTTAATATTTCTAACAAATTAATAATTAAAAGTTGCATTTGTATGTTTAACGATGTTATAAAGTAATAGTTTTTACTTTATATTTCTTAAATTTGTAGAATTATATAAATCAGATTTTGGCTTAATGAACAAAGAGATATACGAAAAATACGAACCTGTGATAGGATTAGAGATTCATGCTCAGTTACTGACTGAATCTAAAGCATTTAGCTCCAGCTCTACAAAGTTTGGTGCTTCGCCTAATACAAATACAGACCCTGTAACGTTAGCTCATCCGGGTACTCTTCCTGTGCTTAATAGAAAGGTAGTTGATTACGCTATTATGATGGGATTAGCTACTAACTGCAACATTAGGGAAAGAAACCTTTTTGCGCGTAAGAATTACTTTTATCAAGATTTGCCGAAAGGTTACCAGATATCTCAGGATAATACTCCTATTTGTTATGATGGACACCTCGTTATAGAACTTGATGAAGTTAACACAAAGCATATAGGGATTACTCGTATCCACATGGAAGAAGATTCTGGGAAGTCCATTCACGATTTGGATATAGATACACTAGTGGATTTCAATCGTGCTGGTGTAGCTCTGATAGAGATTGTAACAGAACCAGATATTCGCAGTTCGGCTGAGGCATATTTGTATCTAACACAAATAAAACAGATACTTGTATATCTTGGTATTAATACTGGGAATATGGAAGAAGGTGCTCTAAGAGTAGATGCAAATGTATCAGTCAGACCCAAAGGTAGAGAAAAATTTGGTACAAGAACGGAAGTAAAAAACTTAAATAGCTTTAGAAATGTAGAAAAAGCAATTGATTATGAGATAAAGCGTCAAATCGAATTAATCGAGCAAGGTGGCGAAGTAAGGCAAGTAACTATGCAGTGGGACGGTAACGCAAACCAAACTAAGGAAATGCGTACTAAAGAAATGTCTCACGATTATAGATACTTCCCTGAGCCAGATCTTCCACCACTTATAGTAAAGGAAGATTGGGTAGAGAAAGTCAGAGCTATGATGCCTGAGTTACCTCTAGCAAGAAAGAATAGATTTATAGAACAGTACGAAATACCAAACTATGACGCTGGGGTTATAGTAGCTGAAAAAGAAATAGCTGATTTTTATGAAGAAGCTATTAGTAAATTAGAAAATAAGAATGCTGGCAATAATAAGCTAGTCAGTAACTGGGTGATGACAGAGATAATGAGGATGATACAAGATAGGGATACTCAAATAACCGATCTGAACGTCAAACCAATTCATATAGCTGAAATCGTAGATTTGGTATCTTCTGGTACTATATCCAATACAATAGCAAAAGATATATTCGCAGATGTTGAGTTAGGCAAATCACCTAAGGAAATAGTAGAAGAAAAAGGGTTGAAGCAAGTATCTGATACATCATTCATTGATGATTTGGTGAAAGGAGTAATAGAAGCAAACCCAGATTCGGTAGAAAAATTCAAGTCTGGAAATGCCAAAGTAAAAGGGTTTTTCGTAGGTCAAGTAATGAAAGAGTCTAAAGGTAAGGCGAATCCACAAATAGTTTCAGACTTAGTAGATAAATATCTACAAGATGCTTAAGTTAAAAAAAATAGATAAAAAAATAATATATAATTTGAAATTTGGAGTTAGTTATGGCTAAAACGGCAGCTAAAAGCAAAGCAAAATCAACAGATAAAGCAAAGAAAACTAAAAGTGTAGCGAAGACTAATAATAGTACTTCTAAAAGCACAACTATTAACAAAGTGACTAAGGCAACTGCACCTAAGAAATCAGCTTCAAAAAAAGTAACTCCTAAAAAGGTAGAGCCAAAGGCAAAAATAGCAGCCGCTAAACCAATTGCTACAAAAACTGCTACTAAACCTACAGCAAAGAAAACGATAAGTAAAAAAGCTACTAAAGCTGTAAATACTACAAAGCCAACATCATCTAAAAAATTAAAGATGAAATTTGGTGGTAAGGATATAGAAGTAGTATTACACTCAAAATTTGATTTCAAAGGCTACAAGAAAGAGCAAGTAATTGATTGGTACAAATTGCAGTTATTAGGTCGTAAATTAGACGATAAGGCTGCTCTATATTTGAAGATGGCTAAAGGTTGGTCATACCACGCACCATTTGCTGGTCACGATGGTATTCAATTAGCACTAGGTCAGATTTTCAGAGCAAGTAAAGATTATTTGTTCCCATACTACCGTGATTTCATGACTTCTCTTTCTGCTGGTATGACTCCGGTTGAGATTATTCTAAACGGTCTATCTAAAGATACTGACGTAGCTGGTGGCGGTCGTCACATGTCTAATCACTTTGCTAAGCCAGAAATTAATATTCAGAACGTATCTTCTTGTACAGGTAACCACTCACAGCATGCTGCTGGACTAGGTAGAGCTATCAAGAAATACAAAGGCGATGAAGTAGTATTCTATTCAGGTGGAGAATCAGCTTGTGCAGAAGGTTACTTCTACGAAGCAGTAGCAAGTGCAGATTTTGATAGAGCACCCGTTGTCTTCGTTATACAAAATAATTTGTTTGGTATCTCAGTTCCACTACAAGAAGTCTCTTCTAATATGGTGGTTTCTGATAATTTCAAAGGATTCCCAAATACTAAGATAATAGAATGTGATGGTAGAGATGCTTTTGATTCGCATAGAGCTTTGACAGAAGCTGTAAACTATGCTAAAAGTGGTAAAGGCCCAGCTATAGTACACGCCGAATGTGATAGAATTGGTTCTCACTCTAACTCTGATAAACAAGATAACTATCGTCCAAGTAAAGAAATACAAGACGTAATGGATCGCGATCCTCTTATGCAGTTCAGATATAGACTAATACAAGAGAAATATCTGACTCAAAAACAGTTAGAAGAAATAGAAGATGGTATAAAGCAGAAAATATTTGATGCTGCCGATGAAGCTGAAGCTGCACCTAATGCAGATGGTAAGAGTTGGCCAAACTTCATCTTCCCAGAAGCATTCGCTGGACCAGATGCAGATACTGAATACCCACTTAATGCTGATAACGAAACAGTTAACTATATAGAAGGTATTAATAGAGCTCTAAAAGAGGAGTTTAGAGCAAACCCTAATACGTTCATGTGGGGACAAGATATAGGAAAAGGTGGTGTATTTAACGTAGTTAAAGGAATGCCTGAAGAATTTGGAAAAGATAGAGTATTCAATGCTCCTATCGCTGAGGATAATATAGTAGGAGCTGCTAATGGATTCTCAAGATATAGAGATGACATTAGATTAGTAATAGAAGGAGCCGAGTTTGCGGATTATTTCTGGCCTGCAATGGAGCAATTAATAGAGCTTACTCATGAATATTGGAGAACAAGAGGACAGTTTAGTCCAAATGTAACTCTAAGATTAGCGAGTGGTGGGTATATCCAAGGTGGATTATACCACTCTCAGAACTTAGAAGCTGTATTTACATCTATTCCAGGTATTAGAGTAGTTCAACCAGCATTCGCTGATGATGCTATGGGTCTATTAAGAAATTGTATTCGTTCTAAAGGACCTACAATGTTCTTGGAACCTAAATACTTATATAACTTCAAAGCCGCTGCTGGACCAGTTAGTGATGAAGATTGGGTAATACCATTTGGAAAAGGTAAAATAAGAAGAGAAGGTACTGATATAACAGTAGCTACTTATGGTACTGGAGTCCACATGAGTTTATTTGCAGCAGAAAAGCTAGCAGAACAAGGCGTATCAGTAGAAGTAATAGATTTGAGATCGCTTATACCTTGGGATAAAGACATAATAATTGAATCAGTTAAGAAAACAAATAGATTGGTAGTAGTACACGAAGACACTTTAACTGGTGGATTTGGCGGAGAGATTGCTTCAACTATAAGTCAAAAAGCATTTAATTATCTAGATGCTCCGGTAATGAGACTTGGTTCTGAAGATTGTCCAGTTGGATTTGCAAAAAGCTACGAAGATGAAGTTTTAATAAACGTAGATAAAGTAAAAGCTAAAATTGAAGAATGCTTGAACTTTTAGATAATTGTGTATAACAATGCACCTTATTTGTGTGGAATTAATCTGACACTGTAATATCAAAATTACACACAGACAAAATAAATCAGAAAAAACATAACACCCGAATATTCATTAATTGGATATTCGGGTTTGTTGTTATATATTTGTATGCTAGGTACAATAGAAAGTGTGCATAATTATTTAATTATGCTCGTTGTATTTTTATTTTAAATAAGTAATTGAATATAAAAGGATTATAAAATGTCCCATTCGGAAGAACAAGAAGAATTGCAAATCGGAAGAAAACTTAATGAGCATTTGGTAGATGATGAATCAGCTGCAAAACTCAAAAAGAACGGAACGATATTCGGAATAATTATTGTAATTGTATTAGCTGCAGTAGGTTACTACTATTACTCAGCTAGTCAAACAGAAAAAGCTACTCAAGAAGCAGCTATGGCGCTATCAAAGATATTACCAGAATATGATGCTGGTAACTATGCGGTAGCACTAGACGGTGGGAAAACAGCGATAGGTATAGACGCTGTCGGATTAGTTGACATAGCTAATAAGTATTCTGGAACTAACGAAGGCAAGTTGGCTGCATTATATGCTGGAAACGCTTATATAAGTTCAAATAAGTATTCGGAAGCAAGAAATTACTTCGATAAAGCAACAGGTAGTAAGGCCAAAGTTGTGCAATCAGGAGCTTACGCTGGGTTAGCACTTTGCGATGAAGAAGATGGAAAGCTTGAGAATGCAGGTGATAATTATAAGAAAGCGGCAGAGAATTTAGACGAAGATGTGCTAAAATCTAAATACTTATACTTCGCAGCATTGAACTATGAGCAAGCTGGCAAAAAAGATAATGCAAAAAATATATATCAATCAGTAGTAGAGTTAAGCGAGAATTCGGAGTTTGGAAATAAATCTAAAGTCCGATTATCAATGCTTGGCACAAAAATTGATTAACATTCAATTGCGAAATAGCATTTGAATTAAACTAAACACTATAATAATGAAACTAAAAGTTAATTTTTTAATAATAATTTGTTTATTGGAGGTATTATGCAACGATTAATTCGTCTTTGCGTACTCGTGGCCTTCGCATTTATCCTGTCTTCAAGTTCAGGATATGCGCAGAAGACCGTAAAAATATCCGGAAGGATAGCTCCAGGTGAAGTAAGAGTCTTTGTAAAGGATTCCATTTATACTGTCGAAAGAGAGTATGTGGTTGGTGGTACATTGATTATTGAGCCTGGTACAACTGTCTATTTTCACCCTAACGGGAGACTAATAGATTCAACTGGTGGTAGAATCATCGCAGATGGTTTTGCAGAAGCTACTTATACAGCTGCTCCACATGGTATTGATCCATTGGGTATAGCTGGCAGTCCTCAAAACCCGTTCAGTTGGACTGGTTATGCGGATGTAAGATATTTCTTATTTGATGGAAATAATTCTCCATCTCCTGATGTACATCGTACTATCGATGTTAAAACAGTAAGAGATAAATCAGTACATCCGAATAAGTATAACTACTTATTCAATGTTGTATTAAATAGATCAACTCGTCAAATTACAGAGTTGAATCCATTAAATGCTGCTTCAGTTATATCTGATCCTAATACGGATATTATAACATTTGAAGAAGCGATTATGTTTGTAGCTGGTAGATTAAACCAAGATCCTAATAATGACGTTAACTTAAATGTTAAGCCATGGTCTAGAATTGGTGGCAGATCTGTAAATGTTATTCAAGACAAAATTAGATTTGTTGGTCAACCAATAAATAATGTATCTGTAGAATGGGGACATATTATTGTTCTTCCTGGTGCTAGATCAGCTTTCTTCAGAAATGCTACTTTCGAAAACTTCAAGAAAGATACTACTGTTGATAGTGATCCACTATATAATCAAAGTGGTGCTAATTCAGCTTGGGCTGCAGTTAATAAGAAAATTAACATGTTGACTAACGGTAGTGGTGGTGCAATTACAACTTTCTCTTCTAGAACTTGGTTATTGAATGTAGAATTCAGTGGCAACACTTCTAGATTTAAAGGTGGTGCATTACAATTACTACAAGCTCCTTCTGAAATTCCTACTACTATAGATAGAACTCAGATTAATGCTATGGTTGGAACTTATGCTTCTAACAAGAATCCAAATATTACTGACAGAGATGGTAACCCATCAACTGTAATAGTACAAAATCCAATTCCTGCAATTGACTTAATCGACGAAGCTGGTGCTGAGCCGTTGAGCGACTATGCAAGAATGGGACATGATGATGGTCGTTTAGCTCTTTACTTAGGTAGAATGAGAAACTTGACTTTCACTAATAACAAAGTTCAATTAGCTAATTACGGTCAAACTACTGTAGGTACTCCTCCAGTTAAGATTGTATCTGATTTATTGAACGAACCTGCTATGTACCCACAAGTTTATGGAAACACTGCTTTTGGTGGTGCTGTATATATGTCTGGTACTGAAGGACAAGAAAATAGAAAAATTGATGTAGGTTTTGGTATAAACAATAGTATCATGATAAATGGTACTGAGGTTGATTTCAATACACCTGATACATTTACAGCTAATGGAAACGAAGCAAATAACTACCAAGCTAATGGTAGTTCTTCTGGATCTCGTGGTGGTGCAATCTACGCTGGTAGATATACTTCATTACAAGTAGCTGGTCACTTTGAAGGTAATAAAACTGCTGCAAAATACTTAACTGATGAAACAGTTGGTTCAGTAGCTGGTTTATACTCAATGGGTGGTGCTATATATGTAGAAAACTCTTTAAACAGACTATTTGTAAAAGGTGGTCCTGCTAGAGAAAGTGAAGGAAATGCAACTAGATTTGAAGGTAATACTTCAGGTGCTGGTGGTGCTATCTATGTAGATGGTAACTCTAACCCAGTACTAACTACTATAATAGGTGGTTCTGATGCATTATTGAAAACAAGAGATTATGGTTATGATATTCAGTTCAATAATAACTCAGCTATTTCTTGGGGTGGTGCAATCTACTCTAAGAGACAAGGTTCTATAACTGGTGCTGGTGGTATTAATGTAAATGAATTAATCGGTTATGGTGGAAAATTCCCTATCAGATTTGAAGGCAATACTGCTGGATATGCTGGTGGAGCGGTTCACTTCCAAATACCAATCGCTGACAATCCTCCTTACTTCCAAAGAGCAGTACAATTATCTAGAGCATTGTTCTTGAACAATACAGTAGGTATGAATGTAGCTGACAAAAATCTTGGTCAATTAAGAGGTGGTGGAGCAATCTATTCAGCTGGTGGAGATCTTAACTTAGTTAAAGGTGTTGAATTCAATGGTAATACTGTTTACAATGGTAACGGTGGTGCTGTTTCAATGGTTGAACCTTTTAACTTAAACAGAAGATACTTTGCATCTGATGCTGATTATATTTCTTATGATTCAAAAGATGTTGCAGTTGGCATGTCTTCAAGAGATGACGTATTCACTTATGGTGCAGTAAGTTTCCCTCCTGACTCAAGAATGTTAACACAATTTAAAGGTAACCAAGCAATTTCGGAAGAAAGAGCTGCTGGAGAAATGGGTTCTGGTTCTACACAATTCGCTGAAGGCGTATTTAGATCAAGAAGTCCTTTACTAGCAACTTACTTTACTACTGCTCAAACAGGTTATGCTGTTGGGTTATTTGGTACTATCATTAAATTTAAAAATGGTGGCGATACTTGGGAATACCCAACTTCAAACACTAATCACAGATTAACTGACGTTGAATTCGTTAACGCAAACACTGGTTATATCGTTGGTGCTCAAGGTATCATGAAAAAAACTACAGATGCGGGTAGCACTTGGTTCAATATCAATACTAACACTTTAAATCAATTCAATGACTTCTATTCTATTGGTCAAAATGATTTATATGCTGTTACTAACAACGGTTTAATATACGAATCACATGATGCAGGTGCAACATGGAATACAATGCAACCACAACAACAAAACCTTAATGGTGTTTATTATGGTAGCTTGAATTCAGGTTTCGTAGTTGGAGACGATAGACTAATCCTACGTACTACTGATGGTGGTACTGTATGGGAAGAAGTTGTTCCTCCAATCCCTAATTATGACTTAACAAAAATCTTCTTTACAAGTGTTAGTAAAGGTTTTATCATCGGTGAAAAAGGTACATTGTTATCTACTACTGATGGTGGTGATTCATGGCATACAGTTGCAACTGGTACAGCTGCTAACTTGACTGACATTGTATTCACATCTTCTACTAAAGGTTTCATTACTACAGTTTATGGCGATATATTAGCTACAACTGATGGTGGTGCTACTTGGACATTAATGAAAGACATAACAAGATTCGGTTTACAAGGTATTCACTTTGCTTCTAATTCAGTAGGATACGCTGTAGGTGACTATGGTACTCTATTGAAAACAGAAGATGGCGGTGCTACTTGGAACGAAACAAATCCTGCAAACGCTGGTCACTATGATGTAGCTAGAATGCACCCAGGTACTAACATTCCAGAAAATGGTGTTGGTCTTGGTGGAGCAATTTACATCTTAGACAATGCTGATGTTAATCAATTGAACAGAACTGATTCAGTTTCTTTCAACCGTGTTAGAATGTTAAATAACACTGCCTATACTGGTGCTGCTATCTATTCTGATAACTTTGATTTGAAATTGATCTTCGGTAGATCATTAATTTCTGCTAATACTGCTTTATCTGATATTGGAGTTGAACAAAATACTATTTCTGGTCCTATCGTATTAGATGGTAACAATGGTATTTCTTCTAACGAAGCATCTTCTGATTTAGCAAGTGCTGTTATATATGGTGAAATGCAAGGTCCACTACCAGTAGGTACAGGTCCAGTTGCAGGTAACTCTGTATATGGTAACAACGCAAGATTTATTGTTCGTTTACCTGATGCTCCTAATACTAAAGGTGTTTTAGCTGGTAACCTTGGCTTAGGTCTTGGTGGTACTAACCCACTTAACGGTAACTTCTGGGGTAGAACTCAAGCAAACATAACTGTAGATGTAATTAATGACTTAGGTTATCCATTAGCTTTGAATGAAACATTCTTCATCGCTGGTGATAATACATCTCCATTACCGTTTGTTAGAAATTCTGCTAATCCATTAGAGCAAGGTCCATTCGAATCTATATTCGATGAATATACTTATACTCCTATATTATTAGAAAATGTAACTGGTGATGAGAATACACCTGCTGCTACTAGTATCAATGAAAAAGTATTGATGTCTGGTAAAATCTATGACTTATATGACAAAGGTACTGATATTAAAACTGCTGATTACTCTAAGAGAATCATGTCTCCAATTGAAGACTTTGCAGTTGGTATTCCTTACTCTACAAGAAGATTTGTAGCTCCTGCTCAACCTTCTGATGGAAAATATGTAAGAAGAACAACTAGAGATCCTTATTGTGTTGGATTGTTAGATGATAATGGTGATTTGAAATTCCCTTATATCACTGCACTTCAATCTGAGTTTATGCCTGATAACAATGGTAATTTCTACCACCCTATCGGATACCCATTATACTTAGAATCACATGCAGATTATGATGGCTTTGCTGAAAGAAGCAACCACATTCCTGAAACTACAAATGAAACAGTATTCTTCGTTATAAACGAAACTACTGGTGATTATATCAGAACTAACTTGCAACAAGTTTCTGAAACTGCTCCTTATAGAGAAGTCTTCAGATCTAGAGTTGAGTTTGTTCCTGATTCAACAAACAGAAATCCAAATACACTTTATAGAAGAACTTCTGAAGGTCTATTTAACTTTGGTGCTGGATTTAGTTTATTAGCTAAATTAGAAGATAATGCTTATAATGAAGTTGGTGCATCTGTACCAGGTAGAAAATATGAAGCTGATTTCAGACAATTAGGTAAAGTTTCTGACTTGTTCAGTAACAGACCTGCTATTGATGATCCTTCTAATATTACTGAAGATATCGTAACTTATTTTGCTGGTGAGAGATATGAAGCTCTTCCTGTAGATACAGGTGACGTTATTAGAGTAATTTCTAGACAAGTACTATGGAAAGAAGGTGTTATTGCTGCTTATGACGATGGTATGGAATTCAAAATTGTTAGAGCTACTCTTCCTCCAGAATTTACTGGTAACATAGTTGCTTTACAACAAGATACAATTATGAAAATTATTCCTTCTAAGGATCCAATAAGAAGAGCTAATAACATAATGGATACTGTTTATTATGATGATTTCACTAATAGAATATTCGTTACTGAAGATAGAACTTATCCGGGTAACTATGCGGATGGTAGAGATAGTATCTTAGCTATTACAGCTGTTGATTCTAACAATTTCTACGATCCACGTTCTTTGGCTGATCCAGATAACTATACTTACTTAACTTATACTTGGGATGTTCCTAGCAACTCTGGTTTAGCTAATTGGTTACAAGCAGATACTATATACTCTAGTAATGCTAATAACATTAAAGATAATGCTAACGGTTATGTTGTATTAAAAGGTCATCCAGTTAACCCTTATGTAGTACCAGGTGGTGAGAAAGTTTCTGTTTCTGCTGCAAACTATCCTCCTCACTACAGAACATTAGATTCTATGGTTGCTTCTGGGTTATTTACTCAAGAACAAATCGACAAGTTTATCGAAACTTATGGTCCTTACTTCAATGCTGGATCATATGATGTAGATAGAGCTAGATACTTACAACAAGATACTATCAACGTTGGTGGTGCTAATGGTTGGAAAACTGAATATCAATTTGAATTATTCGTAGTTGATCAACCACCAGTTTACTTAGACGAAGATTATACTGCTGAGACTCTTAATAGATATGAGTCTGATGGAGTTACTGTTAAAGATGTTATAGCTGAGTATGTACCAACTGTACTAACTTGTGATAAAACAAATGAAAATACACCTAGATTAAAAGCTAACGTAACTGATAAACTTAGATTCCAAATCGACATCAATACTGATGACGAAATTGAAGATGCATTTGCTGCTTCAGTTCATGGATGGGATTTCAGATATGGTAGAACTGCTTATGGTTTCATGAACAAGGTAATATCTGCTGGTGATACAGTAGTTATTGATACTGTAACTGTAACTAATGAACAAGGTGGTACTGACACATTTATCGATCAAGAAAGACCTATCTGGATGGCTGATAAATATATCTACAGATATGATGGTGAAACTGATAAAGATGAATTTGCAGCTGACTTCACTACATTTGGTAAATTGAATATAAGAATCGATAGTGCAACTGTTGATAATATACTTAAGCCACTTGATAGACAAAATGAAGAATTCAATACTGATACAGCATTTGTATTTGTTGTAAATGATGGTCATGGTGGAAGATTAGAACGAAAACTTGAAGTTTTTGTAAACTTTGCTCCAACTATCTTAACAACATCTTTAGAAAATGCAGTAGAAGGCTTTGATTATAACAATCAATTATTGAATACTGATAGAGGAATCAAAATTAAAGATCCAAACTTCCATCAAGAACATACTTATGAGCTTATTTATTCAGGAAGAGGTCCTATTGCGATCGATCCTTGTTATACTGAAGCTGGTACTTGGGACGAAGGAGTTCATTATGGTGTTGATAATAAATATACTCCAGAGTGGTTGAAAATTAATCCGGAAAGTGGTTTATTATACGGTACTCCAGAAGTGGGCGATGCTCTTAAAGATGAAAAAGTTATAGTATTAGTAACTGATGAAGATGGTCTTCCAGCATTAAGAGTATTTGATCTTAGAGTTGAAGCAAATAATCAAGGTCCTAAACTAGCACTTGCTCCAGATGTTGATTGTATCGATCCTAATAGTTCTTTATCAACAAACAACTTTATATATGTTGTTGACAAAGATTTCGAAAGAGATAATGATGTAACACCACAAGAAAAAGTTACTCTAGTTGTAGAGCTACCTGTTTCAGGTGTTGAATTAGACCAATATGTATTAGATGGTTCTGTAATTGATAATGATTCAGTTAAAGTTAACCTAATCTTTACAGCAGACATTGCTAACGTACCTGTAGATGCTGACGGTAGAATTACTGTTCAAATTAAAGCTACAGATGCTGAAGGTGAAACTACAATAATGAGATTTAGATTGAAATTATCTGATGCTACTAACTTTACTGCTCCTATAACAGTTACTAACTCTGTTGGTTCATTCCAAATTCTTGAATTTGGTGTTGCTAATTCAAATGTTAGTACTGGTGATGGTAGAGATGGTGATGATATTGGTAAACTAGATCATAATTTCTGTGAATATGAATTACCTCCTTATCCACAACAAGATGTATTCGATGCAAGATGGACATTACCTACAATTAATGGTATCTTGAGAAGTATATATCCAACAAGTGGTAATAATAGTGATTTGATTTATGTTGCTCAAATACAAGCTGGTGGTGAAAGTGGTCAAACTGCTATCAATTATCCGGTAACTGTATCTTGGGATATTACAACTATTCCTGATATTGATGATGCAACAAGAAATCCACAAGGTTCTACTTGGTATTTAAGAGATCCTATCTCTGATGGTTCTTACTTCCATATCAAGATGAATGATCCTTCTGTTAGATCAGTTTCTCCTACACACGCTACGTTCGACTTACAAGGTAACATAGCTACATTGACTATAACTAATGCAACTATTAAAGCATTCGTTATTTACAACGATGTAATGAGTGATGTAGAAGATACTCAACTTACTACTACAAATTCTATTACTAGCGTATCACCTAACCCTGTAAATGGTGAAAGTGTTATCAAGTTTAACTTAAACAAAGCATCTAATGTTGAGTTTGAATTAATCGATGAAGTTGGTAAAGTAATTGGTATAGTTGGAAGTGATTATTATGGTGCTGGTGAACATACACTTAACTGGAATTCTAGAACTGATTTTGGTTCTGAATTATCAAGCGGTGCTTACAGTATTAGAATGAATGCTGACGGTAATTCTGACTTCATTAAAGTCATAATTGTTAAATAAGACAAAACTTGCGGTACCCTTGTAAAAGGGTACCACAATTATTAAAAGAAAAATAATTTATAATATAATAGAGGTTTTATAATGAGACTTACAAAAAGCATAATAGCCGCGATGACAGTTGCAGTAATAGCGCTTTCTAGTAGCTTAACGCTAAAGTCTGATGTACCGGGTGAGTTTAAATCTCTGCATTTAGTACAAAAGAACTACGAACCAATTGTTGGTGGTACTATACTTGACGCAGTAGATTTTATCAAACCACCTGCTATTCAAGATGCGGATGATGGATATGCTAAAATTAGCATTGGATTCCCATTTGAATATAATGGAGAGGTATATACAGAATTATGGATCTGTGTGAATGGTTTTGTTACATTTGACAGTCCTAACTTTTTGAAACAAGCAAACCCTACTGGTTTGTTTAAAGATTTACCTTCTACTTATCAGCAAAATGTAATTGCTCCTTTTTGGGGTGACCACGTTTACAGAACTGATATTGAAGCGTTACAAAAGTACACACGTACAAGAATTCTCTACAAAAGAGAGTCAGACAAATTGACTATCGAGTGGAGAGATTTGAATATAATGGACAAAACTAAACCATCAAGTATTGCTGATTTTCAAGTAATCCTATATAAATCTAATGATGCGGCTACGCCTCAAGGTGATATAGAATTTGCTTACGGCCAAATTGGTGGTAATACATTAACACCAGAAACTACAGTTATCACTAAAGGTGCTTCTGTCGGTATAAAAGGTGAATTTGATGACTTTATCAATGGTTTATGGCCTTGTACTAATGATCCAGCTGATTTAGATTTTTGTGTATTACCTCAGGCAACTGATAGTACTACATTATCAAACGCATGGCAACCATCTGGTGCTTCTAACTATAGAATTCTTTTCACTGCTCAAAAAACGTTGAATATTGAAGAGTTCTGGGGTGATGGAGATGTTGATTTTTCTAAAACTCCGTCAGAAAGACACTTTGGTTTACCACAAAACAGATATGTTACTTTCAATGATGTTAGATTAATTCTTAAATCTATGGCTACTCAAATTCCTTTGGATAGTGTTAGAAGAAGAGCTGCTTATCATGGTGATGTAAATCACAGTGGTAGATATTTCTATAGAAATATTTCTCCAGGTGTAGTTCAGAAAGTAGAAGTTACTACTCGTAGTATCAACTATTTTGATGATTTACCTTCTGAAGTAACTTCTTTGAAGAAAGTATTCTATCAAGTAAATGAGCACGATGCTGCTTGGATTATGAGCTATTTGGCTGCACAAGTTTCTTATTTACCTTGGGTACTAGACACTAATGTAACTAAAGGTAAGACAGCTGATATGTTTGCTGATAATATTGTTTTAGGTGAAAGAGTCATCCATAATGGTATTACAAGCATACCTGTTTATATCAACAATAATCACTCTGGTCCTTTATCATTCTCTTTTGATATTAATGGAACTGTTGAGAATATTGAATTAAATATAGATAATGAAATTAAATTAGCTAACAAATCTACTAATGGTGTTTACTTTGCTAGTACAGGTGAATTCACTTCATCTGAGCCAGTATTATATGTAGATGTTACTAATTTAGACGGTAACTTACAATTAAACAATATCAGAGTTAATGATAATCAAGTTGGTTCTATAGTAGAACAAACTGATGTAGTTAACGCTAGTCTTTCTATATCTACTAATCCTTATGTAAGTGGTTTTACTTCATATAGTGTTGCAGTAGAAAATAGTGGTTCTTATTCACTTTCAGTATATGATGCTGTTGGTAATAAAGTAGCAACTGTATTCAACGAAGAATTGAGAGCTGGTGAATCTATTCAAAGACCTTGGTCAGCGAATGATTTCAATGGTAATGAACTTAGCTCAGGTGTTTACTTCTTGAAATTAGAAGGTAACAATGTAAATAAAGTTCAAAAAGTTATTATCAATAGATAATAATGAATTGTTCTAGATTATATTTGATTTTTGCTTTGGGGTTGCTTTTTATAAGCAACTCCATAGCTAAATCAAAAACTTACAACCTAGAGATATTGGACAAAAGCTCAATAGATCTTTGCGGTAAGGAATATCAGAAAGAAGTAATTATTGCCCCTTATTTAGGTAATATTATAAAGTCTGATTCTTTGGTTGGATTCGAAATAGTAATTGAATACAACCCAGATGTAGTAGAAATGAATCAGAAATTATTCACCAATACTATGTCTCAGTTCTTTAAATTTAAAGATGCCACTTTTGATAAAGTAAGAGGTGAAATTATAATGGAAGGTTATGTTAGCTTTGACGCATATCCTAATCCAGTAAGTGGAGATTTACCTTTAGTTGCCTTTGCAGGTACTTTTATCGGTGAATGTGAACAGGATGCTAATTTTAAAGTTAAATACTTTTATCCTATTGATGGTTTCAAAGGAACAGTTGATACGATAAAAGACATAACTATAAAAGGTACAATTGCAAACAAGCCTGAAAGAAAACTAGGATATGAAGTTAATAAATCTAAAAAGTTTATTAAGTCAGATAGTACATTGGCGATAAATGTAGGTGTTAATCTTGGGATTATGGAATCCTTAGATTATTGGCAGACTAGAATTACTATTGAGAATGATAGTTTAAGTTTATTAGAAGTGATAGGTACTGAATCGGTAATTATCGATAAAGTACTCCCAGAAGAAGGAAACAGTTATTTAATCGATTTAAAAGTTCTTAATAAAGATAATTTGAATTTTACTATAAAGGTAAATTCAAACAAGAAAGATTCTGCAATTGTGAGTGTGAATTTGGAAACAGTTGAAAGTACAGATTGTATATGTGCTACAAACTTTCCAAAAAGTTCTTTTGAAATAGAAAATATAGCAACGATAAAAGATACTATAATAATAGCATCAGTAAATATTATAAGTGATTTAGTATATAGTAATGGTGTTATAATGAGTAAAGATAAGCAACTAAATTTAGAAGTTTATAATTACACTGGTTTATTGTTAGATTCGCAGGTATGTAATTTTAATAAAGTATATGATACAAAGCAGTTAAAGCAAGGTATATACTTCATTAAAGTTACTGATGGTAACAATACAAAAATATTGAAAATAATAAATAATTAATTTTTTATAAATAATTTAAGGTGTCCTAATGTATAGAAATAATACAAAAGTGAAGGGCGTAAACAAACTAACAAGTCTAGCAATAGCAGCCCTGCTGTTTATTGTCGGCTTTGGTAACTCTTACGCACTAAATCCTACTTATCCTAATTTACCTGTCCTTTCGTTGACGGGTCAAGAGGCTTCGTACAATGATTTATGGTTCCAAAATGGTAGAATCATAATGCCTAAGAATACAGAATACGAACGTGAGTTCGTAGTACCTGTATTTATTGATAATAGATGGGCGGTAAACAGAGACAGATATTCTGTTGATTTACCTATAAATCCTATAAAAAGCTTTCAATTTAAGCTTTTTTATGACTCAGCTTCGGTAACTCCAGTAGGGGTCGAAACTACACATCCAAAATATGCTCCAAATTCAGCTAAATTGAGAGATCCTTTAGCTAAAGGTTTCACTATTAATTGGGATGATGTAGTTGACAAATCATTTTACTCACATATCAACAACTCTCCTACTGTTTCTAACAGAGGTCACGCTGTTGTTATTACTGCTAGTAGCAATAAACCATTGCCCAATACTAGTTTAACTTTCCAAGATTTTGATGTCTTGTTATATGTTAGATTTAAAGCAGTTATCGATGTAAATGAGCAAGCAGCAAATTTAACTTATACATATCTTCATATCGGAAGAGATACTATTATGTATAATGATTTGAATATATTACAAGAAGCTCCATTTGTAGATTATAGAGATTATGATCCAATAGTTGCTCAAGATTTTCCTAATCCACAAAGACCAAATTGGGAATCAAATCAAGGTGCTTGGTTTACTGGTTTAGCAGGTATGGATAATAGAACTCAATTTGATCCACTTAACAGAATTCTTCCTGGTGGTATTTGGTTCCAATATATGTCTAAACAACCGACATTTGGTTTTCAAGTTAATAGACAAATTGGTCAACAACCTCCTATCAAGTTAATTGATGGTCGTGATGATTTGTATGAATTAGTTGACCCTATGACTGTGGATTTAAATCCGAATAGAAATCCAAATCCATTCCCAAGTACTGCTACAAGAACTGTAGAAGTATTGAATGTGGAAGCGGGTACTATATTAAAAGACATTGAAGTTGTTTCTGATCAACCTTGGTTACAATTCAGAACTATTGCTGGACAAGGTAATCAAAACCCAATATCATCATTAACTACTGAAGGATATATTCCTTACATAGATAATGGTATGTTAGGTGAAGCTTCAGAAAGAGATGAATTAAATGATATTCCTAATGATGAAGGCGGGATTTCTTTACAAATATCTTGTGACCCAGCAAAAATTCAAGCTGGTGATGACGCTACTGATAATCCTGAAATTGAAAAAACTGGTATTTATACTGGTTACATTACTTTCAAATCAGAATTTGCTGAACTTTCTCCTGTAAGAATCAAAGTTACATTTATTTACTTTAGACCACCTTTAGAAGGTCAAGACCCTCAAGGTAGAAAGCTTAATGGTATTCCTATAACAGTATCAAATAGAGACGGTGAAACTGATACTCTTATCTTTGGTACTGGTGATAGAGCTACTATTGGTGTAGATTCATTATTCGGTGAAACTGAATATAATGTTCCATTACTACAAAGTAAATTGGATGCTAGATTTTTCCCTATTGACGCTAATGGTAAAGAAATTCCAGGTCTTGCACCTTTTGGTATGAGTGACTTTGCTACTAATGATGAACAAGTAAAAGCAAACTCTAGAGATATTAGAAGTTCAGATGATACTACTCGTTCATTACTATTCAAAGTTAAATTCAACCCAGGTAAAGACAATAAAGATCAAAGATATCCTATCATTATCACTTGGAATAGAAAAGATTTCATCGATGGTTCTTCTTTATTTATAAGAGATACTGAAAATGGTCAATCTTTTGATCCAGTAGATATGGTGAATGAAGGTACTAACATAAATCCTAACACTTATTCAATGAAAATAGACGATCCTAGGATTAGAGAATTCATAATAGAATATACTCCTGCTAAGATAATTGAATATGTAGATGATGAAGGAAATCCAATAATCAATGTTGGATGGAACTTACTATCATTGCCAGTACAACCTTTGGGTAATTTGAATCCTTGGACTGGTGCATTGAATCAATATCCATATTATTTCTTTTTAAGTTCTTATTTACAAGAAACAAGTAATAAAGTAAGACCTGGTGTTGGATATTTCTTAAAATATAGCTCAGCAGCACAAATTAATAAAGTATTCAAAGGTACAAATATCTTTGAAGTTAGTCCTGAAATAAATCCTGTAAGAGTATATGTTGCTGAAGAAGCAAGAGGTGGTTGGAACGCTGTTGGTGCTCCATCTATCCCTATCAATGTTGAAGCATTAGATTTCAGAGCTATCGGTAATGGTGTTAGACCAGACAAAAACTATATGCTTGAGCATGGTGTTTGGAAATATGTTACTAAAGAAGGTTACAAAGAAGTAAATGAATTACGTCCAGGTTTAGGTTATTGGATAAAAGTTAATGAAGAAGGTTACTACTACTTCAATACTGCAAATCCAAAACTTTCTGAAGGTATTTCTACTTCATTAACTTATAGAAATGAATTAAAAGCTATGTCAACTGAGATCGTTGTTTCTGACAACAATCAAAGTGCTAAGTCACTATTTGTTTCAAATAATACAAATGTAAACTCTATCGAATTACCACCACTTCCTCCATCATTTGATGTTAGATTTGAAGGTAATACTGAATTGACAAATAATAACACAGCGGTAATCCAATTAACTAACGTAGAATACCCAGTTTCAATCTCTGCTAAAGGATTGAACGGTACATTTGAATTATCAGATGCTGCTACTGGTGAATACTATGGTACTATCAGTTCTGATAACTACTCTTCAGTAGAAATCAATAGTTCTTCTAATTCAATCAAATTGAATAAAGTAGAAACTTCTGAAGTAGCTACAGTTAATTCTGTTTACCCTAACCCAGTACTTAACAATGCAACTGTTAACTTTAATTTGCCAGAATCTGGTAATGTTAACATTACATTGATTGACGCTGTTGGTAATAATGTTGCTACTATTTTCAATAGTAACTTGAATGCTGGTGTAAACCAAGTACCTTTCCAAGCGAATGGTATAGCTTCTGGTAACTATTTCGTGAAAATAGCAGGTAATTCATTCAACAAAGTTATGAGACTACAAATAGTTAAATAACCTAAAGTTAAATTGAATTAGATTATAAGTAGGGATAGTTACAGTTATGTACTATCCCTATTTTTATTTATAAATAGAGGTGATTATGAAAAAATTAGTACTAATATTATTTTTGTGCATTACGGCTAGCACATTTTCTTTAGATTTTACTCAGTTCACATTGAATGTAAACTATGATGGTAATGGAACAATTCTCAAAGCAGGGTATTCAGATTCCACTACAAAGTACTTTGATGTAAAGTATGAGAAAGATTTACCTTCATTTCCTCCGCCGGAGGGTATAGTGCCTGGATTTAGAATATTAAGGAAGTATGAAGACTTACCAGATGAGTTAATATATACTGATAGTGATTACAGAGAAACACCAACTGAAAATATATCAAATGTGCAATATCAGTTAGATATTCTTGGTAAAAGAGAAGATGGAAAGGATTTTTACTTTTTTGTACCAAAAGGGACGAAATCAGAGAAGGTTACGGAAGTAAGAATAATAGATGGTATAACTATGGGAGATTTAATTGACACTAATATTATAGATGGTCAAAGATTCTACGTTAAAAACAGATTCATTGAAAATTTCTTTGTTAAAGTAACCTATAATCAAGATCCTACTAGTGTTGTAGAACCTGTAACTGACAACTCCATTTACTACGCAGCAGGGATTATTAATATTAGCAATAAAATATACCAAAAGTTTCAGTTATACGACTTAACTGGTAATATAATTAAAGAAAATGGCTATATAGGCAATCAGATAAATATTCAAAATTTGCAAAGTGGTGTCTATTTTGCCTATATTTATGAAAGTGATTTAGTGATTAGAATGCTAAAGATTATTAAATTGTGAAATGAATTGTAATTAAATGCGAAAATAACTGTTATTAGATTAACAAGAATATACAACTAGGATAAAGTTATAGAAACGAATAATAATATAAATCCAGATAATACCCCATCTGAAGTAAAGCGAGATCGACCTGAACCAAAGGTGGATCGTCAAGAACAGAAACAATCACGTCCTGAACCTGTCGATGATTTAAGTATCAAAGACACGGGTTCTAGAAGAAATCAACCTAGAGTTGAGAGACCTTCTGTTGAAAAAAGTGATGCCAAAGATGAAGGTAAAAGAGATAAAAGACCTAGGAGAAAACATCCTAGACCTGATAGAACACCTGTTGCCAAAACCGATAGTAATGCTACTAGTGAAACTAACACAGAAAAAGTACCAGGCAATAGACCAAAGAAAAAGCCTCATAGAAGAGAAGAGATCGAAAGTCCTGATAAAGTAAATGCTAGTAAAGTTGAGAGAGTTAATAGAAATAAGGTAAAACCAAAATATTCTAATAAGCCTCTAATAACAGTAGTTATTCCTACTTATAATGAGGAAGGATCATTAATTGAGCTTAGTAATTCACTAGAGAGAGTTCTATCTAGAGAGACTAAGAACAACTACGAAGTCCTTTTCATAGATGATGGCTCTACAGATAGTACATTCTCAGTTATGAGAGAAATCAATAAGAAGAATCCAAAGTTCAAAGCAATTCGTTTTAGAAGGAATTATGGCAAATCTGCTGCTCTATCTGTAGGATTCAAAGAAGCTAAAGGTGCCGTCATAATAACGATGGACGCTGATCTGCAAGACGATCCTATGGAAATACCTAATCTAATGTCTAAAATTAGAGATGGTTATGATGTAGTATCCGGTTGGAAGAAAAAAAGAAATGACCCAATTAATAAGACTTTACCTTCTAAGTTCTTTAATTATGTAACAGCTAAAGCAAGTGGTTTGAAATTACACGATTTCAACTGTGGGTTGAAAGCATATAGGTCGGAAGCAGCTAAGTCCTTAGATATATATGGTGAAATGCACCGCTATTTACCAGTATTAGCTAATTGGAATGGATTTAGAATTACAGAAATACCTGTTAAACATCATCCGAGAAAACATGGTAAGACAAAATTCGGTGCATCTAGATACCTAAAAGGATTTCTAGACTTAATAACATTGTTATTCACAACAAGATACTTAAAAAGACCTTTACATTTCTTCGGAACTTTAGGTATGTTGATGGGGCTTGTTGGTTTCAGTATAGATGCATGGTTGACTATAGAGTGGTTGATGGGTGATACATTCCTGAGTAATCGTCCAATCGCTTTGTTAGGTATAGCGTTAATAATAGTAGGTGTTCAATTAGTTTCGCTTGGTTTATTGGGCGAAATGATAGTTAAAAACTTTAAAAGAGATGAAGAATATCAAATCAGAGAAAATTTATAATAGTATAGCAGTGGCAATATTACTAGTTGTGATAATGCTAATGCCTTCCCAAGCGAAAGCCGATGTATATGACTATGATTATAGTTTGGGCGTAGCATTTACTACGTCAAAAATACTTGGAGACAATCCCGCTATTAACACAATGAGACTAATAAACTCAAGTGTTCCAGGTGGTAGTTTTAATGGTGCCATGCCCGGGGTAGAACTCGTAGGTCAATACAAATTAGATGATATTGGTGATTGGCGTTTAGTTGGTGGTCTTAATTACACTTTTTATAGTGCAAGAGAAAGATTCCCTAGTGACCTTTCTGAGAATAGATTAACACATACAGTGAATATATTGACTCCACTTGTAGGTATTAATTACACTATTTTCAGATTCCCGTCTGCAATGTCCTCATTCTATGCAGGATTACAGCTTAGGTATAACTATATACATGGTTCTGAGTTTACTTTTACAGAAACTTTAAATAGTACTGGAGAAATAGTACCTAGGAAACCTAGAGACATAGGTAAAGAGAATACTGGTAGAGTTGGTGGATTATTAAAGCTCGGTATAGAAGGTGAAATATCAGAAAATTATATGATAAATGTAAGTTGGGGCATAGATGTATTAAATGCATTTGGTAGAGATAATGGACGTGGCCAATTATTGACTCCATTTCAACAAAAGGACTTTGTCATTGTAGTACCTTCTGAATTAAAAGAAGACCTTACTTACAATTTCTACTTTTCTTTGATGATTCAGTATCGACTAGACTAAATGACAGATAAAACAATTTATCATAGCGATTGCAAGCATTTTTTAGGACATATACCTTGCAAACCTCACAAACAAAACGGTGTGCATTGCGATAATTGTAAGTATTACGATAAGAAACCAGGTAAATTGCTTATCGTAAAGTTAGGCGCAATTGGTGATGTAATACGTACAACTCCCCTACTTCACAAATTGTGGATAGAGCATAGCAATAAGGAAATATGGTGGATAACTGAATTCCCAGATATATTGCCCAAATCCGTTGATAAAATACTCAAGCTAGATCATAAATCTATATTGCAATTGCAGAATACAGAATTCGACATAGTTATAAATCTAGATAAAGACTATGAAGCTTGTGCATTAACAAGTTCAATAACTGCAAAAGAGAAGATTGGCTATACATTGAAAGATGGAAAGCCATCGCCGATAGATGAAAGAGCTTTACCAAAGTTCCTAACGGGTTTATTTGATGATGTGAGCAAAGCCAATACTAAATCATATCCAGAAGAGATATTTGAGATTTGTGGTTGGAAATTCGAGAAAGAAGAATATCTAATAGACGTAGCTGACCACTATTGGCGAATAGCAAATGATGGCAAGAAAATAGTCGGCTTGAATACAGGCTGTGGTGATAGGTGGACTAGCCGTCTAATCCCGGATAGTACGTGGATAGAGCTAATAAAGAAATTACAGAAAAAGGGCTATTATCCTTTGCTTTTGGGTGGTTCGCAAGAAAACCACAGGAACGAGTACTTAGCTGATGTAACTAAGGCAGCGTACTTAGGTCATTTTTCGCTCGATAAGTTCATCTCATTGATAAATAAATGCGATTTGGTAGTTAGTGTCGTCACTATGGCATCGCACCTCGCTATAGGGCTTAAAAAGCCAATCGTACTAGTTAACAATATATTCAACTCTAATGAGTTTGAACTATATGGAAGAGGAGAAATAGTAGAACCTACAAAAGAATGTAGATGCTATTTCAGCCCAAAGTGTACAAATGATGAGTATAGCTGTATAGAGTTAATAACTGCAGATGCGCTATACGAAGCAATTAAAAGAAATTTACCAGCATAGGTATAAGATTATGGAAGCAAAGAATTTTAATATATTAAAGCATTTTATGATAGAGATTAAAATGCCAGTAAACCCTCCGACTGAGTTCTACACTTTGGTAGCTGCTCAGAGGGACTATGTAGTGGATATGATGGACAAAGGCGTTATACTCAGCTATGGATTGTCAGATGACAGAACTTGCCTTTGGGTAGTGGCTGTCGCTGGTTCCAAAGAAGAAGTTAGGGCTATTACGGAACAATTCCCTATGTTCAAATATATGACTTTTAGGATAGAAGCACTTATGTTTTACAATAACTCGAAGCATAAATTGCCAGAGCTATCACTGAATTGAGAAACTAGAAATATAAATTAGTACAACCCTAAGCATTAATCTAATATTGATTAGTGCTTGTTTTATTTAGAAATACAATGAAAAAAGAATACAAACAAAATATAGAGCTGACCATCGAATCTATCGGATTCGAAGGAAAAGCAATAGCCAGACTAAACGATAAAGTCCACTTCATAAAGAAAGTAGTTCCAGGTGATGTGGTGGAGGCTTATGTCCGCAAAAAGAGAAAGAGCTACAACGAAGCAGGGTTCGTAAAGCTAATAAAGCCAGGTCACGAGAGAATAGAGCCACGTTGCGATTACTTCGATGATTGTGGTGGATGTAGTTGGCAAAATATGAACTACGAAAACCAACTAAAATGGAAGAAACAACACGTAATAGACGCTTTCCAAAGAATTGGGAAAATAGAAACGACAATACTAGATGTTGTTCCTTGTCCTGATGAGTTCAACTATCGTAACAAGATGGATTTCACGTTCAGTGCAAAGCGCTGGGTGACTAGAAAAGAAGTCGAATCGGAAGATGAGATTGATGATAAAGAGTTTGCTCTTGGACTACACACACCAGGTGCTTATGAGAAAGTATTGGATATCAAAGAATGTCATATACACCCCAAAAATGGAAATGAGATTCTATCAATTGTTCGTGATTTTGCTTTAGAAAATGAATTAACAGCATTCGATAAGAGAGAAAAAACTGGTTATTTGCGAGAGCTGATCATACGTCATAGTGGTTCAAACGATGACATAATAATAGTGCTAACTACTAACGCTACTGACGATGAACACGATGCTAAAGTAGATGAGCTAGCTCATTTATTAGCTGAAAAGATAGATGGAAATATTAACTTCATTCACGCTATAAACGCTGGACCTTCGCCAGTTAATATTGATTCTAAAAGATTGATTATTGGTAAAGAATACCTGATGGATAATATACTCGGAGTTGACTTCAAAGTATCTCCTTTTTCATTTTTCCAAACAAATAGAATTCAGCTCAATAATTTTATACAGAAGATAATAGACTCAGTTGAATTAGACTAGAATATGGTAGCTTGGGATTTGTACTGCGGTACTGGCTCTATAGCTTTACCAGCAGCCAAGAGAGTGAAGGAAATGCACGGAGTGGAGCTAGTTGAATCATCTATTTCTGATGCTAAAGTGAACGCTGAGCTAAATGGAATAAAGAACACGACGTTCCAAGTTGCTGATTTGCACGCAAAAGATACACCTGAATTGTTGGATAAATTACCGAAGCCAGATGTTATATTCATAGATCCTCCTAGAGCTGGTATGCATACTAATTTGGTTGAACATTTGCTTACAGTAAATGCTCCGAAAATAGTATATGTGAGCTGTAATCCATCTACTCAAGCTAGGGATTGTCAGCTATTGGGTGAGAAATACAAAGTAGTTAGTGTATTACCAGTTGATATGTTCCCACAAACTTATCACATAGAATCTATTGCAGTATTAGAAAGAATTTAGTAATTTTATAATTGTTAATGTGTTAATAGAATGAACAAAGACGAAATAAAGTACAACGTAAACGAGATATTTTACTCAATACAAGGAGAGGGCAGCCGAAGCGGTAAGCCCTGCGTTTTTGTTCGTATGCAAGGCTGCTTGCTCCGATGCACGTGGTGCGATACGCCGTATGCACTGGAAAGAAAGCAAACAGAGAAGCTAATGAGTATAGCGGAAATACTCGCTGAAGTAGAGAAACATAATTGTAAATTCCTAATGCTGACAGGCGGAGAACCGCTGGAGCAAAAGGAAATAGGTGTACTTGTAGAAGAAGCTCTAGACCAAGGGTACGAAGTTGTTATAGAGACTAATGGACAACAAGACATAGGCAAAGTTCCAAAAGAAGCTGTGAAAATACTTGACCTAAAGTGTCCAGGCTCAGCTATGCACAAAAAGAATGACTATTCTAATATGCCGAAGCTTGATGCAAAAGACGAAGTAAAATTCGTAATTAAAGATAGAGCTGACTATGATTGGGCAATAGAAAAATGCCGCGAATACTATTTATTCAACAGGGTAAGCGAAGTTCTGTTCTCCCCTGTTTTTGGAGAAATAGAGCCGATAGAATTAGCAAACTGGATATTGGAAGATAAATTACCTGCGAGAATGCAAATGCAGATGCACAAATTTATATGGGAACCAAATACACGAGGAGTGTAATGAAAGCTACGATATCTTTATTAGCATTTTTTACGGCACTCTATGCTGTTTTTCCCCAGATACCAATCAATCATTCAGTAACTTCATCAAAAGGCAATATAGAGCTTACAGTCACTAATAATGGCATGGTTGGTCATAACCCTGCGACTAAGAAATCTGGTTTTATCTGGCCTCGTGGCTCTAATGCACAGTACCTATTTGGTGGCGGGTTTATTTTCTTAAAAAAAGCTGTAACTCAAGCATTACCATATTATACACCTGAATATTCGTATAATTTTATGGATGTAACTAGTTCGTTTGTACCGGGTGCTTTAGCAGACGGGAATAGCTTAGATACGAACTTGGCTAGTAAATACAGAGTATATAGTTCTAATAGCTATGATAAATATTCAGGGCAGGACTTATCTGATCAAGCTGCTCCTAGATGGCCTATATGGACTGATACTGATTATCTGGGTTCTTACTATGGCGATTATAAAGTAGATGAATCAGAAAGAACTCGTTCACTGAGTAAACCATTATTCAAGTCAGACGAAGATATAGTAGCAATCTATAAGGATACGGACACAACTGTAAATTTAATTAGAAATTATTTCGGAAAACACTTGCCAGCTGGCATAGAAGCCGAGACAAGAGTTTATAGCTATGATAATGAAGCTCAAAAAAACGTAGTATTTATTAATTGGATAATTACAAATACTGAGGTTAATGAAGCTAGTCTTTTTTCATTCGCCCCCGTTTTTGATATTGATATTACGAAGATTACAAATGCTTTCACAGGTATTGATAACGACATTATTCTTTTTCCAGAAGATAGCTCTTATGTCTCATTTGCCACGGAGATGGAAGAATATGAAGAGGGCGAAGACTTTGGTTATATCAGTTTCAAATGGGTACAACGTCCTTTTATTAGGAATTATTATTTAACGAATGATTCTTCACTTAGCAATTATGAGTTAGAAGAATATGGATATAAGCAATTACCAAATGATAACGACTACAAATCTTATGAATATGGATTATTTGAATGGACTCAAGGTTTTGAATCTAAGACGGATCAAAAATTCTTTATGCCAACCTATGATTTTCGGATACCTGCTAATCAATCTGCTAGCTTTGTAATGCAGATAAATATGACTCCTCCGAATAAGGACTACCCGAATATGGACGATGACAATAGAAAGAAAATAGAAGCTGAATTAGAGGCAAACGAAATCTTTTTCAAAGAGCGACTAACTAGCGTAGAAGTTACTGAAGAGCAAAGCCAAATCTCTGTTTACCCTAACCCTACAAAAGATGGTAAAATCAATGTAGAACTTGATGTTCCTCTCGGTGAGCAGATGACAATCGAGTTATTCGATTTAGCGGGGAATACCCTGTCAACAGTCTATCAAGGGTTGCACCACAAACAACTATATGAGCTTCACCTCGGCATAAATGCTGCTGGAACTTACCTCCTTCGTTTTACTATTGGTGATAAGATTTACTCGAAGAAGTTTGTATTTAGTGGATGATTAGAAGTAAGAAATGCTGTTGGATAAAACCCTTGTAATCCCGTCACTCCTGAACGAAACTAAGTGGAGTGAAGAGGCTGCATAAAAAAGGTAGACCCTCCGCAGCGCGCAGGGTGACGGGGTTATTTCCTACCAATATTGAACTGCTCTGCAGTTCTTCTGGACTCTTCTTTCACTTCGCTCCTCGATGTGACAAAGTTTGTGTCAGATAAGAGGCGTTTACGTAATGTCACTACAAAATTTGAAATATCTAGTAATTAATACTATTATTTCTTCAAATTTCACTAAATTATTGTCAACTAATTCGTCAATAATTACATAATAGTTTACAAATGGACAATATGATAAAAAAATTAGTGCTTGCGTTAATACTAATAACTTTAGTTTCTTGTGGGAAAGAAGAGGAATCGGTAAAACCAGAAGTTCAAACTCTAACAGAGTCAGTCTATGCCTCAGTAACCGTGCAACCAAAAGATATGTACGATGTGTATGCTTCTGCTTCGGGTATAATTAGCAAAATTTATCTTCATGAAGGGGATACTATAGCTAAAAACCAAGTGCTCGCAGAGGTTACTTCTGATTTGTCTAAGTTGAACAAAGAGAACGCTCAACTAAATATGGATTTGGCTCGCAATAAGTACAAAGGTGATGCAAATGTTTTGGACAGATTAAAAGATGAAATAGAGGCAAATCAAGATCAGCTATCGCAAGATTCTATAAATTACGCGCGTCAAAAAAGATTGATGGACAAGGGTGTTGGTGCAGTAGCAGAGTTAGAAGCTAAAAAGTTGAAATTTGATTTGACTAAAAAGCAAAGGGCAATATTACAAAAACAATATGAGCAAACGGAAGTAGAGCTAAAGAGTAATTACCGACAATCAGAAAATGCAGTTGAAAAAGCGTTGAGTAATCTTAGCGATTTCTCTATCAGATCTAATATTGATGGTATGGTTTATTCTATATTGAAAGAGGAAGGTGAGCTCATAACTCAACAATCACCATTTGCTAGAATTGGATTGCGAAACTCATTTATAATCGAAATGAGAATAGATGAAGTTGATATAGCTTCTGTTCAACTAGGGCAGAAAGTTATTATAACACTAGATGCTTTCAAAGGCAAAACGTTCGAAGCAAAAATATCAAAAATTTATCCAGTTAAAGATGATAAAACGCAAACTTTCAAAGTAGAAGCAATATTCGTGAACCTTCCTACTGCACTCTACGCAGGGCTTTCGGGTGAGGCAAATATAGTTATCACACATAAAGATAATGTAATGACTATACCTTTGGAATACCTAACAGAAGACGGGAAAGTAATAACAGATGATGGGGAAATAGAAGTTAAAACTGGAATGAGAAACCTAGAAAGAGTGGAGATCGTGTCTTCAAAAATAGATTCATCCACAAAGATTATAAAGCCATAAGATGACCAATTACAAAGTAATATTTGATATCACTAGAACTCACTTGCAAACTCGGTTGAAACAAACGAGTGTTGCTGCTTTGGGGGTGACATTTGGTATCGGTACGTTTATTATTATGATGGGGTTTATGACTGGTCTGAATGGGCTTTTGGATGGGTTAGTACTCAATCGGACTCCCCATATTCATATATATAATGAGATAAAGCCGACTGATGACCAACCAATTGAATTAGATGAAGCCTTTGCAGGAAATTTCAATATAATACATAACGTAAAGCCGAAGGAAAGTCTCGTTAGAATACATAATGCACTTCCGCTGATAGCTGAATTACAAAAAGACAAAAGAGTAAAAGGTGTAACTTCGCAAGCTATAGCTAGAGTATTTTACGTAGCTGGGTCTATACAGCTTAACGGTATAGTGAACGGTATAGATGTAATGGATGAAATCAAGCTATTCAACTTTGGAGATTATATAGTAGAGGGTTCGGGGGAAAGCCTTTTAAAAAGAACTAATGGGATACTATTGGGTGCCGGAATAGCAAAGAAAATGTCGCTGGATTTAGGTGATAAGATTAATGTATCTTCGGTAAATGGTGGCGTCTTCCCACTCAAAATAGTAGGCATATATCAAAGCGGATTAGCAGAAGTTGACAATACACAGAGTTTCGTGAATGTAAAAACTGCTCAACAGCTATTAGGTGAAGGAAGCAATTACATCTCAGATATAAATGTAAAGCTAAACAATATGGATTTAGCACCAGAAATGGCAAAGGAGCTAACTAAGAGCTTTGATTTAACTGCAACAGATATACAAACAGCTAACGCACAATTTGAAACTGGTACTTCAATTAGAAATCTGATAACTTATGCTGTTTCTATAACTTTACTGATAGTGGCTGGATTCGGGATATATAATATCCTTAATATGCTAATCTATGAAAAAATGAATGATATAGCCATACTCAAAGCAACTGGTTTTTCGGGTTCCGATGTTAAAAAGATATTCATAAGTCAGGCCGTCATCATCGGTTTCATAGGGGGTATGCTTGGATTAATATTAGGCTTTGTTGGATCTGTGATTATCGATCATACTCCTTTTAATACGGAAGCATTACCTACTATCAAGACTTATCCAATCAACTTTAATCCATTGTTCTATATAGTTGGAATCACATTTGCGATGATTTCTACTTTCCTTGCAGGGTATCTACCCGCTCGTAAAGCTGAAAAAATAGATCCAGTAGAAATAATCAGAGGGCAGTAATATGATAGTATTGGAAACCAAAAATATCAATAAGCACTTCCACAATCCTATTGATTTTCATGTATTGAAAGATATTACTTTGTCAATCGACCAAGGGGAATTCGTTTCTATAATGGGGAAATCTGGTTGCGGAAAATCAACTCTGCTCTATATACTTTCGACTATGGATACGGACTATACTGGCGAGTTGCATTTAGCTGGAAAAATAGTCTCTGGCAGACCGCAACAAGAACTAGCAGTTATAAGAAATGAGCACATTGGATTCGTTTTTCAGTTTCACTACTTATTACCAGAGTTTTCGGTGATAGACAATGTGATGCTACCAGCTAGGAAGTTAGGTAAGAAAAGCTATAAAGAAATAAAACAAGACGCCTACGACAAACTCGAATTACTCGGAATAAAGGAGCAAGCTGATAAAAAAGCATCTATGCTGTCGGGTGGACAAAAGCAGAGAGTATCTATAGCACGAGCATTGATAAACGATCCAGCTATAATAATGGGCGATGAACCGACAGGTAACCTAGACTCTAAAAACTCCGAAAATGTATTCAATATATTCAAAGATTTGAGCTCACAGCAAAACTTGTCATTACTCATTGTTACCCACGACCAAGACTTTGCCAATAAAACCGACCGTATAATAGAGATGGAAGACGGTAAGATAATTGTTTGAGTTTTCTGAGATATTGCAATTAACTAACTTCTCAAACTCGATTTAATCAACTAGAATCAACACAAGTACCTTAAAATAGAATATCCGTGTTTCAGAAGAATTTCGAATTGAGATTCACCCCAAAAGTACTACCAATTCGATTATCTCCAAATTCATGTTGTTTTACAATCTAATTAAGGTTAAATTTCGTGTTTATTTATATAATTTTTCAAGAATAAATATGATAAAAGTCTCGAGATTTATTACTTTAGATAACTTTATAACTAAGCAAGAAAACCACCACGTCGATGCGACAGGAGAATTCACTTCGTTTATGCATGATTTGACTTTTGCTGTTCGACTAATAGCAAGGGAAGTGCGAAGTGCTGGTATCAACGATATAATCGGGCTTACCAACGATGTAAATGTACATGGTGAGCAAGTAAAAAAGCTAGACATGATTGCCAATGAGATTATCATAAAATCTATGAACCACACAGGCAAACTAGCAGTGATGGCTTCAGAAGAGAATGAAGAATTAATCCAAATTCCAAGTAAGTATCCCAAAGGGAAGTATGTACTAGTATTTGATCCACTTGACGGCTCGTCTAATATAGATGTGAATGTTACTATCGGTACTATTTTTGGACTTTATAAAAGAGTATCCGAAGGTGAGGATAATGATGGGAACACAGAAGATGTGTTGCAACCTGGATACAAGCAGATAGCTGCTGGTTACGCACTTTATGGTAGTAGTACTGTGTTCGTATATACTACTGGTAATGGTGTGAATGCCTTTACTTATGACCCAACTGTGGGTGAGTTTATTCTATCTTACGAAGGAATAACTATTCCAGAGAGAGGTAAGTATTATTCTACTAATGAAGGAAACACTTACAAGTGGTCTCAGGAATTCAAAAATTACATAAATCATCTAAAAGAAAAATCAGAAGACGGGTTTAGACCTTATTCTGCTAGGTATATAGGGTCTGGTGTAGCAGATATTCACCGTACTTTACTTTATGGAGGTATATTCGCTTATCCGGCAGATGTAAACAGTCCAAATGGGAAATTGCGATTGGTTTACGAGTGCAATCCATTAGCTATGCTAATAGAGCAAGCTGGCGGTATGGCAACTAACGGAAAAGATAGAATATTGGATTTACAACCAAAGAATATACACGAAAGAAGCCCATTATTTTTGGGTAGTAAATATGACGTAGAGGAATGTATGGCGTTCCTAAATGGCACAAAATAAAAAATGTTTAAAAAGAAGAAATTAGCAGAAAAAGTAGAACCTGAAGAACCGTCCAGAAGTGCGGATATGGGATTCATGGATCACCTAGGCGAGCTCAGAAAACGGCTTGTTTATATAGTACTTAGTATTATCGGTGGTGCTGCAGTAGCTGGGTATTATATAGACCCAATTATGAATGGAATACTGCTAAAACCTGCAGTTGATGCAGGATTGGATTTGCAAAACCTTAGAGTGTTCGGAATGCCGATGCTCTATTTCAAAGTTGTTCTTATAGCAGGTGTTATAATAGCGATTCCATTTATATTATACCAACTATGGAAGTTCGTAGAGCCAGCATTATACCAAGCCGAGCGAGGTTGGGCTAAGCGGATTACGTTCTTCACAACGCTTTGCTTTGTGTGTGGTATTTGTTTTGCATATTTTGTTATGATACCATCTATGCTAGAATTTTCAGCAAATTTCGGTAGCATTAATGTAAAGAATTTGATTGATATAAATGAGTACTGGGGATTTATATTACTGATGATATTAGCGGCTGGTATCTTTTTTGAGATGCCGATGGTTGCATTTGTTTTAGCGAGATTTGGGATGTTAACACCTAGATTTTTACGCAAATATAGAAGACACGCTATTATCATAATACTTATTATTGCAGCAATATTGACTCCGAGTCCTGACCCGTTTAATCAACTCGTTGTAGCAGTGCCAATATATATATTATACGAGATAAGCATTATAGTAGCTGCTGTCTCAATTAGGAAGTACTATCAGAAAGAAGAGACTGAAGAATAAATGAGTTTACAAATCATTAGCACTCCAATAAAGGACGAACTAGAAGAATTCGATAAGTACTTCAAGAGTTTGATGAAAACTGATGTTGCACTTCTTGATTTAGTACTGCGCTATTTGACAAAGAAAAAAGGCAAAAGAATCCGTCCTATTTTAGTGTTTCTGACTGCTCATATACTCGGTGAAATAAACGAACGTACATACCAAGGTGCGGCCATGGTGGAGTTATTACACACTGCTACACTAGTGCACGACGACGTAGTGGACAGAGCCGAAACTAGACGTGGACTTCTCTCTATAAATGCTAAATGGAACAATAAAATTGCTGTTTTAGTTGGTGATTTCTTGCTTTCGAAAGGACTATTAATAGCTACCGAAAATCAAGAATATGGTTTCTTAGATATTACTAGCGATGCCGTTCGTAGGATGAGCGAGGGTGAGCTACAAGCGATAGAAGTGATCAAAAAACGCGAAATAACTGAAGAAATTTACTACCGAATAATCTCAGATAAAACGGCAGCGTTAATATCTACTTGTACCCAGATAGGTGCGGCTAGTGTAACCGATGATAAAGAACTAATCCGTAAGATGAAAGATTTCGGTGAGAATATTGGAATGGCTTTCCAACTGAAAGATGATCTATTCGATTATTTGTCGGAAAGTAGTCTGATTGGCAAGCCAGTAGGGAATGATTTAAGAGAGAAAAAGATTACACTTCCGCTAATTCACGCTTTCGAGAATAGTGATAAGAGCGAAGCGAAGAAAATCAAGAAAATGATAAGTAAGGGCGACCTTACTAACAAAGATGTAAAGTATATAGTAGATTTCACAAAACAGCACAAGGGTATAGATTACACTATCAATGTATCTAACGAATATAAGCAAAGAGCAGTTGATATACTTGATAGTTTACCAACAAACGCAGATAGACAAACCTTAATAGATTTGGCAGAATTTGTGATAAACAGAGAAAATTAATTATTTTTGATAATTGGAAAAATTTTAAAAAGAGCAGCATAATATGGATAAATTAGTAATCGAAGGCGGTACGAGATTAAAAGGAAGAGTAAAAATTTCTGGTGCAAAGAACGGCTGTTTGGCTATTATGCCAGCTTGTTTGCTTGCTCCTGGAGTTTATAATCTAAGTAATACTCCTAATCTAACGGATGTTTGGAGTATGTCACGATTACTAAACGCTATGGGGGCTCACTCCGAGCTGAATGGCGATAATCTTTTCTTAGACACAAGAGACGTAAATAGCTGGGAAGCACCCTACGAATTTGTGAAAACAATGCGTGCTTCGTTCTATGTACTTGGTCCACTATTAGCTCGATTCGGTAAGGCAAGAGTCTCGCTTCCGGGTGGTTGTGCATGGGGTCCTAGACCAGTTGATTTGCATATAAAAGGATTGCAAAAACTAGGTGCTGAGATAGAAATAGAAAATGGTTATATAGTAGCCGATGCGACCAACCTAACAGGTGGTAGATTCAACTTTGATATATCTAGTGTTGGTGCTACTGGGAACGTTCTAATGGCCGCTGTGAAAGCAAAAGGAACTACAATGCTGACTAACGCAGCAATCGAACCAGAGATAACTGCACTTGCTCGTTTTCTTGTGAAAATGGGTGCAAAAATAGACGGAATAGGCACTACTCAATTAGAAATAGAGGGAGTAGATGAACTAAAAGCTGTTGATGAAGATATAGTTCCAGATAGAATAGAGGCTGCTACTTTCATGATAGCTGCTGCAATGACAAAAGGAGACGTAGAGCTAACGAATGTCAACCCTTACCATCTTGCTGCCGTTATAGGTAGAATGGAAGAGACAGGGGCCGTTATAGACGTAAACGGTAATACTATCCGAGTGACTATGAACGAAGATATACAACCTGTGGATATCACCACTTCAGTTTATCCAGGTATTCCTACAGATGTACAGGCGCAATGGACAGCATATATGCTAGCCGCTCAAGGCACTTCAAAAGTAGTAGATAATATATACACAGACCGATTCAAACACATTCCAGAGCTACAACGATTAGGAGCAGATATATCTGTATCAGATAATACCGCAATAATAAAAGGCGGAAAGTCACTTTCTGGAGCACAGGTAATGTCATCTGACTTAAGAGCTAGTGCTTCTCTTATATTAGCCGGACTTATTGCAGAAGGAAGAACAGAAGTTCTACGTGTTTATCACCTAGACCGTGGCTACGAAAACATAGAGCAAAAACTATCAGCTCTGGGTGCCAACATCAAGCGTGAAAAAGCTAATTTGGTGTAGTGGGGGGACTATAGTCTGAACTACGGAATGCAAAGAGTAATTTGTATTTAGCACTACTCTTGTGTCAAACCTCGAATCTCTGATAAAGCTGCAACTGCTAGAATAATACTTGAGTATTAGTCTTGATTTCATTAATCCCAATTCTATATGACTAAAATAATTGTCGTATTTAGCCTATGTATTTGTCGCAAGTACACTGTCATATAAATATAACTATTTGCGAGATTTGTGATGAAATAGAGCTACTATTTAAAGAATAAATAAAAATAATGAGGACAGAATATGGCAAATATCAATCCATATCTAAACTACAACGGTAATGCTGAAGAAGCATTCAATTTTTATAAATCTGTATTCGGCGGTGAGTTTGAGAGAATTGTTCGTTTCAAAGACCTTTCTGGTACAGAAGTTTCATTTGAAGACCATGAAGTAGATAAAATAATGCATATTTCTCTGCCAATCGGGAATACCATATTAATGGCGAATGACGTACCTGAAAGTATGGGTAGAACAAATGAGAACGAAAACAGATCTAAAATATATATAAAAGCTGAAACTCGTGAAGAAGCAGATAAAATATATAACGGACTTTCGGCAGATGGTCAAATTGAAGTACCTATATCTGATAGCCCTTGGGGTACATATTTCGCGATGTTTAGAGACAAATATGGAATAGAATGGATGGTGGATTTTAATCCATCAAAAGAAGGTCAGATTTAACTAAAATTACAACAAGTGTTTTATGTTGGTTAATATACGTTAGGTTGCTCTTTATCATAGAGGGCGACCCTTTTTTTTCTAAATAGCTTCTATTGGTTTATTTGATTTAGCCGACTAACTTAAATCATTTCTTCGGACTATCTTTCTCCCTCAATATAATCCAAAGTAAAAACACAAATAGAAGAGTAATAATAGAAAAGAACTTCTCGAAAGTAGTCTCTGCAAAGGCATTCCCAACCGTGTTTAATCCAAAAAGAACCAGAAACAACCATAGGAAAATATCAACTATTTTCAGTGGTATTAGACCTTTTACAAATTCTCCTTTTATCAGTAGCACATAACATAACAATAGGTTTATGAAGACCGAAATTATCTCAAAAACATACATCTCATTGTCATTGGTTAGGTTTCCACCCCAAGCAATATCATAGGGTATAAACTTCAAGATTATACATAAGTGAAATATAATCACAGCCACTAGTAGCCCAAGCATAATCTTTATGGAAGTTTGTTTATTTATTATGTTTTTCAAAACTTGTTATCTAATTTGATTAGTTTCTTTTTAAATTTATTTATCTAGTTTTAACCCTACCAACTCCGTCAGGAGTTGAATATTAGTAGCTCATTAATTCCAACATAACCTCGCCTACCCCGTAGGGGTAGAATATTAAATACAATTACTCTGCTCTTGATTCTAATAATTTTAAATACTCTTCTATTACTTTCTCTTCCTTCATATTATATCTCTGAGTTCTTGTACAAATAAATGTCCAATATTTATTATGCCCAACTGGAAATACATTTTCAGAGCTTAAAATTCTATACATTCCATAAATAATCCATTCTTCGTTTTCAAGAAAATGAACACCACAATCCCCGCCTCCAAACCCAGTATAAATATTTAAAGTGTCACTAGTTGGTTGACCTTTAAATAACTTTGTTACATTAACAATAACTTTCTTAAAAAGGGAACTATCTAAATTTTTGTCATTACTTTCAGTTTCAATAGGCAGTTTAGTCATCTCTTTAATTCTTGTTGAATCTGGTAATAGTTCGGTCTCAATTCTAATTATCTTACCTTTAATAACTATGTCAGAATATTCAGCTCCTGCATACTTAGCACATTTACAAGCGGTTGCATTTTGAATTGTTATTCCAAAGAAGAGGAACACGATTAGCATCAACAAATTTTTCATTTCAAACTCTATCTTTTTCTAAATATACGAAAATTCTACTTTTACTCCGCCTTCGACTCCGCTCAGGCATCGTTCATTGTGCATCTTACTTTCCCGTTGGCTGAGCGTACTTCGGCTCCGCTCAGTAGGAGTATTTGAAGCCATAAGGGTGCACTCAGGACTAGTCTTTGAAGCCAAAAGGGGCTCGCATAGTATGAGAATTCGAAGCTAATAATATATTGTTGATTTAAAAAAAAATTCTATATAATTTTATCTATTATGGCTATTAAGAATGAAACAAAAAATATTCCCAAAAGCAGCGCCAAACTAATAGCTGAATAAATGTTACTTACTTTAGCCCTTGATTTGTTTTCATCTTTTAAAGTATTAATTTTCCATTTAAATTTAAATAAACAGTTCATGAAATGATTGAACTCTTTAGCTGCTTTAAAAGGAGAGAAATAGAATAGAGCGACATTAGTATTATTCTCAATATTATAAATCTTATTGTTAATTGTAAACTTTTTAAAGAAACAAAATGCACCAATTAGATTTATTATTATGTAATACTTTAAATAAAAACGGTATAACCAAGGATCATCACGAATGACGAACTTCTCTCCATTTTTATAGTCAATCTCTTCTACTTTCACAATATCATTTAAAGTTTTTACGTACTCTATCTTTTTAATCAATTTACCATTTGAATCAAATGACTTCCATACACCATCACGGTTTCCATCGTCATTATAATAACCTTTATCAATTGTTTGGTCGTCATTATAGATTATCCATTTACCAACTCTTGAACAAGCTTTATTAGTATAATTTATATTTTCACCTTTGACTTTTTCAAACGTCTCGCAAGTATGTGTAAAGCTAGTATCACCTGGCAGAAATGTATGATTATTCATGGTAACAGTATCATCATAGATATTATTAATTGACTTTTTAAACAAAAGTGTATCTCCCTCAACAATCATAAACTTTTGGGAATATGCTACTTCTAAGTTTATAGAATATATTATTATTAATATTGTAAGTACTTTTATCATTCCTTCTCTAAATTTTTTAAATACTCTTCTATTACTTTCTCTTCCTTTATATTATATCTCTGAGTTCTTTATCTAAAAACTCCGCCTTCGACTCCGCTGATGCTTTCAGCTTCACAGGTCAGGTATCGTGCATCGTGCCCGTTGGCTGAGCGGAGCCGAAGCCAAAAGGGCTAATTCAACAGTCTTTTCTAAAGCTAACATGGCTTGATTCATTCAAACACTTTGCTAATTCATGTAGCTCATCTGAAAAGCCACTAATCAATGCTTCCTTCTTCTTTCTATTCCAACCCTGTACTTGTTTCTCTCTGTAGAATGCATCATCAATACGGTCATATTCTTCAAAATATACCAACTCAACTGGTAATCTTTTTCTTGTATGGTTTGCTCCCTCACCATTTTGGTGTTGATACAAACGAGATTCAAGGTCTTTTGTGCTTCCAGTATAGTAGCTATCATCACTGCATTTTAATATGTACAAATATCCTTTCATAAGTTTTCCTTATTCTATTTCACTCCGCCTTCGATGGTTTCTGTGCATCAGATTTCTCACTCTGCCTTCGACTCCGCTCAGGCATCGAGCTTTCCCGTTGGCTGAGCGTACTTCGGCTCCGCTCAGTACGAGTATTTGAAGCCAACAAGCCCCTCTATCATCTCAAAAAACTGGTCTTCCGTGAGAACGGTAACACCCAGCTCTACTGCTTTGTCGTATTTGCTGCCGGGGCTGTCGCCTACTACTACGTAGGAGGTTTTCTTGCTGACGGAGCCGGTTTGTTTACCGCCTAGATTCTCGACTATCTGACCGGCTTCCTTGCGGGTCATACGGATTAGCTCGCCTGTAAATACAAAGCTCTGACCGGCTAATGCGTCTGATTGTGGCTCGTCCGCCTCGTCTGACTCGAATATTAGTCCTGCTCGCTTTAGCTTCCCGATTATATTCAGCTCATCTTCATCATTGAAATAATCTACTACTGATGCTGCCATAACATCACCAACTTCGTGGATTGCTTTCAGTGTGTCGTAATCGGCATTTTCTAGCTCTGTTATGCTCTTGAAATTCTTGGTTAATAGCTTCGCTCCCTTTTCCCCTATGAAGCGGATACCTAGTCCGAATAGCACTCGGTTGTAGGGTTGTGTTTTGCTCTTTTCTATTGCCTCGAATAGCTTGGTTGTGCTTTTTTCACCCCATCCTTCTAGCTCTTGCATATCGGGTCGGTGCTGCTCCAAATCGTAAATATCTGCAACATTGTTCAGCCATCCTTTCTCTACAAAATCATCTATTATTCGTTCTCCCATACCGTCTATGTCCATCGCATTTCGTGATACAAAGTGCTCTATTTTTCGCTTAATTATAGTTTTCGAGCTTTTGTCCGAGACATAGTGAGCGGCATCGCCCTCGTTTCTGTGGATTGCCGCACCGTCTATTTCGGCAGGAAACTCGAATGGAACAGATTCGTTCGGTCGCTTTGCCAAGACCACTTGCGTTACTTTGGGGATAATCTCGCCGCCCTTCTCTACCATCACGTAGTCGCCAACTCGTATGTCTTTCTCAGCTATGTAGTCGGCATTATGTAGCGAGGCACGGCTGACAGTTGACCCAGACACGAATATTGGCTCTAGTATTGCTACTGGTGTTACAGCGCCTGTACGGCCTATTTGTAGCTGAATATCGAGTACTTGTGTTTCCATTGACTCGGCTTCGTACTTATATGCCATAGCCCAGCGCGGTGCCCTTGCTACGAATCCTAGTTCGTCTTGGTATTTTTTCTCATTGACTTTGACTACTATTCCGTCTATCATATATGGTAATTCGGTGCGTCTAGCGTCCCATTCATCTATGAATTTGAATATCTCATCTACCGAGTTGCAAACTGCAAAATGCGGCGAAACTGGGAAGCCCATTTCCTTGAGGATTTCTGCGTTCTTCTCATTTGTTTCTTGCTCTGTTCCATCTACTAATAGGGAATAGCAATATATTTGCAAGTTCCTAGAAGCAGTGATTTTCGAGTCCAATAGCTTCAAACTGCCAGCAGTTGTGTTGCGTGGGTTTGCGTATAATTTGTCGCCGTTTTCCGCTCTTTCTTTGTTGATTTTCTCGAACTGGGGATTGGTCATATAGACCTCACCTCGCACCTCGAAGTTCTTCAAATCACCTGCGACCGATAGCGGAATAGAGCGAATAGTTACGGCATTGCTCGTTACGTCATCTCCTTTGAATCCGTCTCCACGTGTGACAGCTCGGCTCAGCTTCCCGTTTTCGTAAACCAAGCTGAGTGCCACACCATCGAATTTCAGTTCTGCTGTGTAGCTGAATTTCACATTCTCCAACCCCTTCCGAACTCTCGCATCGAATTCCTCGACTTCCTCTCGGGTGTATGTGTTTTGGAGTGATAGCATTGGCTGCGAGTGTTCTACCGTTGTGAAACCCTCGACTGGCTCTCCGCCGACCCTTTTCGTGGGGGAATCATCAGTTACTAATTCAGGATGTGCTTTCTCAAATTCGAGTAGTTCATCGAATAGAGAATCGAACTCTCTATCGCTTATAACAGGTTCATTCTTAACATAATAAAGGTAGCTATGTTTCTCAACTTCAGCTTTCAGATTTTCGTATTTTGTAATTAGTTCAAACATTTTTCTATCTAGGTATAATATATCTATGAGTAATTAGTTATTAGACGCAATATAAAATATATTTCGAGTGATTAATAATTAAATACGAAATTTGAGAAAACTCGAAAAAAGAATTAACTTGTATTCTGTAAAAATAGAAAATTACAAAAGACTAAAAATTAAAGGTTTTACAATGGCAAATCATTCATGTGATGTAGTAATAATCGGTTCTGGCCCTGGTGGCTATGTTGCGGCTAATAGAGCTTCGCAATTAGGATTCAAAACAATTTGTGTAGAGAAAGCTGAACTAGGTGGAGTATGTTTGAATTGGGGTTGTATCCCGACTAAAGCATTATTGAAATCTGCTGAGTATGCTCACTTCCTAGCTCATACGGAAGATTACGGGTTTGAAGTAACTAACGTAAAAGCAAACTTCGGTAAAGTAATTGAAAGATCAAGAGGAGTTGCTAACCAAATGTCTGGCGGTATCAAATACCTTTTCGGCAAATACAAAGTTGAAAAAGTAGAAGGTCACGGTAGAATAGCTGCCAAAGGAAAAGTAGAAGTACTTGACCCCAAAGGTAAAGTAACAGATACTATCACGGCTAAACACATAATAATAGCTACTGGTGCAAGACCAAGAGAAATGCCAGGTATTGAAGTAGATAGAAAGAACATATTAACTTCGAAAGAAGCGATGATACAAAACAAAGCTCCTAAAGATATGATTATCATGGGTGCTGGCGCTATTGGTATCGAGTTTGGTTATTTCTTCAATGCATTCGGTACTAAAGTAACTATCGTAGAATATCAAGATAGAATATTACCAATCGAAGACAAAGACGTATCAAGAGAATTAGCTCGAAGCTTCAAGAAAGATGGTATCGAGATGCTAACTTCTGCTAAAGTACTAAGCGCTAAGCCAACTAAAACTGGCGTAGAAGTAGTAATAGAAAGAGACGGAAAAAAAGAAACACTAAAAGCTGAGAAAGCTATAAACGCAATCGGAATACAAGCAAATATCGAAGGCATTGGCTTGGAAACTGTAGGCGTAAAAGTAGAAAAAGGTTCTATAGTAATCGATGCACTTTGCCGTACAAACGTAGAAGGCATATACTCTATCGGTGATGTAGCTGGTGCTCCTTGGTTAGCTCACAAAGCATCTGCTGAGGGTATCGCTTGTGTAGAAGCAATAGCTGGTCATTCTGATAAAGGAATTGATTATAACAACATCCCTGGCTGCACTTACTGTATCCCGCAAGTTGCATCTATCGGTATGACTGAAGAGAAAGCGAAAGAAGCTGGACACAAAGTAAAAGTCGGTAAATTCCCATTCACAGCGAACGGAAAAGCTCACGGTATTGGCAAAACACAAGGATTTGTGAAGCTAGTATTCGATGAGAAATACGGCGAAGTATTAGGCGCACACATGATAGGCCCAGACGTAACTGAACTAATCGGTGAAATAGCTCTAGCGCGTTCACTAGACGCAACGGCACACACAATAATGAAGACTATACACGCTCACCCTACTCTTGGCGAATCTATTATGGAAGCGTCAGCAGCAGCCTACGGCGAAGCGGTGAATATATAAGATTAGAATATTCCTTCCTAAGTCCCTCCTTGAGGAGGGATTTAGGGAGGTGTCATTGCCGTAAAATCGAAGGCGGAATGAAGATATGAGACGTGTGTAAACCCGTCTCTTTTTTTATGTCTGAAATGTAGATTGTAGAGACGTCTTCAAATCCCCCAAACCCCATGTAAAACCGTCACTCTGAGCGAAGCGAAGAGTCCAGGAAAATTATTCTGAATCACGGATTAATTGGATTTATGGATTTCACGGATGACTTATTCAGCATATAGTCCTCCCTTGAGGGAGGATTTAGGTGGGTGTTGGTCGAAGTCGGAATAATTATAGAATAGCTAACCGTTCTATGGTTGCTGAGTCTGTAGAAGTACTCTTTCGCTATGACCGTATTCCCATCACCCCCACCTCTTGCACTAACAACCCCAACACTAATCAAAAGACGACAAACACTCACCCTTTTTTAATTACCAAATAATTTCTGTACCAGGTAACCATTCTTCAACTTTTGCTCTTTCTTCTTCAGAAAAATTATTACCCTCTAAATGCAATAAACGTAGACTGCTTTTTAAGTTTTTAATCGATTCGGGTAAACTAGTTAATTTATTATCAGAAAGCCAAAGTTCATTTAAGCGCTTTAAATCTCCGAAGTTTTCAGGCAAATTAAGTATTTTATTAGACACAAGGTGTAACACTTTTAAATTTTGAAGACTGCTAAAACTCACTGGCAGACTTGTCAATTGATTATTGTCAAGATGAAGATCTCTTAAGGTTTCAAGATCACCAAAATTTTCAGGCAAATTAGTCAATTGATTATCATTAAGTTCAAGATGACCTAACTTTATAAGATTACCAATGAATTCAGGTAAACTATTTATTTGATTATCATTAAGTTCAAGATGACCTAACTTTATAAGATTACCAATACTTTCTGGTAAACTCGTCAATTGATTATTGCTGAAGTAAAGAAACTTTAAGTTCTGAAGACTACCAAAACTTTCTGGCAAAGCTGTTAATTGATTACCATTAAGGGAAATTACTCCTAAATTAACCAATCTACAAATACTTTCGGGTAATCTACTAAATCTATTAGACCCAAGATAAATAGAATATAAGCTCTGAAGATTACCAAAGCTTTCGGGCAAACTAGTCAATTGATTTTTGTGAAGATTAAGAGTTTGTAAACTCTGAAGATTACCAATGCTTTCAGGTAAGGTGGTTAATTGATTATAATTTAAGTTTAACTCTTGTAAACGCCCAAGACCCTCAAGACCATTGGGTAATGAGCTTAAGTTGTTATTTTCAAAGGAAACCGTGAGCAAACTCTGAAGATTATCAAAGCTTTCAGGTAGAGTAGTTAATTTATTATAACCAAGATTAAGATTTGCTAAGTTTTGAAGATTACCAATGCTTTCAGGTATGGTGGTTAATTGATTACTATTAAGTTCAAGCCCTCTTAAATTTTGAAGATTACCAATGCTCTCAGGCAAAGAGATTAATTGATTGTCACTTAGTAATATCCGTTCTAAATTGTTTAGATTCTCGATACAATTTGGAATTTCTTGAAGTGATTTCCTTGCTAGGAATAACGTATATATGCCTGTAAATAATGTGGTTGGCAGGTCATTATTATCATATATTATACCATCTATCTCACAAGTCCAATCACCTTCTTTATAATTTACTATTCTGCTTAATACTCCATCTCTATCAATTTGAATAGTTCCTTCTACTGGTATTCCGTTTGGAACAACAAATTCAATTAGGTCATTCTGCCAAGTTGTGGTTTCTACTTCATTGCCATTTAATAGTAGCTTATAGCCGGCTCTTTTTTGTTCACCAAAATAGTTGCCATTGATTTTTGCTGTTTGATCTATTGTGATGTTAAGAACATTACTCGACACAAATGGTGGTATGATATTATCAAAATTCACATTGATTTTAATATCACCTATATTATTAACTTGCCCTTTATTTGGTGATGTTGTATAGTTGATTATTGTTGAGCCATAAATATCGAATTGTGCTTCAATTTTTGATCCAAAATTTTCTAATGTAAACATCTCAAATGTTCCATCATCAATTGACTTAGTTGATAATTGAAAATATTTGTTTTGGCCAGATTGAACTAATTTTGCTCCTTCAATAGGCTTACCAGTATTATCTACTATCCTACCAACAATTCTAGATCGGAGTTCAATTGGTCTATCCCAATTCCATTTAGTGAAGTGTCTGACCTCTGCAGTATAAAATCCATCAACTAAACTGCCAACCCCGTCTTCTATCCACTTTGCATCATTTTCATAATAAAACCACATAGGGATTGTAGTTGGAGAATTCTGAGGTGCTTTAATCTTGATTATTGCTGTTACACCATCTGCTAGTTGAACTGGTTCGCCAGAGGCAACTTTTAACACAACATCAATAAATCCGAAAGATTCGATTGCTGTTTCAGTTCCATTTACTCTAGTTCCTCGGAATTCACCGGGGAAAGCATCTAAAAACTCGTCTTCACTTGTTAAAAATGTGGTTACCTCTACGATAACATCTACTTCAACAGGTCTGCCATCAGAGTAAACAAACCCACCAGGTTTAATTTCTACAGAGAAATCTTTCCCTTCTATTTTACCACCATCGCTATTCATTTTATCTGTTTTATCAATCGGGAATAGGCTAGCATCTATTCTATTCGGCAAATCTTCTTTTATGTCAGCTAATTTTTGAGTGGAGGCATATCCCGATTTCTGAAACCAAATTCTTTTATTAGATCCGGCAGATAGGGTGTTTAATTGATAACCACCATCAGAGCCAGTTAGTGCCTTTTCTTCTCCAAAAAATACTGTAACACCCGAAAGCGGGTTTCCAGACTTATCGTTGACAAAGCCAACTAGCTTTGCTGTGCCATAATTTTCGGTAATAATTTTAGGAGTATATTCATTACCGGGTGCAACTATATCGCCTTCATCTTTTTTACAAGAGCTTATGACAAGTATAAATAGTAATAGAAATAGTATTTTTTTCATGTTTTACTCGAAGTTGAAATTTTCTAACTGAATAAATTAGTAATAATAGTGTAATAATAAAAATTCTAAAGTTATAATCTTAGGCTAGTATTTAGCCTCATTATATAGTTTTACGTCTCTACACCGCCTCTACCGCTTTACTCCCCATAAAGAACGTCTTCATCTTGCCCTTGCCTTTGACTTCCATTTCGCCTCTTGCTTCAAATTCAAACACCTTAAACTCAGCTACTGCCACTTTGAAGCGTTCTGATATATGTACTGAACCTGATTGACCCGTTGATTCCATACGGCTAGCAGTGTTTACTGCATCAGACCACATATCATAGATGAACTTCTTCTCTCCAATTACTCCGGCTACTACAGGTCCACAATCAAGTCCAATCCTAACATCTAACTTGAATCCGTGGTCAGTATAGTAATCAACCATATAGTCTCTAACTTCTATCGCCATTCTAGCTGCTCTTAGAGTGTTGTCTTTTTGGATAACGGGGATTCCTGCTGCTGCCATATAGCAATCACCGATGGTCTTGATTTTTTCCAAACCGTGCTTACTTGCAATAGAATCATAGTGCGTAAATACCTTGTTCAATGCCTGAACAATATCAGTTGGATCCGAGTCTTTTGACATTGCTGTGAAGCCAACAATGTCTATGAATATAATGGACGCTTGCTCGAAGTGGTCAGATATCGGGTGTTCTTTTTTCTTCAATCGTTTAGCTATTGAAATAGGCAATACATTGTACAATAGTTTATCAGATTTCTTTCTTTGATATGCTATAAGCACCAAGATAGATATTACAAACGCAATTATTCCTATTCCTGAATAGATTATAAACATCTTCTCACTTTCTTGGGCTAATAATTGTACTTCTTGCTTTTCTATTTTTATGCGGTTTACGTCATTTTCTCTTGCCTTTTCAAGGGCAGCTATCTTTTTATTATTCTCTTGAGAAAACACGGAGTCTTTTTTTAATTGAAATTTCTTGTGATATTCTAAGGCTTTTCCAAGTTGTCCTAGTCCTTCAAAAGCTGTAGAAATTTCCTTAAAAATAACATGTTGCAATTGTCCAAGTCCAATTGAATCAGCTAGGTCTTCTGCACGAATTCCAAACTCCAGTGCTTTTTTATAATTTTGATCTTTATTTATAAGTCTAGAATTTGATGAAGTTTCCCCTTTGCTTTGTAATTTATCTATTTGCTTAGCTCTCGCAATATAGTTACCTGCTAACATAAAATAGGTATAGGTAACTTGTCTTGTATCACCAATCTCTTCATTTAGTATTAAACCTCTTGTTAAGTAATCTAAAGACTTATCAAGTTCATTTATAATTGTATAAAGTGAACCTATATTAATTAAATTATTAGCGACACCAGATTTTTTTCCTAACTCTTCATTTATCTTTAATGCTTTTTGATAATATTCTATGGCTTTGGGATAGTTGAATTGATAATCATAAATAATTCCAATATTGCCTAGATTACTAGCAATACCATCTTTATTTCCTAACCCTTCATTTATCTTTAATGCTTTTTGATAATATTCTAAAGCTTTTGGATAGTTGGATTGAGCCTCATAAACATTTCCTATATCATTTAAAGATTCTGCATATTCAAATTTCAGCTCATATTTTGTGAAAATCTTTATCGCCTTATGATATACTTCAATAGCCACAGGGTAATTAGATTTAACCAGATTATTCTCAGCTATGGAATAATAACACCATCCTTTTCCTTTTTCCCAATCGATTTGTTTAGCTAATGATAAAGCTTGTTCACCATATTCTAACCCAATCTTCGGGTTAATCATACTCATTTGATCTCCAAGTTGTGCCAAAAGCTTCACTTCATTCGTATCACCTTTTGCATTGGGTAGCTCTGCTATGAGCGAATCTAGTTTGGCTTGACTGGAGAGGGGTTCGGTTTTTAGGTTTGTGCTAATTAGCATAAAAGCTATTAGGGAAAGTAGTATATATTTCAAGGTTTACCTGATGAGTATATTTAAGGTTGCTTCAACTTAATGAAAATAATTGGAATAGGGGTATGCTTTTTTGGATGAGCTGTCAGAACGAAGATGTCATAGCGAGCGAAGCGTGGCTATCTCTTTTTTGCCTAGATTGCCCATGCCTTTGGCTTGACAGGCGCGTCCTTTCAGTCCTCGCAATGACAGAATTTAAGCTGAAATAGACTCTTTACTTCGACGTCGTTCAGCACAGGCACTTCACTACTATCTTATTTTTGAGACGTATGCAATACGTCTCTACAATGCCTCTACCGCTTTACTCCCCATAAAGAAAGTCTTCATTTTGCCCTTGCCTTTTATCTCTATTTCACCACGTTCTTCGTAGTCGAATTGCTCATACTCTGTAACAGCCTCTTTGAAGCGTTCGGAGACGTGTACTTCTCCAGCGATTGATGATGATTCCATTCGGCTAGCTGTGTTCACGGCATCCGACCACATGTCGTAGATGAACTTGTTTTCGCCGATTACTCCAGCTACTACTGGTCCACAATCTAGTCCTATACGAACCTCTATCTTGGTTCCATCGGTAGTGTGGTAGTCTTCCATCATCGACTTTACTTCGAGTGCCATTTGGGCGGCTCTGTGGGTGTTGTCTTTTTGTACTTCTGGGATGCCGGCTGCAGCCATATAGCTATCACCTATGGTTTTGATTTTCTCTAGTCCGTACTTTTTAGCAATTGTATCAAATTTTGTAAAAATAGTATTTAGATTTGAAACTAGTGCTTGTGGGTCTGCATCTTGTGCCATTTCTGTGAAGTTTACAATGTCAATAAACACAATAGATGCCTGTGTGAAATAGTCTGATATTGGATGTTCTTTCTTTTTCAATCGCTTGGCAATAGAGACTGGAAGTACGTTGTATAATAACTTATCTGAGCGTTTTAGTAGTCTATAAATAACAAGCATCACAACCGCCATTAGTAGTACTAGTCCGATAGAAAAGTAAAGTATCAACTTTTCTCTTTTTTCCTGTTCAACTATTCTTATCTTCTGTTTTTCTATTTCCTTTTGTTTTAGGTCATCTTCTCTTGCTTTTTCTAAGGTGGCTATTTTGTCTGTGTTTTCTTGTGAAAAAACAGAGTCTTGGAGTTCTTTATGTTCTTTATATGACTCAAATGCTTTTTTATAATCACCTTTTAGTTCATATGCTTCTGAAAGGGTTTTTAAACTGCTACTTCTTTGATCAAGTTCACCCATTTCTTCATATAATAATATTGACTGGGTAGTGTATTCAATTGATTTGTTTAAATTAACTTCCCTATTTACTAGTAAGCCAATTTTATCATCACTATTATTAATAATAGAATCTTGTGAAATTGTTAAATAAAGATAGCCAATACCTGCATAATTATATGCAAGACCGATTTTGCTACCAACTTCTTTATTTATATTTATTGCTTTTTCAAAGTATTCTAATGCCTTAGGGTAATTAGATTGATAAGTATAGATACTAGCTATATTCCCAAGCTTAATGGCAATGCTCGTTTTATTTCCAAGTTCTTCGTTGATTCTTATGGATTTAAAATAACATTCCAAAGCTTTTGGATAATCAAGTAGTGAAGTGTATATATTTCCCAAATTTCCAAGGTTGAGCGCAAAACTTGATTTATTTCCTAATTCTTCAAATATTTTTACTGACTTTTGAGTGTATTCTAACGCCTTTGTGTGATTAGAAAGATTATTGTAAATAGTTCCAATATTACCAAGGTTAAGTGCGATACTATTTTTGTTCTCTATCCTTTCATTTATTTTTAATGCCTTTTGATAGTATTCCAATGCCATTGGATAATTAGACTGATAGGTATAAACATTACCTATATCCCCTATATTAAGTGCAAGATTAGTACTATCACCCGTTTCAAGGTTAATTTTAATTGCCCTTTGATAGTACTCTATTGCTTTAGAGTAGTTCAATTGATAAAAATAAATAGTCCCCATATTTCCGAGATTATATGATATACCCTTTTTATCTTTTAACTTTTCATTTATTACTAGTGCCTTTTTAAAGTATTCTAATGCCTTGGGAAAATTATTTTTTCCACCTAAATAACAAGTTCCAAGAGAATTATAACAATTAGCTTTTCCTTTTTCCCATTTTATTTTATTTGATAATTTTAAACCTTTTAAACCAAAAGCTATACTTTCGTCAACATTCGTAGAATAATTTTCAAAGGATAGAGAGGCTAATAATTTCACCTTATTAGTATCCCCTTTTGCTTTGGGTAACTCGGCTAGTAGTGAGTCTAGTCTTTCTTGACCTTGTAGCTTTTCGGCTTTTAGGTTAACAGTTGTTATAGTTAGTGCGAGTAGAATTAGAAGTAGTGTTTTCATAAATCACCTGTTTGGAGAAAATATTAACCGTACAAGTTAATAAAAATAATTGGAATAGGGGGGGATAATCAATTAAGTCCCTCCTTGAGGAGGGAGTTAGGGAGGTGTCAAGTAGAAAGGTATAACACCCCCCCTAAATCCCCCCTGTTAGGGGACTTGCAAAGGAAGACTAACTCTTTGCTAACTGTGTTTACTATGAGTAACAAGATTGAGAGACGTATGCACTTCGACGCCGCTCAGTGTAAACAATACGTCTCTACGATTCATTTTAACTCAAAAATAATTCTTGAAAATCTAGTCCAAATCCTCTCTCGAGTAGCCATATTGCTTTATCCAATAATCACTGCTGAAAGTGATACCACCGAAGCGTTGGATTTTCAGGTCTCGATCTAGCTTAGTGTGTAGGTTTTCTTGTTCGGTAATGTATCTGAATTGTGTGCCGTCTGTATGTCCGAAGTTGAGCTTTACTATGTATCCGATTAGTGTATTGATAGCTGATTCGACTAATCGCATATCTGATCTGATAATCTCGTTTCTTATCTTGTAGTGAGTTTCTGCTGCTGCTTTGCTACCACTACTAACTTCCGTTGTTAGTGTTTGTGATAGTATTGCTTTCGAGACTTCACTATTCGATAGTTTAATCATCTCACTGTATAGCCGAACAGAGCTATAACGATGGGGTTCTTCCATTGATATTTCTATGTCGTTCGGGGTTACTATTACGCTGTCTTCGGTCATTCCGGCTAGCTCCTCAGCTAATCTTTCGGACTCGGCTTTGCTTGCTCCTCGCGAGTATTTGCCTATTAGTAGTGGCATTCCGTATCGTTCCATGAAGTTTACCCAGAACCTAATACCTCCATTTTTGAACTTAATCGGCCAATAGCATTTCGATAATAAGGCAGTTCCGTAAGGTGCAGAATGGCTCGGTTTATTACGGATATCGAGGAACTTCATTTCGGGTAGTTTTACGCCTTTTGCTTGTCCGTTCGGTTTGTACCTTAGTTTGCCCTCAGAATCTATGTAAAATAGCTCTTGTGGCTTTGAAACGGCCTTATATGGTATGGTGAAATCTCCTTCGTTCTTCCAATATATTTCTATTGGCTGGAAACCGTAAAGTAGTGAGTCGAGTATATCCTCGGCTAGTTGTTGAATATCCAGTTTATTGAATACCTCCGTTATGAATTGGCTATTAGCACCTACTAGTTCATATTGCGTTGATAGTGTTCCGCTTTTTCTAGATTGTATGCAACTCCAAAGATGAGCATCGTAAAGCAGATCGCGATAACCAGCATAAGTGCTTCCAGACTTCCTAAGCACTGTATCGGGGTTTGGGATAGCGTCCATTAATGAGCCAAATCCATTCCCGAATTTCACTATTTCATTATATATTTTTGTCATTTTATTTGCTCGCATTTGATAATAAATAACCTAGTACTAGGCCACCTGTAGCTATCAGTGGGTCTTCCCACCAGGGCTCTTTTAGTGGCTCGCTAGCTGCGATTACTCGTTCTTTATAGATTGTGTCAGTCGCCATTCGGATAGCCAGCTTCATCTCATTTTCTGGGTAATCATATCTCACTTGTATAGTGTCGTATTTGTAAATAGTATCCACCCAAGCTGTGAATGGGCGTGTTTGTATAATCGTGTCTGATTTGTATATTAGCTTTGGTTTTATTTTTTCTATCACTATTGGCTCTTGCACTATGGTAAGAGTGTCAGTCGTGTGATTGATAATTTGATTTGGGTAATAGATTTTTGTGATAGACATTCCTATCAACAAAGCTAGTATCACCAGTATTATGTCTTTCATATTGTTCCTCATATTATATTTCCGCGGAGCATACATAATGTCCGCTAATTGAATTTGTACTCACCGTAAATCCTGCATCGTTTTTGATTGAGAAAGAATTCTCTGAAATATTATCAGCGATAACCGGGATATTCGTTCCCGTGCTAACTTGCCATTTACCCAACTCGGGTGGGTTATTAGCACCAATCAAACTAATGAGTGGCGGCTTATACATCGGGGTAATACTCACACTACCGAAAGCACCGCCACTATCTGTACCGAACGAAGTAGGGAATACAATTTTACCATTTTTGCTAATAGTTGTGGGTGCGAATCTATTCACATAGCTTTTCTGATAGAATTTCAAACACTCATCCAAATCAAATTGATATGTATTCGGAATGAATTCCAAGGCAGAATTATTGGGTAATAACTGAGCTTCATTTATAGTGATATTCTCTCCAGCGGTAACACCATCAAACCACACAAAAACAGCGATATTTGTAACATCACTTGTTGATATTTCAATGTCTTCTAACTTGATTTTTGTTTGAGTTTCGCTTAACTCTATTGAATCACTAACACCCTCATAGTGCCAATTAGTAGCGAGAGTGGGGTTTGTACCTTCACTATTCCAAGAGCTAACTACGTCATTTGTTGTTGAGTCGCTTACCCCGTTCCATGATAATATTGCCACTTTTACAGAAGCATTACTATTACTAGAAAGCTGAACAGAAGTAGAGAATTTCCCTACAAGAGAAGGGCTCAAATACAGATTAGGAACTATCTGAATGAAGCCAAATTTCGTATCATCAATTGATTCTATTTGCATACCCGTTTGTTCTGTCGTAGTTGCTATGAGGGTATTAGCATCGCTTAAAGCAATCCATCTATCAGCGACGAAAGTACTATCAGTCGCTACAATAGAAGTTCGGTTAGTAATTATGCATTTACCATCCGCTTCGCTTGTCTCCGATTCATCACTACCAGAGCTGTAATATCTAAAGCTAGTGTCATCGACTACTATTATCGTTTCACCACTTGTAGTATCATAGCTACTATCGCTCATCTGAGTTACTTGTGCAACATCCGTAGTCTGGAAGCCATGTGGTACGCTTGTCTCCAAGGTTGCAACATTCGAGAGTCGGCTTCTGTTCACTATCTCAAATTCATTTGCTACTCTCTGCCAAATCTTAAAATTTGGATTGATGAGTAGGTTGTTTCTTTTATTAGTTTCTTCTAATTTATTATCAATTAGTTCTATCAAATCCGATTGAATCTCTATGTTTCCGCCGATGTTACCCCAGATATTCTCGGGGAGTGGTGGGAAATAACTAAATGGCATTTTTGCCCCCTTATTTATAATACAAATGGGCACTAATCTGACCTGAGATTATGCCCACGGGTATATATTCTATTTTGAAATATTTGAAAACTTGTCGGATAACTATTAGCTCCGAATCATCGAAATTGTTCGATGAATTTATCCTATACATTTTCCTGTAGCCTGCGTTGCTCTGGTCGTTCGAACCGATTAGCATTAGGTGTCCAGTCATTGGCCCTGCTATACCAGACCAGCTAATTTGGAGTGAGACAACTTTCTCGTTTCGCCCTTTCATCTCTGGTGCTACGTCCACCCATTTGCTTGAGAAAGGAGTGTTAGCAGTGTGGTTGTTCATTAATCTAATTATCATCTTTCACCTCGAATTTTATAACACCTCTGAGCATTAGTTTGCCAAGTGGATGGCTTAGGTATCTCGTCTTTATGCCAACACCCTCGCCATCACTCAGTTTTACATTAAAGGCAATAGTTTTGACTATTCCCCTGCTCTTTGTTTCTATGACTCTCTCTATGTGACCTTGCCAACTTGACTTCGACTTCCAAACTAATAAGTCGTGCCGAGTAATTGGTTTATCAACTCTTTTTCCTCGACTAATAGCATCATTCAAAATGGCATTGGCAACGGCAGTTCGTCTGATTGGTATTTCCGATTTACTAAGATTCAGCTTCACTGCTGCCTTACTGAACCCCCAGTATACACCAGCCGCACAGTAGGGATGACCTTCACCCAATCCCACCGAAGCGAGGTATTTTACCACCTCACCCCTATTGTTCCCAACCTCTCTTACTCCGATTTGCGATAGAGCAACCCTCTCGGATTCTATTAGCAAATCGCTCTTGCAGGGCAATTCGTACATAGTATAGGAGCAGAGAAGAATACTTAGGAGAACTGCACCAAATAAACGCCCAGCACTGATAGACCTACGCATATATGCACCCCCATAAATATGTGACCGAGATTATTAGTTTCTAGCTCGTGAGTGAAGTCGATTTTGGTATATGAATAAACGGCGAGTGCCGATAGTCCAACAGCCAGCACCTCTATCATCACAATTATCAGCAGAGTATGTAGCTCTTCAATTCCGGGTAATAGGAAGACCCAAGCGAAAAGTAGAACGGACGCCAATAGTCCATATCTCAAGCAATTTCTATACATCTGTACCTCCGAAATAAGAGTCGAGCACATCACCGGAATAGAGGCGATTACCCTTCGATTTAGTGCTGATGATTGTGGGTGGTGCGTCTATGCCGGCGGTGTAGCCACCCAAGTATAACTCACCTGTGCGGATGTCATCAAGCAACTGCATAGATTCCTCGTAGTAACCGTTAATCTCCGATGGGAGCGGCAACTCACCATACTCTATTCGATAGAGATGATAGACAGTGAGGTCAATCGAAAGTGAGATAATCAACGCATCTGGGTCGTCGAATGGAACGCTGTATCTGCCATGCAAAGTAGCATCTATTGTGGCATCTGCCAAATCGCGAGCTACGTCCGTTCTGTCTGTGTCTATCGTTGTACCTGTGTCATCGCCTGTTAGCTTAGCTAACTCCGATGAGGTGAACCTCTTTAATAGGTCTGTATTAGATGAATAAGGCATCTATTCCTCCGCTATTTATATTGTTATGAAATAATATCAAAAGCGAAAGTAATAGGTCAGACGAGGGTCTGCATTAAAACGGAAATGAAAGTATTCCGAAATAGTATTGGAATGGTGTGGGGTAGTAAATAAGTTATGAATTGAATCTACTTTTTTCTATTTTGCGATATATGAAAATAAAGAGGTTCAATATGAAATACTTAATAACTATATTACTACTATCATTAACATTCAATATTTACTCTCAAGAAGAGAATCTACTCTATTCAAGTTATATAGGTGGTAATAACAATGATGAAATAAAGAATGTACTATCTGATAAAGATGGAAACATCTATGTTATGGGTTTCACAAAAAGTACAGATTACCCAACTACTATCGGTGCTTATCAAAAATCACATGGTGGTGATATAGATATCTTTATCACTAAGTATGATAAATATATGACCGTTGTTTGGAGTACTTTTATAGGTGGAAATAGTAGAGATATTGCTCATAACATGGTTATTTCTGATGAAGCAATTTGGATTGTTGGCGAGACTTTATCAAATAATTACCCAACTACTTATAATGCAATAGCACGAAACTTTTTCGGTGGTTCTGGTGATATTATAATTACTAAATTTTCTCTTAATGGAGAATTGCTCTATTCTACATATTTTGGTGGTGAGGGATATGACCCTGCCGCTGGAGTGACTATAGATTCGGATAAGAATATATGGGTATTAGGAAGAACAAATAGTACTAATTTTAGAACAACTTCTAATGCATCAAAATGGGATTTAGATGGAGCATATGACTCATATATTCTAAAAATTTCAGATAATGGTAAGCTACTTTATAGTTCCTTAATTGGTGGCGAAAATTCTGATTTTGGATTAAGTATCTCGTATTCAAAAGTTGATAATCAAGTGGCTATAAGTGGGTTTACAGACAGTAAATATTTCCCATTAAAAGGTACACCACTACAAGCTATTAAAATAGGGGGTAATGATCAATTTGATAACTATCTATCTGTATTTAATATAGACGGTGGTTTAGAATGGTCTAGTTATTTCGGTGGAAATGGACAGGACTATCCTGTAACTATTAAATATGATAATAAAGGCAATCTTGTAGTTCATATTTACACAACTAGTGTTAATCTAGTAACAGATAACAATTCTTATTTCAGATATAATGCTGGAAAAATAGACAATTATTTGATGAAACTCGACCGTAATAAAAAGATTGCTTGGTCTAGTTACTATGGAGGCACAAATGTAGATGGTCAGGATAATATCTTCCATAAATATGGAGATATGGCTATTGATAAGAATGATAATATTTATTTGAGTGCATTTACAACCAGTAATGATTTACCAATTACTCAAAATGCCAAATTTAATAAACTAAATGGTTCTGAGGATGCTTACTTTGCTAAGTGGAGCTATGAAGGGGAGCTATTATATAGTAGTTACTTAGGCGGTAGTAATATAGATGAGGGGAGGAGCG
>PGYR01000052.1 GCA_002839765.1 Ignavibacteriae bacterium HGW-Ignavibacteriae-4
TAGGATTTGTCCAGATATACTCAGCATCGGCTGGTTCGTTCAAAGTTTCTGTTTCTATATTTATTTCATCTCCTATACATACTTCCATACTATCTATATCTGTTGATACTTGGAAATAGTATGTTGTTGGGATGTTGGGAAAGCCCCATTTACCCTGTGTCTCATGTAAGCTTACTGATTTTTCAATATATTGGAAATTATTGATATCATTCGGATTTTCAATAGATGATAAATAATTTTGATTTGCAATTACCAAATATATTTTACCGTTGGGTGCCAATTGAAGCCCAAAATCTCCACCAATTATTTCTTCTGATACTCTTTTAATCCTTAAATTCTGTATTTCAGAAAAATTAGTGATTACATGAAAATACTTTGAACCTTTTAAATAAAAATGTTCACTATTAGAAGAGAAATCGCCAGAATACTTTATTAAATAATCACCAATTACTTCATTATCAGTAAATGTTTTAACTAATTCCAATTTTTCTAATTCTCGATTAAATTTTAATACCTCAATTCCATTATGACTCCCTCTCAAAGTTGAAACAATAAATTTACCATTTTGAGAAACTTTAATCGTACCTAATAGTACAGTTCTTCCATCTTCAGTCATTTGGGGTTCCATATAAGAGAGAATGGTATCTTTAGGAATAAATGAATCTGAATCGATATCATATTTAAATAAATAATATTGTTTTTCAATTCTATCGTTACCTATTAAGTAAAAAGAATTTGATTCAAAATCCTTAATAATTGCAATTGATTCACCACCATACGCTTTTTTTATATTTTTTTTAGCACTTAATTTAAATTCATTTCTCTCTGTTTCGATAGTTACATAAGTCAAATCCTGTTTTAAAATATTCAAATCAGGATTAATATCATCAAAATGTGAGCTTGTTGCGATTCTTATGATTTTACTACCTATTCTAACAATACAAACATGTTGTGTCCCTGAAAGATTCCCATCTAATTTTGAATCTTCAATAATAACAGTATCTTCTTTCATACTAACTATTGTATTATCTTCATCATAAACTATAGTGTCTAGCTTAAAACTAACAATACCATTATCTACAGTGTGATATTCCAGCCTCCCATCTTGTGAGGATAATGAAGCACTTCCTTCTTTTGTAAGAAAGTAAAATGAAGTATCTCGGTAATAAGACACTTTAACATTTAAATACTCAGGATCACCAGATTCGGTCATAAATGTAATACCAGTTATATTCTCACTTGGATCAAAATCTACATTATCTCCAAAAATCCAATTATGATATTCTAATTGGGCATAAGTCAAACTAGGTATGAATAGGAGGATAGTTAATATTTTTATTAGTGTTTTCATAGTGATTTCCACCAATTGTTGAATTCGGCTTCCCTAAACATAATAAAATGAGTGGAATAATGCAAGTGGGGAGTTTTATTGGGCAACCTTAACCCACCTAAATCCTCCCTTAACAGGGAGAACTTATAAGGAAATTCTGGACTCTTCGGACGCTGCGTGTCCTTTGAGTGACGTGGAATATCAGGGGGGGTGGAAGACGTATTGAATACGTCTCTACTATTTCTATTACAAATAAATAATCCGTGCAATCCATAAATCCGCTTAATCCGTGATTCTGAAAAAGAGAGATTCCAAATGCCTTTGGCTTGGCAGGCACGCTTCGCTAGGAATGACAGGGGATTAGGAGACGTATGCACTGCGATGCAGCCACGCACAAAAAACACGTTTCAACACTTCCGACAACAAAAAAAAAGTGCCAGATTCTCATCTAGCACTTTCATTATATCTTCGCTTTTAGTGATGTTTTTTATTCATCATCTTCTGTTGCAGTTAGGTTACCGCGCTTCTCTTGGTCTCTTTCTATAGCTTCGAATAGAGCTTGGAAATTACCTTGACCAAAACCAGTGGCACCTTTTCTTCTTTGGATTATTTCGTAAAAGAAAGTTGGTCTATCGCCGATAGGTTTTGTAAATAACTGTAATAGATATCCACTACTACCTATTTCTACATCGACTAGAATTCCTAGTTCTTCTAACATATCTATATCTTCCGTTACCAACCCACCTCTCTCTTCGCTCTTTCTTCTTATATCATCATAATATGACTTAGGAGCTCTGTCGAGGAATTCCATACCGTTTTCTCTTAGGTTTCTAACAGAACGGATAATATCGGTTGTAGAAAGTGCAATATGCTGAATACCAGTACCATGATATTGAATTATATACTCATCTATTTGTGATAGACGCTTACCTTTATATGGCTCATTGATAGGGTTTTGTATAACACCATCTTTGGAGCGAACCACTTTAGAAAGCAAAGCAGAGTATTGAGTAGAAATATCACCAGGTCCGTAATCAACGAACGTTTCGAAATCTAGCACTCTGTTTATATAATTTGCCCAAAAATCCATTTCGTTAACGTGCACATTACCCACTATATGATCTATGTGAGTAAGTCCAGTTGTTTTGCGTTCTACATCGTACTTTTGAACTGGCGCTTCAAACCCAGGTTTGAATAGACCTTTGTAATTGTCATAATTGATGAAGTTAATTTCTGCATCACCGTATAATCTTATAGCTGCTTGCTCTACGTATCCGTGCTCATCTTCCATTTTGTAAGGAGCTCGTACAGGAACTCCGCCGTTGCTTATGGCTGCATTATATGTTTTCTTGACATCTACTACTTCTAAACACCATCTTTTTACTCCGTCACCGTGTTGGTTGACGAAAGACATTATTTCAGATGTGCCTGGTTGCAGCGATGCCGTTATCATTATTTTCATATTAGTTTTAGTAGCTAATAGAAATGAGATTCTATCTCTGGTGCCTGTCTCGGGCCCTTGGTATGCTACAACGTCTAGTCCTAGTGCTTTGGCGTGCCAATAAGCAGTCATTTTACCAGAACCTACATAAAATTCTACGTAGTCGTAGCCACGTATTCCCATCGAATTATTAGGGACTTTACTCGGTATCCCACCGTAACAAATATCCATTTCCATGATTTATTTATCCTCTTTTTGTGTCTGATTATTTCTTAACTTTACAAATTATAAAAAACTTAATTCTCTTTTATATTATTAATTAAGATAACAAGAAAAAATGAAAATTCCTAAAAGTAAACAATATAAAAGAATCTATAATTTACTATGGGTATTCTATACTTTTTTCGTAATTATTGTATCTGTAATTGCGTATATTTCGATAGCTGAGATGAATAAGATGTCAGTTATTTCAGTTAATTTTAATACCATGACTAAGGTATCTTCAATAACTGAGAAAATACTTGATTCACCCTCTGATTACGATAATGTTCAAAAGAATTTAGAACGTTTAAAATCTGAAGTCGATAAATTAGATTTATTGTATTTGGAGGTGAATAAGAAGCTCAAATCCTCTATAAATACTAAAGTCAATGAACTAGAGACCCTACTACGAGAGAACCCAACACCAGCTAAAGCGAATAAGACTAAAGTCTTAACTCAAAGTATAAAGGAAGATAGCCGAGAGTTCACCCATAATATATTAATGAAAGAGAAATCTACTTTTAACCAAACACAAAAGATAGTATTAATTCTTATAATCTTGTCCGTCATAGTACTTACTTTAGCCTTGATCTTTATTCTAATACCAGCCGTAAGTAGATTAGATAAATTGGCACTCAAACTCGCCAAATTAAGCAAGGAAAAAGAAGAATCCCTCAATGAGCTTTCATCAAGTAATAAAGAAATATATCTAAGAGAAAAGCGATTTGCGACTATAGCTGAGCTTTCACCAATAGGCCTGTTCCTAACAGATACGAAAGGTAAATGTCAATTCGTTAATCAACGCTATTCGGATATTGTTGGTCTGAGTTACGAAGAGTGTATGGATGATGGATGGAAGAATGGTATTTATGAAGGGGATAGGGAACGTATATTCAAAACTTGGTATGAGTCAGTAGAAAAGAATGATGACTTTTATGTGAATGAATATCGAGTTTATAAAGATGGTGAGTTTAAAAATATAGCAGTAAAATCAAAACCAATAAAAGATGAGGATAACGAAATAACTGCTTTCTTAGGGATGATAGAAGATATAACAAAAGCAAAAGAAGTACAAGCCGATTTACAAAATACAGCTAAGAGATTTGAATCTTTAGTTGATTATCTACCTTATGGTGTAATATTAAATACAGACGATGGGTTGTATTTTAACACTGCCGTTCAGAAGATAATTGGATATACCAATGACGAAATCAAAACAATGGATGAATGGTTTAGTTATTTATACAAAGATAAATCTACTGAAATTAGAAATAAGTATGAAGTAAATAAGGGAAGAAACTTCAAAAATGAAATAATTGTAGATATTCATACAAAATCAGGTGAAATCAAACAAGTTGGGTTCAATGATAAAACTACAGAAATAGGTGAGATTTGGTCTATGTCAGATAAGACTGAGCTCCTAAAAGCCAGGTTAGAGACTAAAGAGATAAATGAAGAATACATATTCATTCTCGATTCAATTAAAATCGGTGTTTGGGACTGGACTATAGAGCCTAATATTTTAAATTGGAATGAAAGGATGTACAAGATATTTGATTTCGAAGAAGGCAAGAAAGTTAGCAACTATGACGACTACAAAGATAAACTGCACCCAGAAGATGTCGATAGAGTAAATAATGAAATAGCACATGTACTCACAAAACCAGGATCTGAATTTGATTCAGTTTTCAGAATTGTAACAAGGAATAAAGAAATCAGGTATATAAAAGCGGTTTCTAAAACTTATCGCGATGAAGATGGGAATGCTCTTAGGATGGTCGGGCTAAACTGGGACGTTACAGAAGCGAGAATAAGTGAAGAAATACGAAAAGAGCTGTCCGAGAAATATGAACTAATATTAAACTCTACAGAGATAGGTGTATGGGATTGGGATTTCAGGATAAATAAATTATCATGGAATGATATAATGTATTCTTTATTCGAAGTATCCAAAGATTCTGAAGATGTTTTTTCCGAATATGAGAAGAAGCTACATCCCGAGGATAAAGAGAATGCTGCTAAGAACTTAGAAAAGATAATGAGTGGTGAGGTAGAAAGCTACGAATCAGAGTTTCGGATAATACTTTCTGACAAAAGCACAAAATATATTAAGTCAATTACAAATATTGAAAAGGACGAGAACAACACTATATTACGATTATATGGCATAAATCTAGATATCTCGGAACTCAAAGAATACCAACAGCAGTTAATCGATTCCAAAGAGAAAGCTGAAACTGCTAATAGAGCAAAATCTACTTTCTTAGCTAATATGAGCCACGAAATACGAACTCCTATGAACGCTATCCTTGGATTTGGAGAAATACTACAAAACAACAACAAAGACGAACGAAATCGAGACTATATAAATGGAATAATCAAAAGTGGTAATTCGCTACTGAGTTTAATCAATGACATATTAGATTTCTCTAAAATAGAAGCTAATAAAATGACTTTGAACTTAAATTCAGTTGATATCAAAAGAATCATATCTGATATTGATAGAATATTCGAATTCACTGCAAGCAAGAAAGGGATTCAGTATTTCTCGAATTTCGATGAAAATATTCCTCCTTACTTAATACTAGATGAAGGTAAGATAAAACAAATACTAATAAACCTAATAGGAAATGCTGTAAAATTCACCGAATCGGGTTCTGTATCTCTAGATGTTAATTATGAATATAACAAGAATGACACCTCGAAACTTAAATTAATCTTTACGATATCAGATACTGGAATCGGTATAAATAGGGAAAAACTCACATCCATTTTTAATCCTTTCGAGCAAGAAGAGGACAATGACTCTAGAAAGTATGAGGGTACTGGACTAGGGCTTTCTATAGTTAAAAGTATAGTAGAATTAAAAAATGGTACCATAGAAGTAGAATCAGAATTAGGTAAAGGCAGTACTTTCAAAGTAATAATCACAGATGTTTCAATTTCTCTAATGAAACCTAACCAGACAAGAATTACGTCGAATGAAGAGATGAAACAATATGATTTGCGAGACAAAACAGTTCTATTTGCAGAAGATATAGAATCAAATAGAAATGTGGTTAAGGGTTTTCTTAAGGATTATAATATAAAAGTATTATTTGCCATAAATGGTGAAGAAGCATTAGAAATAGCTAGAAACAATAAGATAGATTTGGCATTTATTGATCTGCACATGCCTATAATGGATGGTAATACTATGGCAGAAATCTGGACAAAAGATGAACAACTAAAATCAATATCGCTGATAGCTCTGACAGCTGAGATATATAATGATGAAAAGCAATTTGGAAAAAACTATTTCAAGCACTACCTAACAAAACCAGTTAGTGCACAAGAGATATACGATGTTATACTTGTAGAAACAGGAATGAAAGAAGCTAATCCAAATAGAATAACAGAACAAGATGAATATGAGCAATTAACACCTGCCGCGAAAATCTTACTTGTAAATCACGGTGTAGAGGAACTTTCTAATAAATTGTTGAAGAAACTAAATACTCGAGAACTAGCCAAACTAATAGAAAAAGTAGAGTTCATATCCGAAATGGAGAATAATGATTCTTTACGGCAATATACAAATGAACTAAAGTTAGCCCTAGATACATTCAACGTATTCAAAATAAAACAATTACTGAAGTTCAGCGATAACAACATATAAGCACAAACATTATTGTAACTTAATATAGTTTCAAAATGTCTTAAGTTTGCTTTTAGTAAAAATTACTTATAGTTAAATTCGTGTGTGAAAAATGGATTTCACAAAAAAATAATTAAGGATTATAAAAATGAATAAATTAATTACTCTACTTGTATTTACATTACTTGCTACAAATCTATCTTTCGCAAAAGAAGTGAAAGTAGATATAGATGCAAAGAGAACAGAAAGCGCTTACATTAACCTAGCATCTCCTGAGGTTGTATTAGTTGATAATACTAATTGGGATTTGTCATTTATGACTGGGGTTGTAGATGGTTCAGTTAGAATCAACGATGGTCAAGGTGTGAGATTATGGCATGTAACAGACGGTAGTATAGCTGACTTCGATGCTCCATTGGACACAAATGGTAAATTCGAAACGTGGACAGAATTACTGAACTCAACTGATGTATGGCAAATCGGTGCATTTAACCTTGGAACTGATGGTTTTGAAACTGGTACTGGCGATTATGGTTGGGGACAATATGCTCAAACAGTTATTACTGGTTCTGAGCTTTTCGTAATCAAATTGCGTAACGGCGAATATAAAAAAATTGCAATCGATGAGTTATCAGCAGGTACTTTTTATTTCTTTTATTCTGATTTAGACAACGAAAATCAAGAATCTAAAGAGTTTGTTAAATCTCATTTCAGTGGTAAACTCAATGGTTACTTCGATTTGCAAAAAGGTGAATCACTAGACAGAGAGCCAGCAATGGACCAATGGTATTTGGAGTTTTCTAAATATGTACAAATAGTAGAAGGTCAAGGTGTAACCCAACCTTACCCTGTTGTGGGTGTAAGAACAAATAGAGGAGTAAAAGTTGCGCAATTAGATGATGTGGACGTTATAGATACACCGCTACCAAATAAAGAAGATTTTTCTTCTATTATCACAGAAATTGGTCACGATTGGAAAGAATTAAATTTCTCTACGTTCGAGTATGAAGTTATAGAAAATAGAGTTTACTTTGTACAAAGGTTTGAACTACAAAATCAGAATGGCGAGCCCGTAGAAGTCCCAGTAGGAGAGCTTTATAAGCTAGTATTCACTGGCTTCGAAGGTGGTACATTTACTTACGAACTAGCTGACCCAACTCTTTCTGTTAACCAGACTAGCTACGACAATAGCAAGTTCGCTGTATATCCTAATGTAATTAGTAAAAATGAAACTGTGAATTTAGTTTATGCAGGGAGCGAAGTTGGACAAGCTAGTTTGAGCATTTACTCTTCGACTGGTGCGACGGTTCATACACAAGATGTAAACCTAACTCAGAACATTCAGATATCTAATATCAACACTGCTGATTTTAACTCAGGTGTTTACTTTGTTAGAATACAAAAAGGCAACTCTATCTACACTCAGAAATTTGTTGTGAGATAATTGAACTTCATAAAGACACTACTAATTTTCCTTTTGGCTAGTAGCTCTCTACTAGCCATAGGTACTTTAAAAGTTTACGATATAAACACGAATGAGCCACTTATTTCGGCTTCCGTTCAGTTCGTTAATCTAAATCCCGCGAAAGCAGACTCTAATTTCCGTAAGACGGATAGTTATGGCTCTGTCCGTGTACCTTATGATTCTGCAATTGCTAGAGTTTCTTACCTAGGTTATGAATCGAGCCAAATCGTAGTTTATAAGACAAGACGCAATCAGATTTTACTTAACCAAGTCTCTATTCTTTACTCAGAGATAGTAACTACAGGTCAGTATTCCCCTACGTTATCTACTAACTCTATTATCAAAGTCGATGTATTGGACCGTGATTTCATAGTAAGCAAAGGAGCTAACAATCTCCGTGATTTGCTGATGCAAGAGGGTGCTATCAATATAAACCAAGATGCACAATTAGGGAGTAATATCTCTATAAACGGACTGGGGGGCGAGAACGTAAAAATACTCATAGATGGTATTCCTATCATCGGTCGTACTAATGGCAATATTGATATAAGTCAGCTTAGTTTGACTAACATCGATAGAGTAGAAATAGTAAAAGGTCCGATGTCAACTCTATACGGTACCGATGCACTCGCTGGGGTGATAAATCTAATCTCAAAGAAAGAAGCAAATGACAATATTAGTGCTCGTGGATTAGCTACTTATGAGTCCGTTGGTCGATACAATTTCGATGTGGGGCTTAATAGTAGTTTCGATGATAACTATGTGAACCTGAATATTGGTCGTCATTTCTTCGGTGGATACTCGCCTATAGAAGATTCGAGAACTCAGCTCTGGAAACCAAAAGAGCAGTACTTTGCTGATATAGATGCTAAGACGGTACTTTTAGGATTTGATGTTAGATACAAAGGTGGATATTTCGAAGAACTTCTTATTTCCAAAGGGCAACTAATAGCTCCGTATTATGAGGGGGCTTATGATAACAAATACAAAACAGATAGATTGAATAATGCTATATTCATCTCGAAGCAATTAGAAAATAACAAAAATTTCAATTTTTCACTTTCACATTCTAATTATCAAAGATCACGAAATACTTATTATAAAGACCTAGTAACATTAGAAGAAATACTAACTGGTGATGATGCGGAGCAAGACACAACTCGGTTCAACTCGACTAACATACGTGCTGCTTTCTACGACGAATTTCTAAATGATAATCTTGGGTATAGTCTAGGTATAGATTTCAATTTAGATAATGGCGAAGGTGGTCGTATAGAAGGAGCTCCAGTAATCAATGATTATGCTGCTTATTTGAGTACAAAGTATATATTCGGCGATGTATTGACAGTGCAACCTGCAGTTAGATACATATATAATACTAAATATGACGCACCATTAATTCCTGCTCTTAATATCATGTCTGAGCTTACAGATGAATTGACTATTAGGGCCTCTTATGCAAAAGGGTTCAGAGCTCCCTCTCTCAAAGAGCTTTACTTTTTCTTCGTAGATGCTAGTCATAATATCAGAGGAAATGCTGATTTGGGTGCTGAAAGTTCTGATGCCTTCAACTTAGGCCTGACTTATACACTTGTGAACGAAAAGCGAGTGCTAAAATTAGAACCAAACTTCTATTATAATGATATTGTAAATAAGATTTCACTTGCTAATTTGAGTAATAATCTATTCACCTATATCAATATAGGACAGCATAGAACTTTGGGTACTAACATCACTCTTAAATATATATACGAAGAGTTTTATAATAAATTTGGCTTCAATTACATAGGTACTGAGAACTTCATAGATGGTATTTCTAACGGAGTACAATATACTCCAGAAGTAACGGTCAACTCATCATGGGAGTCTAATATTTACGATTTGAAATTCTCACTTTTCTATAAATTCACAGGTAAATCACCTGGGTTTGTATTAAACGACAAAGAAGAAATAGAGAACTTTATAATTGATTCATACAGTAATTTAGATTTTACAGTGCTAAGAAAATTTGAAGAATTAAATACGACTTTCTCATTAGGAATTGTAAATTTATTCGACGTAACTACAATTAGTAGTAACCAAATCACAAGTGGTGCCGCTCACTCGGGCAATAGTTCATCTTTACCTGTTGGTTACGGTAGATCATTTTTCGCTAAAGTAGAGTTCAATATACCATAATGAAAAAATACATATACATATTACCACTATTAGTACTTCTTAACTCTTGTTTTAAAGAAGACATTGCTGTTAGCCCATACATCAGAGGCGATATCACCTCCAATCAGATAGATTATGATGTATATAAGAGTCAAATATACTTTGATTTATCGACTAATTCTATAGTAAAAACTAATCAAAATGATGAATGGGATTTGGGTTTTCAAGCTTATGATAATTATTATATTAGAATAAACTCAGCTCGTGATTTGGCAATTCAAGACTTGGGCCAAGTCGATTTTGATGTTGTAACTGAAGCACTAGCAAAAGATCAGTACAAGCGTGACGTACCTACTGGTAATATGGACTCTTCCGCTATCGGAATGTGGTGGGAAGTAAAAGATGGTAAGATCCAATCTAAAATGCATATCTATGTAATTGATAGAGGACGTAACAACGACCATTCTAAAGGAGGTATATGGAAGATGATGATACTAGGGGCTGACGAAAGTGGCTTTACCGTTAAGTTTTCAGAGCTAAAATCAAATGTAATTGATACACTATATATCCCCAGAATAGATGGGTATAATTATATAACGATGTCATTCGAAAATAATGGAGTAGTTAATAATCTGGAGCCACCTTCAGAAAGTTGGGATATACTATTTACAACCTATACAGAACTTTTTGATATCCCAGGTTTCGAGATATATCCTGTTCGTGGAGTTTTATTAAATGATAGATATTGCAAAGCAGAAGCAGACAGTCTAACGAATTTTGAGGATTTGACATCTGAAATAGCTCAAATGGCTCAATACCAAAATACTCGAAATATCATAGGTTACAATTGGAAAGATATAGATATCAATACAGGTGTTTATACTATAAATCCATATAAAAAATATTTGATAAAAGACACTGAAGGATTCATCTACAAAATGAGATTCATTGGCTTTCAGAAAATAATAGATGGGAAAGCTGAAAAAGGCTACCCCGAATTTGAGTTTAAGTTATTATAAAATAAATAAAGTGTAAATGGTGTGCTATGCCTACAACAGAAACTCCTTCTCTAAAGGAAAGATACGAACAAGTAATACAATCTAACCCTAAGCTAAGAATCAAAGAATATGCTGATTTGCTTGGTATTAGTGAACTGGAACTATTAGCCTCTTCCCTACATGACCCAGCTGTCAAGTTACAAGAAACTCCAATAGAGATATACAAAGAGCTACCAAAATTAGGTAGAGTTATGGTATTAGCTAGAAACGAAAATGCTGTTCACGAACGCAAAGGTATATTTGGCAAAGTGCAAGTCCACGGATCTATGGGGCTAATACTAGGCGAAGACATAGACCTAAGAGTATTTTTCGATGATTGGAAATACGTATATAATGTAGAAAAAGAGCATAATGGAAAAATGTTACGCTCTATTCAGTTCTTCAATAAATATGGCAAACCTGCACAAAAAGTTTATCTAACAGATGACAGTAATGAAGAAGAATACCAGAAGCTGATTGAGACATTCAGATCAGATGATACTACTTTACCCGTAGTTGAGAAAGGCGAAAAGCCAAAGAATTACAACGCGATAGAAGATATAGATTTCGATAAGGCAATTAGTGAGTGGGAGAAACTAGAGGACACTCATAACTTCCAGACAATACTCGATACACAGAAAATAAAAAGACTAGAGCTAATAAAAAGAGCTCCAGATAATCTAGCTTACAGAGTTTACAATGACGCCGTTATAGATATACTACACTCCGCAGTAGACAGACAAGTACCAATAATGGTATTCGTGGCAAATGATGACATAGTACAAATCCATACAGGTGAAATAAAGAATATCCGCCTGATAGAGAATTGGACAAATATAATGGACGAAAATTTCAATATGCACTTACGTAATGATTTGATAGCTGAAACTTATGTGCTATTCAAACCAACAAATGACGGTGTAGTTACGTCACTCGAACTTTATGACATGGAAGGCGAACTTGCAATCACATTCTTCGGCAAAAGAAAGCCTGGAATACCAGAGTTACCGGAGTGGCAAGCGATAATAGCTGAATTAGAAAAGGCAAAGTAATGAATAATAGAATAGATAAAATAATAGATTTTTTGAAAAGACGATGGGGGGTTACTTCACCTTATCAAGTAGCAGTTATATTTCTAGTTTTTGCTATTACAGGAATGCTTTCCGTTTACGTTAGCCGATTTGTATTCGAGATACTTCATCTGACCAAAGAAGATCCATTTTGGCTACGTGCAGTTGTATATATAGTAACTGTACTCCCAGCTTACCAAGTAATACTACTTACCGTGGGTACTATATTTGGTCAACATAAATTCTTCAAGAACTTCCTTAGAATAATGCTTGGTCGCTTTTTATTTTGGAAACGCCCAAAAAAAAAGACTAGTAAGGTTTCGTGATTCTGACAGGTAATCAAAATTCACAGCGCGGTAAATCTATTAAATAAAGTGGATAATTAACAAGAGTAATAATATTGTATTTTATTTGAAACTACTGATTTCTATTTTCCGTATTTGTCTGAATTATTATTACATTTATTAATTAATCTATTTTAGGAGTTTTCATGAAAAAATTAGTTCTTTATTTTACGGCGACTTTATTGGTTGCATTTTTAAGTAGCTGTTCGGACGATAAGTCAACAACACCTGATACTAGCAGTGGTACTGGCTTACCATTAGCTGTTGGCAATATGTGGAAATATGATACTTATGAAGTTGACGCTAATGGCAATCCTATCGGTTCTAAATTAAGTTCATATACTAGTACGATAAATGGATCAGTTACATTAGGTGGTAAAAATGCATATATGATCATAGATGAATACGACAATTCGCTAGATACTTCATATATCGCTACTGATGATAACGGTATCTATGGATATTTTAGTCCCGAATTAGTCGGAGGTTCTGCTTTATGGTTGAAATCAATTGATTTCAAGAATACTAAATGGGATATCTTCAAGCTAGATATAGACGAAACAGATGAAGAAGAAGGTACTACAACTAAAGGTATATCTGGAATGAAAGGCGAAAGAATTGCATCTAGTAAAGTAACTTATAAAAATAAGTCTTATGATGCTCAGAATTATCTTAATATCACTTATTCAGATGTTGTCTATACTTACCTAGATGAAAATGAGGAACCAGTATCAGAAACTCAGTCTAGTAGCGACACTACTTATATTACTTTAATACCTGGATTGGGAGTTTATTCTTCAACTTCTTCTGAAGTTAATTTTATAGAAGGTGAAGTAATAATTAAAACTTTAAAAGACATTCTAGTTGACCACAACTTAAAATAAGTAATCACAAAATACTTGAATTGTAAAGTCCAGCTTATGCTGGACTTTTTTTTTGCTCCAATTTAAAATTCACTTTTAATATTCTTTTGCTTAATTTTCTAAAAATTTATTTACAACAAACTAGGAGTTTTGATGAAAAAATTAGTTCTATTTTTTACAGCTGTATTATTAGTTACTTTCTTAAGTAGCTGTAAAGAGGATAGTACCACTTCACCTGACCCTGAACAAGGTACGGGATTCCCACTAGCTGCAGGCAATTGGTGGAAATATGATACTTATGAAGTTGACGTTAATGGAAACCCTTTAGGAGATTTAAAAACTACTTATACTACTACTTTGGGTTCTAAAATTACATTAGATGGAAGAGAGGCTTATGAAATGATGTCTAGTGATGACGAAGAAGGGGATGAAAAATCATACATTTCAGCAGATGATAATGGGGTCTATACGTACAATTCTCCTGAAGTGGACGATAATGGAAATGTAACTCCAGGTCTATGGGTAAAGATTGTAGATTTCAAAAATAGCAGTTGGGATATAGCTTCAGAACCAATAAATGAAGAAGAAGAAGGTTACAAACAAACTGGTACTATTACTTTGAAAGGTGTAAGACAAGGAACCACTAATGTAACTTACAAAGGTAAATCATATTCTGCAACTACATATCTAAACATAATTACGACTGATTTGACTACTGAGATATTAGTTGATGAAGAGTGGGAAGTTGATAAAACAATGCGTTCTGATACTACTAACTATGTTTTTATTGGTGGTATTGGTTTCTATTCTTCAGTAGATTTCAATTTATTTGGAATACTTGGCTCTAGTAGAGAGAAGGACATTCTAATAGACCACAAAGTTAAATAAGATAATCTAATATAAAATCTAAAAAATAAAAGTCCAGTTATTGCTGGACTTTTTCTATATTAGTAACAAATAATTGCAAACAAATAGGAATACAACAATGAAAATGCAGAAAGTCTTGATATTATTAACATCCATAGCCGTTTTGCTGTCTGTGAGTAGCTGCGATAAATCTACTATTACACCAGAAGATTTTACTTATTTAGAATTAAAGCAAGGTTTGTATTGGGACTATGATATTTATAGTTTGAACGCTCAAGGTGAATTTACAGATGACGTTATTGGTGCAAAGACTATATACCTAGGCGAAAAAGAAGAACTAGATAATAGAACTGCTTATGCTCTTTTAAATGACTCTCAAACTGACCCAGATATATTTACACATATAAGTGCAGATTTTGATGGTGTATTTCTCTATTTAGATGAGATAAACCTTAATAATTATGTTACCGATCCGAGTACTACTACTAATATTCCAATACTTATACCAGGATGGATAAAAGTATTGGATTTTGAAAAAAATAGTTGGGAATCATTTTTCGTTGAGTTAAATACAATTGTGGAAATGGATACTATAGCTGGTAAAATATTGATTTCTGGTCAGAAAGAAGGTAAAATTGATGTCACTTACAACGGTACAAACTACAGTGCTGATTTGGTAAAATTAACTTTTGATTTGGCAGCTAAGGTTGATTCACCTACTACCAATATGGATGAAAAACGAAAGTCTGATATGTATTATGCTTTCATAGAAGGAATCGGGATATACTCTATTCAACAGAATCCGAACGAACTTGCAGGTGTATTCGAAGGAAGAAAAGAGATACTAACTGATCATGGTTATTTAACTAAACCATAACTATTTGTTCGAATCGAGATTAACCGATTGACATTTTACTTTAGCAAGGGGTTGCAACCCCTTGCTAATATTATTCCCCCATATTCTCATATTTTTCTATTATCAAAAAAATAAATACCTCATTTATTCTTTAAAACTCATATATTAGTACAAAACAATACAAGTTATATGATAAATAGGTTAAAAGAAGCAATAAAAGACCCCAAGGGTACATTCAAAAAAGTGTATAGATGGCTCGAGCTATTCGAAGAGCGATTAGATAGACATCAGACTTTTATGATGGCATCTGGGATTGCTTTTAATATTCTACTTTATCTTTTACCAATATTTCTTATTCTTGTTTTGGTTATCAGATTTATACTGGGTTCAGAGGGAATAGTTGAGCTTTTTAGTGGGTTATTATTCGACTTTCTTCCACCAACGCAAGAAACTTACGCACTGCTCGGTACTATTTCAAAGGAAGTGGAACTGTTGGTTGAGTATTCTTCGGTATTTGGAATTATTGGTGGTTTATCTTTGCTTTGGCTTTCTTCACTATTAATCAGTACTTTTAGAAGTGCACTAAACGAGATATACAGTCTAAAAAGCCCCAGAATCTTTATTTTATATAGATTCAAAGATATGCTTTTGACTTTGGTTCTAACTATCCTAATATTTGTGTATTCTTATGCAGTGCCGATTGTAACATACTTTATAGATTCTATAACTCATCTTCTGCCAGAAATGTTCACTGGCTTTATAACAAATATATTGTTAATGTTGTTCGCTTTACTTACTTCGTTTATGCTTATTTACTTTATATTCAGGTGGGTACCGAATGAGAGAATACCAAGGGGACCAAGGGTATTTGCAACTACACTAACGGTAATAATGATAGAAATTTCAAGGCACGTATTCGCTTGGTATATATCATCAGTTACTGACTATGGTAAGTTCTACGGAACTTATGCTGTGGTTGTTTCTATTGCTGTATGGATATATTACTCTTCGCTTATAATATTATTAAGTGCTGAGTTAGGCAAATACATTTACGATAACAAATGGGATCGTGAACATCAGTCAGAAGAAACATTCGAAGATAGCTTATTACCCTAGAATTTCAGATACTTCTGCCATACTAAAAACAGTTCCCAAGTAGCATTTATATCGCGAAGACAATAGTCAGATATTGTTGCTATCTCCCCCTTATTATAAAGCTCTGAAACCATCGAACCATCTACTCCTTCGCTCTTAGGTGAAGTTATACCAAATGCGCGAGTGTAGAAATCAAAGTTGAATCTCTTTGATGCAGAATATGGCGATGGGTTGTAGAAACTCAACTCATCTATCAAATCGGTATGCCCTGGATAGTTCCATTTTGTACCATTCATCAGATTACGCGAAGGACGAATCTTAAGCAAGGCACTTCGTAGCATTAGGAAAGGTACATCGAAACTACGCCCGTTGAACGAGATGAGAGTTGCTCCACTATACTTAGTAACTATCTTCCAAAATGCTTCTAATAGTCCTCGCTCTGTGTAGAGCAAACACTGTTTACCACTTGGTAAAGTTAGCTCTGCTCCTTCCTCACCATCATAATCTGGCAAGGTCGAAAAAGCAGCTTCGTTCTTAATTTCATATTCTCCGTTCACTCCTTCCATTAGCTGCAAACCAATGCAAACAACCTGAGCAGTGAAAGGGTATAGGCCTAACATGAATTTCTTCTGTTCTATTTCTTCATCTGTTACTGCACCTCGTACTAGGTACTCTTGCTGCGATTCAGAAAATGAGTCAAAGTCCATAGAAGCTGTTTCTATATCAAATACTATATATCTTTCCATAGGAGGTTTCTGCTGTTTTATTGATTCTATAATAGTCAATATAATGAATTTTATTAATTAACAACGGCCCATTCAATAAATAAAAATCACTCTCAAACATTATCCTTCTATTTTTCGGCAATTATACCAATATTTTGTAATTTTAGAGTTGAATGATAAACAAAATTGAAAAACTAAACATAGGATTGGATAAAATGGATTTGAAAATAGCTTCCCTAACCGAGTTAGGAAAAGATAAAATTGAAAAACTTCCCTTCTCTATAAGAATATTATTAGAGAACGTACTGAGAAACAAAGATGATTTTGCGATTACGCAAGAACACGTAGATACATTGCTTAACTGGGATCCGAATGGTACTGATAAAGAAATACCATTCAAGCCAGCTAGAGTATTAATGCAAGATTTTACTGGTGTACCAGCCGTAGTTGATATAGCTTCTATCCGTTCGGAAGTTATCCGAAAAGGTAAAGATGGATCAAAAATCAACCCACTAATACCTGTGGATTTGGTTATTGACCACTCTGTACAAGTTGATTTCTTTGGTACTGATTATTCATTGAAACGTAATGTGGATATGGAATATGAAAGAAACTTAGAGAGATACCAATTTCTGAAATGGGCACAAAATACATTCAAAAACTTCACCGTAGTACCTCCGGGTATGGGTATCTGTCACCAAGTGAACTTAGAGTATTTGGCGACTGGTATAGTAGAACGTGATGGATGGGCTTTCCCAGACACACTAGTAGGTACTGACTCGCACACGCCTATGGTAAACGGTATTGGAGTTTTAGGTTGGGGTGTTGGTGGTATAGAAGCGGAAGCTGCTATATTAGGTCAACCAATGTTCTTTACTTGTCCGCAAGTTATTGGGTTGAAATTAACTGGTAGTTTACAGGAGGGCATAACAGCAACTGATATGGTATTAGAGATTACTCAATTGCTTCGTAACTTCGGTGTAGTAAACAAATTCGTAGAAGTGTTCGGTGAAGGTGTTGGTAACCTGAGCGTAACAGACAGAGCGACTATTTCTAATATGTCACCTGAGTTTGGTTGTACTGCTACTTATTTCCCTATTGACGATCAGACAATTGATTATATGAAAAGAACAAACCGTTCTGATAAGCAAATCAAATTAGTTGAAGATTATTGCAAATCGAATATGCTTTGGAGAGAAAACGAAGATAAAATTGGTTATACGCATGTATTAGAATTAGATCTTAATAAATTGAAGCCAAACGTAGCAGGACCAAAACGTCCTCAAGATAAGATTTTAGTTGAAGAATTAGGTACTAAATTCCCTGATTTATTGGACAATGGGTATAGTCGTAAATACGTACCTTTGAATGAAAGAAAAGAAAATGCTTGGTTAGCTGAAGGTGGTTCTGGTACAGAGTTCACTTATGGTGAAAATCGCGATACTGATGAAGATGTAGAAGTTGAAGTCGAAACAATCAAAACAGTAAGAATAAAACTTAAAGATGAAGAATATGTACTTAGTGACGGTGCAATAGCTATTGCTGCAATCACTAGTTGTACTAACACTTCTAACCCTAACGTTATGATAGGTGCAGGTTTGGTAGCTAAAAAAGCTATTGAACGTGGTTTGCAAGCTAAACCATGGGTAAAAACTAGTTTGGCTCCTGGGTCTAAAGTTGTAACTGAATATCTACAACGTTCAGGATTATTAGAAGATTTGGAAGCATTGAAATTCCACTTAGTGGGCTACGGTTGTACTTCATGTATTGGTAATAGTGGTCCTTT
>PGYR01000053.1 GCA_002839765.1 Ignavibacteriae bacterium HGW-Ignavibacteriae-4
GGTCAAAACAGAGTAAAAGCTGAAGAATTCAGAGATGAATTATTAGCACTTGGTGTTGACGTACATTTTTTCAATACTAATGCCGCAGATGATAGAAATAGAGCTGCAGTAGTAGAAGCAATCAAAGCAAATGCTGAAATAGTAGAAGGCCATGAACTAAAATTATTAGTTCATTCACTAGCTTTTGGTACACTTAAGTATCTAGTTTCAGAATTCGAAGAAGCTCAATTATCGAAAAAACAATTAGAAATGACAATGGATGTTATGGCTAATAGTTTGGTTTACTGGACACAAGATGTGTTCGCTGCAAAACTATTTAGTTATAATTCTAGAATATTAGCTTTCACAAGTGTTGGCGCTAAGAAAGCCATGCTAAACTATGGTGCTGTTTCAGCTGCCAAAGCTGCACTAGAAGCATATATCAGACAGTTAGCAATTGAGTTAGCTCCACATGGTATTTCTTCTAATAGCATATTCGCAGGTGTTACCAATACTCCTGCAGCATCTAAAATACCTGGTTTCCCAAGTATGATAGATTTGGCAAAAGAACAAAATCCTTTCGAAAGAGTTACTACTGCAGAAGATGTTGCTTCTCTTGTATTAGCACTTTGTAATCCTGATTTGCTATTCCTAAACGGAGAAATCATCAGAATAGATGGTGGACATGCAGTTTTCGAATACTTCAAATGGGACGAAAAAGCTGAGGGAAGACCGAAACCAGAGCACGGAAAATTATAGTCTCACGCGAAAATAGAAATCAAACAAAAGCCGAAATTAATATTAGTAATTTCGGCTTTTTATATTTCTCACCCACAATCCACCACAATTAATCAATTTCAATATAATTTCTATGTAGACAAAGCTTGACCATTCTGATAATTTAAGTATTTTACGATTTTATAACATTAATCCCCACTTTCACCCTCATATTTTTTGATTTTATAATCTAACTATTACCATTGCCTACAAGACTATTTTACAAATATTGATAAATATTTTTTTGTAAATCAAATTATATTTGGTTAATTGCATGTGTCAGAGTGGGTAAAAGTGGTAGAAAGTGTGTCGTTTTTCCTATTTGAGTAAATACAGGTGTAAAAGATGTCATTTTTTCAAGGTCAGGAGACGTATTCTATAGACTCGAAGGGTCGAGTGAATATTCCTGCCAAGATGCGAAAGATGCTATCTAACGAATCTAATGAGACATTTGTAGTTACTCGTGGCACTGATAATTGCGTAGTCGCTTACCCAATGGATGAGTGGAAGAAATATCAAACACAATTGCAAGCATTAAACCAGTATGACGAAAAGAATAGATATTTCCTACGTGTATTACTTATGTGGAGCGATGAAGTTAGTTTGGATTCGCAAAACAGAATTAGCTTGCCCAAGCGACTAATAGAATTCGCAGGGATTGACAAAAAAGTATTGATAATGGGGATGGTGGACAAAATAGAATTTTGGAATCCAGAAACATTCGAAGAAAGTATAAATAACTTCGGCGAAAGCTACGAAGATGTTGCAAAATTTGTAATGACAAAAAAAGAAGATTAAAGGTTATGGCTAAAGAACGTGAATACGATTACCATGACCCGGTACTACTAAAGGAGTGCTTGCATTTCCTAATAGTAGATCCAAAAGGTTTGTACATAGACGGTACATTAGGCGGCGGAGGGCATACTGCGGCTATATTAGAGAAATTGGAGCCGGGGGGCAAACTAATTTCTTTTGATAAAGACCCAGATGCAATAGCGCATTGCCAAGAAAGATTTTCTACGTATATAGAAAATGGCATGTTACAACTAAGAAACGCAAGTTTCGATGAGGCATGCAGCATAAAGGAGAACGATGGAAAAGTATCTGGTCTTTTGCTTGACTTAGGTGTTTCTTCGCATCAGTTAGACGGTAGCAGTCGGGGGATAAGCTACCGATTCGACTCCGATCTCGATATGAGATTCGGAACTGAAGGAGAAACTGCAAAAGAATTCTTGCACACTGCAAGTGAAGAAGAACTGGTCCAAGTTTTTGAAGAATATGGCGAAGAGCCATATTCAAAAAAGATAGCGCGGCGAATCGTTGAGAATCGTCGTGCTTCTTCTCTTAGTACTACTACCGACCTAAAGGCATTAATAGCTGAGATAGTACCCGAGAGATTCCTATTCAAATCATTATCTAGAGTTTTCCAAGCAATTAGAATACATGTAAATGCAGAACTAGATGTTCTGAAAAATACGTTGACTGAGATTATTCCTAAGTTAGATAGCGGTGGAAGAATAGTAGTTATGTCATATCACTCACTAGAAGATAGAATAGTGAAAGACATATTCAAGAAATACTCTGCAAAGAGAAGACCATCTGTCACTAGAGACGAAAAATACTATGGCAATTACGTAGCTATAGACCCTATACTAAAGACAATAACTAAAACTCCATTTGTACCAGGTAAGAAAGAGATAGAGCTCAACAAGAGAGCTAGAAGTGCAAAGCTAAGAGTTGCAGAGAAAGTCTAATTCAGATAGCTATTACCAGCTACCACCAAACTTCAATTTACCTTCCCAGTGAATCTGATTTTCATCAGTTTTCACAGTTTCGGGTGAATTCACATAAGTAAAGTTAAGCAAGATATTCAGCCAATCTTCTTCGGAAAGATTTAAAAAATCATCTAGAGGTATCTCAACTTCCAATCGCGAACCACTAATATCATTTACATTACCACCGAATGACCAACGAGCCCCCCCTACAATATCGCCACCGATTTTCACACGAGCATCTTCGAAATTTTCATCGAAATCTATTTGTGCACTTAGTCCTAATTTACCCAGTTCCTGTGCTATCTGTTTAGTAATAATATCAGAAGCAATTGTACTTTGTAAATTTATATCTTGCCCACCACTAGTTGAATTAGTATGGTCTGAAGTTCTACCCGTTAACAGAAGTGAAATAATGTCCGTAAGTTTCTTTTCTTCATCACCAATACCAGTCTCACCACCTATCTCGTATACAAAACGTAAGTTTGGACTCAATTTAGTACCAGTTACAAAAATTTCTACTTTATATTTTTTGTAATCTTTTGTTGTACCTTCGTATTTGGCAACCAAATCTAAAGTTGGGTTGGATATATTCCCAGTTGGGAAATTAATTTCCCCTGAAATATCAAATGTTTTGAAGAATGAAAGCTTACTACCTTCTTTGAGTATTATTTGTCCATATAGTTTAGCTTCCTTACTATTTCTGTTTTTTACATATCGGATATTGCGCAGATTGTTAGGAGTACCCACTATAACACTAGTACTAAGGAACTGATTAATTTGCATATCAATTAGTGTGCGGCCCTTGAACTCAACATCCAAATCCATGTTTAGCAAATCGAATAGACTTTCAGTTACTTCTTGAGCTTTCTTAGTTTTAGTTACTTTTACGCTATCATCTCTACCATAAGTAGCGGTGATTACATTCCCAGTTCTTTTATATATAAACTTAGAGCGAACTAGTTGAATTTCTTCCTCATCAGGCATTTTCAAATCAGCCGACTCTAAAGCTACATAACCATCTAGATTGGGTTTTTCGAAACTACCATAGAAATGTAAAGAGTCTTTCTCAGTTGATATTATTAATCTTCCGAAAAGATCACTCTTTGCCTTCTGAGTTTCATCATGCATTACAAGGAATCGTTTTGTTTTGAAACCTAAATCAAGACTTGCGATGTTCATTTCTTCTACTGTGACACTTCCCGTAACGTCTGCCTCTCCTCCTCTCAGGTCATCAGGTAGATTATATAATTTCACATTATCTAGGTACACCTTATTTTCTTTTAGTATTAATCCACCTTTAGCTCTATAACCAACATTAGTTGCATCGACTAGAAATGAAGTATTGTCAAATCTAACTATACCGTTGAATTTCAAATCATCAGGTAAATACCCACCTACCAATAACTTTCCTTTTCCAATTCCTTTTAGGTAACTAATAGATGGTACAAATGGACTAATAATAGAAAGAGGAAGTGAATCAATAACGAACTCCATATCGGCTTCTTTTGTTGTAGATAATCTATTCTCAACTTCCGTTAATGATAAATCAATCGGAAGTGAATTTATCTCGCCTCTTATTAATTGAGGCATATTCACCTTATCAGAATAGTGATTTATCACTAAACTACCTTTGATTTGCTTATCAGCATATTCCAAATCTACATCTACATCTCCCACCATTTGCTCATTTACACTTAAATCATTCGAATGCGCTATGAACTTCATTTTGGGATCTTCTACATCACCATTTAGCAATATATTCAGAGAATCGACTTTACCATTCAACTGATCGAAAGCTTTTCTATTCTGTCTTGGTATAAATGATTTGATTGCTTGTAAATCGAGATTATTTAATTTAAGACTGAAATTATTAAATCGATTATTATCAGAATTGTACTCACCGCCAAGTGTGATTCTTTCTTTAGTATTTGGGTTGGTTAATTCCATCGAGTTGATAGTAAAACCACCATCAACAAATTTGGCGTCGATAGGTTCACTTAGCGATAGGTTATATTCATTTTCGTAGGATAGATCTAGTCGAGAGAATCCTAGTTGAATACCACCAGGAATAATCATTGTTTTTCCATCGAAGGCAATATCTAGCTGATTATTAAAATCGGTTCGTCCGGTAAATTTGAACTCTTTTCCATCGTATTCTAATTGAACTGTAGGAAAGTTTAGTGTGTTATCATTAAATGTTAATTTCTCATTTGCTTTTGCAATTAGTTTAAAATCCGAGAATACAGCAGAGGAGTCTTTTAAACTCATATATAGTCCACCTTCGGCAGTGAGTCCCCGTGAAGTCACTGTCAATGTACCCGAATTATAATACAAATCTTCTATATTTAGACTGTTGATATATAGCGAACTCTCATCGTCTTTAGCGAATATATGGAAATTCAACTCTGTATTCATTCTTAAGTTAGTGCTATCCATAAATGCCGTTAAGAATGAGAAATCAGAAACATTTATTTTTAGATTTGCATCGATAGGGTCGAAAGAACCAATTTTTTCTACTTCCAATAGCTCAAGTTTATTTACTATTTCTTGATCGCTCGGTATAAGTTTGTTTACTTCATTTGCTATAAAATTATATAATGAAGACCCCTGATTTTGCAAAGATGATAAAGTGTTTTCAAAGTTATAATTCCCTTGTAATAAAATGCTTCCAAAGTCTGAATTGAACTCGACTATTCTATCTTCATTACTAAATTTATCAACTCTCAACGAAAACCCAAATGGAAAAAAGGCTCTATCTTCGAACACAATATCTCTAATATCTGTATCAAAATTGCCGATTATATTATTTAGTTCTATGCCATTTCCTTTTAATTTTGAGCTACCCGATAGATAAGTTGGCATTTTTTCATTTTCTAGTAATTGCTTCAGATTAATAGCATTGAAGTCAACATCCAAATTGTATATAGCGTTTTCCTTGTTGCTAATGTCGAACATTCCCTGCCCTTGTATATAGCTTTTTTCAAGTTGACCTACCATAGTAGAAGAACCAAATTCAGCATACAGTGTATCTAATTGGACTAGGTTGAAATTCTCAGATTCCATATCAATTTTCAATCTTGTCATTTTGTATTTATCAACGGAGTTAGCACCTCCATCAAATCTCAGATTGATTATTGGGTTTTCCCCTGTTATTCCTAATAGCTCTGTGTGTAACTCACCATTTATATCCGTAGCAATTGTATTCGGATATAGTTTACTTGCGTTGATAGCACTGACAATACCATCATACTTAACATCAAGTTGATTATTGTTCTGTACGACTAAATCCCCTTTCAAACTTCCAACACCAGAGTTTACATCCAAACCGAATAGCAAGTTCTTTGGTGTACCTGTCATCCTAATACTATTTATATTTGCAAATATGAAATCAGGCATATTATTATTCTTCATATTCAAAAATTCAACTACATCATTGTATGCGACATGCGAATTATTAGCAGTTAAGTCAAAATAGATTTTATCAGGATTGGTTACATTTTTAATTCTACCTTTTACTTTTACTCTCGAATTATCTAACTTCAGTTTGAACTCTTGGATATTAATATCATCCATTGTGCCATCAGCCTTCAAGGTCATATCGTGTGTACCTACGAAATCAACTGGAGCATTAACCAACAACATTAACTCAGGAATATTCATATTTTCAGCTTCGGCATCAAGCATTATCTGAGCTTTTTCGAAGTCCCCATCTTTTATACCACCAAAAATATCTATCCCCGTGATTTTAGCATCAAGATTCAGTTTAGTATCACCCGATTTATAAACCAAATCCTTAATACTTAGGAAATTGCTATCTATAGCAAACTCCAAATGTGTAGGAGTCAACTTCTTTTTCATTACAGATTCGTAAAATGACAAGTTATCTAAACTTGCTTTGAGTTGCTTTTTAGTTGGTCGGATATACAATGAGCCTGAGAAATTCAGATTTTCTAGGTGCAGATTGCTAGTATTAAACCCTTTCAAGTCACTACTTTCTGCATAAGGGTCGTACATTCTGAAATCCGCGTCTATTAATTTCAATTTGCTGAATAGTATTTTAGTATCAGGTGGGGCAGTAGTATCAGTGTTTATTTTCGGAATTTGAGAAACGTTCCATATTCCATCTTTATTTCTAAGCATATTGATTCTAGGCTGATGCAATATCAAATCAGGTATGAATATCTTACCAATTAGTATAGCATCTAGATTAACCAACGCATTGGCTTCTGGGATATAGGCAATTGTATCTTTCTCATCTAAGACTAGAGAAACACCGAACAAATCTGCTGATTTCAAGCTAGTAAGTGTGAAATCATCCACATTGACTTTGGCATTAAGACTTTTGTTTATTTCATCTTCTGCAAAATCAAGAATTATAGTACGGACAGATTTGAATTGAAGAGCTACGAAAGCTCCAGTAATAGTAAAGACAATAAATAATAACAAAAACAATACGAGACGCACTGTCCACTTTCTAATCCTAGAAGGTTTCTTTTGGGCTTCTGCTTTTATTTCTTCTATGTCTTTCTTCTTCTTCAAATAATTCTTTTGTAAATCGTAATATTTATATTAATATGTAAACGTATATTTATGCAATTTTGTTTATAATACTTAGTTATAGAATGTTGCAAGACTAATACACAGCAAATGGAGTACCGAAATAGTAGGAAATATGAAAAATATCAATAATTCGATAGTTATAATAGACGACGACAAGTGGATAATCAAATTAGCACGTAATATGCTAGAGAAATATGGGTTTACCGTACTCGAAGCAACTACTCCACACGAAGGTCTAGAACTAATAATTAAAGAAGAACCACTACTTGTTTTGCTTGATCTTAGTTTGCCCAATATAGACGGTGATTCTTTACTTTATCTAATAAAGAACATGTCCATGACTAAAGACACAAAAGTAGTTATACTTTCGGCTCTTATAACCAAAGAAAAGATTAAATCAACTTACCAATTGGGTGCTGCTGCATTCATAGCCAAACCATTCGAAGAAAAACTGTTAATACAGAAAATCAACGAATGTTTGGACAAAGATTCTATTAAAAAACTAAAGAAAGAAACGCCCGTAAAAGACGAATTCTTTATTAAAATTTAAAAACTCTTATCATATTCTGATAGTTAGGTTTATCTTTAGATAAACCAGCTACGTAAACTACGTAGTCCCCTTCTTTTATAAACTCAAATTCTTCTAGTAACTCCTCTCGGAAAGTTGCTATCACGTCTTCTGCTTTTATCGGAGTATCTACAAATTTTGGAATTACACCCCAGATAAATGATAATCTACGAGCAACTGATTCTATATCAGTGAACGCAATAATAGGCACTCTAGGTCGATAGTTTGCTACATTCTTCGCTGTATATGCCGAACTAGTTAGTGATACTATAGCGGCAGCATTAATCTGGTCAGCTATCATAGTAGCTGCATGACCAAGAGCATCAGATATATCACCATCATTGAAGCTAGACTTATATTTCTCGCTACCGAATGGATATTTTTCTTCTATGTTTTTTATAATTCTAGACATATACCCAACTGCTTCGTAAGGGTATTTACCAACACTTGATTCTGCACTAAGCATCAGACAATCCGAGCCATCCATAACGGCATTAGCTACATCGCTGGCTTCCGCTCTAGTAGGACGTGGATTCTCAATCATCGACTCTAGCATCTGAGTTGCAGTTATTACAGGTTTTCCATAGTAGTTACAACGGTTTATTATCTCTTTCTGGATAAGCGGCACTCGCTCAGCAGCCATCTCAAGACCCAAATCTCCCCTAGCTACCATTATACCCGTAGCCTCTTGGATTATCTCATCTATGTTTTCGTAAGCTTCTACTCTTTCTATTTTAGCTATGATTGGTACTTCTCTTTTGAAGATTTTCATAGCTGTTTTTAGTTCCATTATATCAATTTTGGAACGAACGAAAGATAGTGCAACGGCATCCACCCCATTATCCAATCCAAATTTCAAATCTTCTAAATCTTTCTCACTCAGAGATGGAGCATTACTACTCGCACCAGGAACCACAATACCTTTCTTGCTCTTTAGAATTCCACCTTTGATGACTTGAGTTTTTATCTCAGGCCCTTTTACATCTATTACTTTCAAGCTGATATATCCATCATCAAGAAGAATAGTATGACCGGGTCTCACTTCATTCTTCAGCTCAGTGTATTCTGTACTTACTATTTTCTCATTGCCTTCTTTTAGCTGTTTAGTAGTTATAGTGAACTCTTGTTTATCTAATAGCTCTACTCCACCACCTTTCATATTCCCGATTCTAATTTTCGGGCCTTGCAAATCCATAAGTATTGGAATATTCCTTCCTGCTATGTTCGAAGCCGCACGTATATGTTTAATTGTTTTCTTATGAACTTCGTGGCTACCATGCGAAAAATTCAATCTCGCGGCATCCATACCAGCATATATTAGTCGTGTTAGATTCTCGGTACCAGTAGCTGCTGGGCCTATTGTACAAAGTATTTTGGTTTTTCTTGGAAACAAATCGTTAGTCATAATCTTTAACTTTTATTTAATTGTTATATACAAATTTATGTTATTTCAGTATATTATACGTTAATAATCTGTTAGTATTCTATTAACTTAGTATAATTTAATCAAATATCGAACCAAAAACATGATAAAAACATCAATTTCTAAAGAAACTATACTCCGAACAGGCATTTTTTTCGCTTTACTCACTGTAGCTATAGGTGCTTTTGGTGCTCATGGACTATCAGATTTACTTACTGAAAATGGAAGATTAGAGACTTTCAAGACGGCTGTACTTTATCAGCTATTCCATTCAATTGCACTTATAACCTGCGGAATATTATTCGAAAAATATGATTCAAAGAAAATCAAAATTTCATATATTCTTTTTACATTAGGTATTATTGTTTTCTCTGGGTCGCTCTATATACTATCTATTTCGAATATCGGTATTTTCGGGGCTATAACTCCTATTGGGGGAGTATTATTTTTAGTAGGATGGTTTTACTTATTTTTGTCAATAAAGCCGAGTCATTCTACTATTTAGTCTGACGGAAATCCATAATATACCAGAGAGAGTCTAGTTGACGCATTGAAAATGCAAATTCTTTCACGTAATCGAATTCGAGTTTCACATTGTGCAACTCAACAGTTATTGTATCTGCGATTATACGAGTAACTTTTCTTTCATTCAGAATTCTAGTTAACCTTGCTAAGTTATAGTACTGCTCTTGTTGTTTATTCGCACTATATCGGCTCTCATTATCTGATAGTAACTGAGCCGCACCCGGTACATTATCTTGCTGTAATTCTGTTGTGAATAGCAAAGCCCCACCTATAGCTGTTTCTTGGGTGATGTCAATGACTTCTTTAGGAGGTCTGTTATGACCAATCACGAACAGCTCGCAAGAAGTCATGAATAGCGCTAGTAGAATTGTACAGAGTATTCGCATTATTTTTTTAGGAATTCAATTGTTGAGTTAATTGCTTGTTCTAATATTTCATTAGAACTTGTAAACGGATGACGGCAATTAAAAGTATGATTTGCCTTCTTTATTATACAAAGTTCCGAAATTTTTGCGGCATTATTTAACTTTTCTGCTTCTTTCGTACTTACTGTGAAATCTTTATCGCCATGGACTATTAGTACGGGTATATTTAGTTCAGAAATACATTTTTCTAAATCGTACTTTTCTTTATTTCTAATTTTATCTTCCAGATATTCTACGTCAAGATAAAGCATTTGACCAGTTATTCGATTTTCGAATTCGAGAACTCCTTTTGCGCGCCAATCATCTTTTTGCCTTTGTGTGTTTCTATCTATATCTCCGATTGAGCCCCAAGTTACGATCTTGCTTATATCATTTCTTTTTGACGCTGTTATTATAGAAACGGCACCACCAAGTGAATGACCTAATAAGTATATTTCTCCATTCCAATTTTCTATCGAATTGATTTCTAACAGATTTTCCAGATTATCTAATACAGCTTTTAGGTCATTTAATTCCTGCGTAACTGTTACTGATCTGAATTTATCTACATCGAATATTCCTTTTTCAGCATCGACAACTCCATTCTGAGAAAAGTCTATATTAATGACAATCATTCCGGAGTTAGCATATTGCTCCGCCATATAAGGAAAGAACCCCCATTCACGATATGCCTTGAATCCATGTGTTGTAATCAATAAAGGTTGGTTATTAGCTTCGATGTTATATATATCACCGTTGACTACTAATCCTTCTCCTACTTGTAATGCAAAAGTATTCTTATTCATTATTCTTGGGTAAGATTTCTGATAGTTTGCTCAAGCAAATTGATATACTCGTTCAGTTCTGCGAAATCACTTTCAGTCCATTCACGTTTAGCAGGAGGATAACTACGTAGTTTATTCCAAACACGAACATACTTTTTATTTTTGCTTATGATAGGGTTAGTGTCCCTTGCATCTAATTCTTTCGCCTCTGCATTCAGTGTTTTGAACGCCTCTACACCTCTGAACTTCTCAACTATTAGTGGGTCATTCGAATTGATAATCAGGTGTTTTTTATGAATCTTTTCGGTATTATCAAGGTAGAAAATAGCTGACGAGTTAGCAACTCTTTCATCTAATTCAGCCACCATTTTTCTAGCACCTTCTAGATTTGGCTCATCACCACTAAGTGCTGCAAATACTATGTTCACTGGCGCTGGATTTACTTTGAATCTTCTTGCTAATTCTAGTGCAGTTGCTATACCAGATATATTATTACCAGATTCGTAATAGAACTTATTTTGTTTCTTTAAGTAGTCTTCTATTTTCTTGTCAGAAAGTGCTTCGTCATAAGGAAAAGCAATTATCAAATTACGGTTATTATCCTCACCTTCATGCATACCATAAACATTAGAGTATTTAAATGCTTTCGTTTCCAACTGCAAATTTATATTTCCTTTTACATTGGGAAGTATAAAGCTTTTAGGAGATTTAGTTTCTCTTATAGCTTTCTCTTGGTCTATTAGTGCTTGCTTTTTAGGGAAATATCTTTCTAATGATGCTCTATTAGCTTGTAAAGCAACAATACCAGAGTTGAATTTATCTACTATTACTGGCTCAAATACATTAGCCGAATCGCCCATTGCTTTGATGAATAAAGCACCTACTGCGCCATTCTTCTGCGCATTTTTAACTTTGTACTCGTAGCTACTGAATATGTTATATTTTTCTGATTTCTCACCTTCAGGAGAGTCAGTTAGAATAATAACTACTTTATCTTTTACATCCATACCAGAATAATCATCATAACCTGGAGCAGTTATTCCATATCCAACGAATGCAATTTCTGCTTCTGATATATTTCCATCTGATGTAAACCCAAGAGGTAGCCAATCTTTCTGGAATTCCCAGTTCTGAATACTTGGCTTTATTCTGTCCATTGGAATGCCCATACGTGGAACAATCAATCCAAATGAAACACTATTATCACCGAGGCTAAGACCACTTTTTACTTCAAAATCATCTGTATAACCATCGGTTAGCTCTTCTAGTCCAAGGGTTTTAAATTGATTAATAATATAGTTTTTAGCATTTGTAAGAGCAGGTTCACCACTTACTCTATTATATATCTCATCTTTATTGAGAGATTCTACTACACTATTTATCTCTTGCGAGAACATAGAAGTAGTTGATATTAATAAACAAAAGATAAAAGTTTTCATTGTTCTTATTATTTTAGTTTTAGATGAATACAAAAATAATAAATATTTATGTGCTATATAAGTATTACTATTTTATAATTATTCATTAATTTATTAATTTAAAAATACTTTTAGTAACTAAATAGATTATATTATGGAAAATAACAGAGAAATCGAACGAAAGATTGAGCTGCTGAAAAAGAAAAAGGACGAAGCCCTACAGGGTGGAGGCAAAGATAGAATAGAAGCACAACACAAAAGAGGCAAGCTAACTGCCAGAGAAAGATTAGACTTGCTACTAGATAAAGGTAGTTTCACTGAAATGGATATGCTCGCTCATCATCATTCTACTTCATTCGGATTAGACAAAACCGTTGTTTTAGGCGATGGTGTTGTAACTGGATATGGTAATGTGAACAGTAAAAGTGTTTTTACATTTTCACAAGACTTCACTGTACTTGGTGGTTCATTAGCAGAGCAACATGGAAGAAAAATAGTGAAAATAATGGAAATGGCATTGAAAAATGGAATGCCTGTCATTGGTTTGAATGATTCTGGTGGTGCTCGTGTTCAAGAAGGAGTAATCTCGCTTGGCGCTTATGCTGATATTTTCCTGCAAAATACAATCGCTTCGGGAGTAATCCCACAAATCTCTGTTATCATGGGCCCATGTGCTGGTGGTGCTGTTTATTCACCAGCAATTACTGACTTCGTTATAATGGTCAAAGATACATCTTATATGTTTGTAACAGGACCCAAAGTAGTAAAGACAGTAACTCACGAAGATTTAACACCTGAGGATTTGGGTGGAGCTTCTATTCATAGCACGAAAAGTGGGGTGGCTCACTTTGTAGCAGAAAATGATTTAGATGCAATTGAAATAGTAAAAAGTCTATTAGAGTATATACCAAGCAATAATGCGGAAGCTGCTCCATTTAAGGAAACGGCTGATCCAATTTATAGAGAAAGCCCTGATTTGAACTACATAGTTCCTGCTAATCCGAACCAACCTTATGATATAAAAAATGTAATCAAAGAAGTTGCTGACGATGGTGAATTCCTTGAAGTTCATCAGGATTATGCGGAGAATATAGTTGTGGGATTCATCCATTTAGGTGGTATGTCGATTGGAGTTGTTGCCAACCAACCTATGATATTAGCTGGTGTTTTAGATAACGAGGCTTCAAGAAAAGCAGCTAGATTTATCAGGTTTTGCGATGCTTTCAATATTCCATTACTGACATTCGAAGATGTACCTGGGTTTATGCCTGGTAGAGAGCAAGAATGGGGTGGAATAATATCAAACGGTGCTAAGCTACTTTATGCATATTGCGAAGCAACAGTACCGAAAATCACTGTTATCACAAGAAAAGCTTACGGTGGCGCTTATGATGTGATGAGCAGTAAGCACATAAGAGGTGATTTTAACTTTGCATGGCCAACAGCAGAAATTGCTGTTATGGGTGCCAAAGGTGCAATCGAGATTATATTCAAGAAGCAAGTCGAAGAAGCCGATAACAAGGCAGATAAGATGATTGAACTAGAAGATGAGTACAACGAAAGATTAGCTAATCCATATATAGCTGCTTCTTATGGTTATATAGATGATATTTTCGAACCTAAGTTCACTCGTCAAAGATTAATTGATTCATTCAATTTACTAAAAAACAAAGTGGATAAGAATCCACCGAAGAAACATGGTAATATACCTCTATAGAATATTAGTTTTTATTATCTTGGCTTTACTGACTTCATGTATAGAAGACCCAGTTAAAACAAGTATAGATGACAATTATATTTCGTCCATTGCAAAATCGGATTCATATCTTTTTGCATCTGCAAGCAATGGACAAATTTTCAGGTCTTCCGATGGTGAAGGCTGGTATTCCCTAGTGATTAATAATAGCATATTACTCTTAGATATTGAATCTACTCCAAATGGTAGAATAATAGCATCTGGTGAGAATGGTGTAATATTAATAAGCACTAATAATGGTGAGAACTGGAGCAAAAAAGCTACAGGAGTTTCTTCATTTCTCAAAGATGTTCTAATTTATAATGATAGTACATATTACGCAGGTGGCCGTTCTGGTACATTAATAAAAACCACCGACTTCGGAGAAACATGGGAATTAATCTCAACTCCATTCTCCACGCAAATCTCAAAACTTTCCCTTATCAATAACGAAATCTACATCGGACTTCGAACAAGTATTAAAAACTCCCCCCTTCTTTATAAATACGAAATAAATACAGATACAATTATTAGCATTGATATAGAATTCAGCTCTTTCATAACTGACATTACGGAAATCAATGGTGAGGTTTACCTCACTGATTATTCTGGCTGTTATAAGTTAATAGAAAATGCAGGTTATAGTAAAGAATTAGTACATAGTACAAACAATGGATTCATCGCTCAAAAAATATTGAGCTATAACAATGAAATAGCATTAGTAGGATATAGTGGATTTAATTTAGGTAAAATTATTACTGGAATTCCAAGTAATCCTCAAGTAAAAGAATTCGAAGAAAGCATTTATTTTAATTCAGGCATAGTTTTTTCTAACAAGTTAATAGCAGGCGGTGGTGATGAATTTGAGTTAGCTGTATTACAGAACTCAAATTGGAAAATCATCAAATTAAAATAATATTTATAAAAAAGAAATAAAACAATATATACTTCCGGAGTTTATTATGAAACGAATAGCAATGCTATGTGCGAGCATACTACTATTAGTATCATCTACCCTTATAGGGCAAATACCTAATAAAATTTCCTATCAAGGATTACTCACTAATACGGCACTCAAGCCATTAGCGGATGGGGATTATAATATCGAATTCAGTATATATACTGACCAAAATGGCTCACAAAGACTGTGGGCTGAAAAACAGGTTCTAGCAGTTCAGAACGGTGTATTCAACGCTGTTTTGGGAGATGTAACGCCTGTCAATCTGAAGTTCGATCAGAGATACTGGCTCGGAATAAAGGTAGAAAATGAGGCTGAAATGACTCCTCGTATTCCGATGGTTTCGGTTCCCTATTCATTTTATGCTGGTTTGTCGGAAGGACTAGCTGATAATGCGACAGGTGCGGTTCTATCTCTAAATGGATTGGAAGGCGATATAGAAGTAGAAGGAGATAACGGAGTAACCGTAAGTAAAAGCGGTAATAAACTATTAATCAGCAATAAAGTAAGTGCTATAGAAACGATAATCTCTTCAAAAGCTCAATTGACAATAAAAATGAACGGTACGGAAGTCGATGTAAATATCGCTCCTAAAAGTATAACAGAAGAAGAAATATCAAGTGTAAATTGGGAGTCTATCACCAATAAACCAACTCTATATCAACCCGGTGGCACTGCAGGTGGTGATTTAGTCGGTGATTACCCGAATCCTACTTTATCTGACAAAGGTGCAACTACTGGTCAAGTTTTAAAATGGAATGGTACTCAATGGGTTGCCGAAGATGATATGGTTGGCAGTTTCGAATTTACTGTTAATAGCCCTTTGTCGGGAGACGGCACAAAGCTGAACCCATTATCTATGAGTAAATCTTCAGTTAATACTGACGGTTATCTGACTTCGAATGATTGGACTAAATTCGACAATAAACTAGATAAAGTCTCTACGGATGCGATAATTCTTGGTGATGGTACTTTGACAAACCCATTATCAATGGCGAAAGCAAATAATACTAATAGTGGTTACTTGGATTCGGAAGATTGGAAGAGATTCGATAATAAAATAGATAATGTTGTAGCTAGTGGTGCTATAATAGGTAAAGGTACAACGGCTAACCCTATTAGAATGAACAAAGCAACGAACTCGGTAGATGGGTATTTATCTTTCACTGATTGGAACACATTCAATAATAAACTAACTTCAGTAAAAAGTACTTTACCTATAACGGGTGATGGTTCCACTACTAATCCACTAACTATGAACAAAGCATCTTCAACTTCGGACGGATATCTTACAGCTTCCGATTGGACAAAATTCAATGCTCCGAATTCAGTTAGTGTAAACTCACCCCTAGTTGGTGATGGTAGCGTTGGGAATCCAATCACATTAGGAAAGGCAGATGCTGTAACAAACGGATTTTTATCCTCAGCTGATTGGAATACGTTCAACAATAAACTTGGAATTTTAGTTAGCAATACTCCACTTTCTGGTAATGGGACAACCGCTTCTCCTTTGAAGATGAGTCAAGCGAACGCCACATCAAATGGATATTTGAGTTCAGGTGATTGGAATATATTCAATAATAAACTTACAACTGTTGGTGTGAACGCACCAATGTCAGGTTCTGGAACAAGTCTCGACCCATTATCTTTGGCAAGAGCTAATTCTACTACTGACGGTTACCTAGGCTCGACAGATTGGATTAAATTCGACAACAAACTAGACGTAGTGGCTACAACAGCACCAATGACTGGGGATGGAACTACTGCTAGCCCACTAACAATGGCTCAGGCAAACGCTACAACAAATGGATATCTCTCATCCTCTGATTGGGTCAAATTCAGCTCAGCAGCAGTAGTTTCTGTATCAGCTCCCATAAGTGGTGATGGTACAAGTGGAAATCCTATAATTATGGCTGCTGCTAACACAACTCAGGATGGTTTTTTGAAATCATCGGACTGGAATATATTCAATAATAAACTTGGATTAGTATCCGTTAATGGACCTCTCGTTGGTGATGGGACTACATCATCTCCTATTACATTAGGTAAAGCCGATATTACAACAAATGGGTTTTTATCATCAACAGACTGGAACACATTCAATAATAAACTTACAACTGTATCTGCTAATGCGCCGATGACTGGAAATGGTACTTCTGGCAACCCTCTTGTATTAGCCCAAGCGAATG
>PGYR01000054.1 GCA_002839765.1 Ignavibacteriae bacterium HGW-Ignavibacteriae-4
ATCTTACTTGGTACAGCCCACTTGGAATAGAAAGCGTATTAATCTGCATCTGCTTAGTTCTTGTTGATTGCGTCCACTCGTCTGTGTAAATCACACGTCCATCAGTAGCTACTAGTTCTAGTTTCATTGTTCCTTGTACACCAGTTGTTATATCAACATTTAGTTGCTCACTAGCTGGGTTGGGAGAAATGTTTAATGTTGTTTTTTCGAAAGTAGTTATGTTACGCAATGGAAATACACAAACAGAATCTATGTATATCTTTCCAGGTTGTTCTATTACTTCTATGTAAGGATTAGTGAATGAGTAGTAAGGGAATGTAATATCATATTCTAAAGAATTAGAGAGTAAGATAGTACCTGTCAGATTATGAATATTTGTTTTATTCTTGTTGATTGTTTGATTCTGATTAATAGTATAACTATCATTTGTAAAGAAAGCAGTTCTATCAATATCTGTAGTTATTGAGTATTCCTGAATTGGTAAATCAGTTTCACATTCTAGGTAAACAGGAACTGTTTCAGTCTGTCCGATTTGGGTGTATATGTCAGTTGTGCTGATAGTAGTTCTTGCATATACTCTTGCTGTTATTGGGATTGTAATTACTGTGTCACACGGTGCTATAATGCTAATATCAATACTGTTGTTGAATGGACCTAATTGCGTAGGTACAAAATCATAGTTGTATGGATATGGCTGACCATCTGATATTATTTGACCGTTGTCTAGTGTAATATTAAACCCACTATTGTTAGTAATTGTAGTATTATCGGTTTTGGTTTCTGTAATATATACCTTACCAAAATCTATACTACCTTTGCTAATTTCGAATGATAATTCGTATTTATCTACTACGATTGATTTAGTTGCACTGCATCCATTCTCATCAGTAACTGTTAGTGTATATGCTCCTGCTTCTGTTACTTCTATTTCTTTAGTTATCTCGTTTGTTGACCAAAGATATTCTGTGAAGTCTTCGCTTGAAGTTAGTACAGCCGTAGCGTTATTACAAATAATACGCTCACCCAAGATAGTAAATTTTGGTGTTGGACTTTCGTTCACTGTTGTTTCTGCTGTGCCTACACATCCTGCTTTGCTAACAATAACTGAATATGTTCCTGCTTGGTTTACTACTATTACTGATGTTTCTTCTCCGTTGCTCCAGAGATAGGTGTAGCTTGGGTCGTTGGGTAAAGCAGTTAGTGTTGCTGATTCTCCTGAACAGATGTCACCACCTGTGATTGTGGGTTGTAAGTTATCTTCTACTTTGATTGCTATCTCTGTACTGTCTATACAGCCAGTTCTTGTATCTGTTATTATTAGCTTATAATTTCCGCTTTCGCTGACGTAGATATTCTTTGTTGTAGCTCCTGTGTTCCACTCGTAGCTATAATAAGGAACATCATACTTCGATTCAAGTAGTGTAGAATCTCCATTACAAATAGTAGTTGGTGTAGGTTTCAACTCCACATTCACTTTAGGATGGTCTTTCACTTCTATTGTTCTTGATACTGTACAACCTTCTTCTGTTTTTACTGTTAGCGTATATCTTGCTGGATTAGTTACTGTAACTGAACGAGTTGTTTCTCCATTAGACCACTTGTATTCTAGATATTCATCCGTGCTTGTTAGTGTTACAGATACACCCTTACATTTGATAGTATCACCTTCTATGGCTAATACATAGTCCTTTCCAAATCCAACATTCAGCTCTACATAAGATTCACAACCAACATCATTAGTAACTGTTACTCCATACAAACCGCTTTTAGAGACTGTTATGAATTCTGTTGTATCACCAGTTGACCATAGATACGAATTAAACTGTTCTTTCAATCGAATGACTATTACACCATCATTACATAGGAATGCTTTGGGGTATGCTTCTATAGTAGGTTTTGGAGTTGGTTTCACTCGGACGAATGTTTCTGCCGTGTATGTCTCTTGACCACTTCTGACAGTCACTATATATAGTCCTGCTTGGTCTAGTTGTATGTTTTTGATAATTGGGAACTGTTCGTTTGACTTGTAGTTTGTTGGGCCAGACCAACTATATATAGCACTCGTGTCAGGTAACTGTGTTTTTGCAAATAGCTCTAACTTCTCACCTTCACATAGTATTATCTCACTTCGAACATAAACTGGTGCGAATGATGCGGATATGAATTGGGGTAAACCTAGGCTACCATATACTGGCTTTCCTTTATTCAGACCATAATACAAAGGATCAAATTGATAATTCGGATTTAATTCACTATTTGGGTTTTCAATTGATGATATGTGATTAGCAGCGTCTCTACAAATATAAATTTTATTATTGGGTGCTATTCTAAGGTTTGTCATGAATCCAATTCCTATTTCTAAAGGAAACGGAAAAGAATATTTTTTACTAGATGGTACAACTGATTCGTGAATTGTTTTGATTTCTTCAGTTCTGGTGTTATATCTTAATATAAATTCTTTTGTATCTAATGTAATTGGTTCTTCGTAAATAAATAAATATAAAAAATTAGAATTAGGTGAAAATTCCATATCTCTTAAAGTAAACTCATCTAATGTGATCTCTTTATAATTACTAAATTTTAATGAAGTTGCATTTAAATCAGAAATATAAAGTTTAGATTTATGATATTTTGGTTCTGATTCACTTGGTAGTTTGTAAAATCCTGATGGAGAAGTTACTGCAATCTTATCTCCCATTTGATTTATTTTTACTTCTCTCCCGTTTGTATTTTCGTCTAATTCAAAGAATATCTGGGAATTCTTTCTCAAATAGTTCCCATTCAAATCAAACTCAAATGCTTTAATAATTCCCTTCGAATCTGGTCCTATAAGTATATAATTGTTAGTAATTGAACTGTAAGTTAATTGTATTGCTTCAGAATGAAATGTTTCATCTATTTGCCTTTTATAAACTTCATATATGACTGTATCCTTTATTAAATCATAAGTGAAAATAGAGTAAACTAACCCAGTGGTATCATCTAATCTCAAGGGGGGGGTATACTTTGAATTCCGAACATTATTAGCAAAAACTGGTTGAAAAGATATAAACTTATCTCCTTTCAATGGGGCAATAACAATACCTTCTGTTTGAGACCAATGTATTCCATACATGGGATCTATAATGTTAAAATTTTTTCCTTGTAATTCTTCACCATTAGTATGTAATAAATAATTGCCATATCTGTCAGAAATCGTTGACATATCTTCACCACCAAAAAGGTTTGAACTATCTAAATACAAAGGTTCTTTATCTGGAGTGTTGAAAGTTACACCTGTGCTATATTTAAGGCTATTTGGATTTTCATAGCCACCGAATCCGAAATACCAATTATAATAAACTTTTCCTGCTATCGGGAGTGTGTCGTTGAATAACTCACCTGCGGTGAGGTTACAGTTTAGTATTATAAATAGTGATAGTATTAATGATTTCATAATAGTTTTTCCAAATTTGCACAAGTCCATACCTATAAAGACACCCCAACAGCAAAAACGTCTCACAAAAGACGAAAGTTTTTTTTTGCGGTAAGGTTCGGCTTCGCTAAATTTAGTAATAGTTGTGGATAATGCAAATGTTTTACCACCCCGTCCTGCTTCGCAGTCCACCCCTCGAGAGGGGAATTTTGCGGAATTCTTTTTCCTCCAGGACTCTTCGGACATTGCGTCTCCTCTCAAGTGACGTGTTTGTAATAGATTTTGGGGATTTATTGAGAGGTAAGTGATATGTCTCTACAATATATGAAAAAAAATAGACGCATTTTGCAATGCGTCTATCTAAATTTCTAATTCTATTCTTATATTACTTTGCCTTTACCAAGTCCATTTCGATTAGCTTTTCTGCGATTTGTACAGCATTTGTAGCTGCACCTTTACGGAGATTATCAGCTACTACCCACATATATGCAGAATTCTGTGCTGATGGGTCTTTGCGTAGTCGCCCTACGAAGACTGGGTCTTTGTCGTTAGCTTCTTGTGGAGTTGGATAATCGCCTTCTTTCCAATTGTCTAAGACTATCATATTATTAGCAGTCATTAGTATATTGCGAAGATGATCGATAGAGAAATCTCTTTCAGTTTCGAAGTTTACTGATTCTGCGTGACCACCTATAATTGGTAATCTGACGCAAGTAACAGCCATATTTAGTTCAGGTAAACCGAGGATTTTTCGGCTTTCTTTTATCATCTTATTTTCTTCATTCGTAAAGCCATTGCTATCGAATGGGTGGAAAAGAGTGTTGAAAGCGATTGGCTTTTCATCGCTATAATTACCAATAAGCTCATTTTCTAGTTTGTCTAGTCCTTTTTGTCCTGCACCAGTTATTGATTGATACGTAGAGCATATTACTCGTTTCAATCCATAGTTATCGTGTATAGCTTTCAGTGGTAGCATTAGCTGTATAGTAGAGCAATTTGGGTTTGCTATAATACCTTTATGGTTCAATAGTGCATCAGGATTTACTTCGGGCACCACTAGCGGAGTACTTTCGTCCATTCTCCAAGCGCTACTATTATCGATAACCGTACAACCAGCAGCGGCAGCTATTGGTGCAAACTTCTTACTAGTGTCGCCACCAGCAGAGAAAAGAGCTATGTCAATACCTTCGAATGAATCTTCTGTTAGCTCTTGTATAGTAATCTCTTTACCATTGTAAACTAGCTTTTGCCCAGCTGATCTAGCTGATGCGAAAAGTGATAATTCTTTGATAGGCAATTGGCGTTCGTGTAGTACTGTCAGCATTTTGCGACCGACTAATCCACTTGCACCTACTATGGCAATATTATACTCTTTCATTTCACTCATAGCACTTGATTTTCAAATTTTGGAGTTGTGTGAGCCATTATGCTCATAGTTTGACCTGTTTCGCCGTCTATATTCAAATGAACATAAGCTACTTTTAAGTCATCTTCTGCAACTTGGAATTTGTGAGCTGTTTGCAATTGGAAGCGTTTGATAGCTATATCTTTGCGCATACCCAACACACTGTCATAAGGACCAGTCATCCCCACGTCCGTGATGTAACCAGTACCATGAGGCAATATCTGAGCATCAGCTGTTTGAACGTGAGTGTGAGTACCTATTACTGCGCTAACTTTACCGTCAAGATACCAACCCATCGAGATTTTCTCAGCAGTAGCTTCTGCATGGAAATCCACGATTGTAATATTAGTATCAGATTTCATTTTATCTATAGCAAAGTCTGCTGAATTGAAGGGGCAGTCAATAGTTGACATGAATGTTCTTCCTTGTAGTTGTAATACACCAACTTTTACACCATTATCAGCCGCAAAAGTAGTGAATCCATAACCAGCATTACCAGCAGGGTAGTTCATAGGACGGATAACACGACGGTCTTTGCCAAGCAAAGGACGTGATTTCCAATTTTCCCAGATGTGGTTACCTGTAGTGATAACATGGACTCCAGCATCAAAAAGCAAATTAGCTTCTTCTTCGTTGATACCTTTACCTTCCCATACGTTTTCGCCGTTTACAATAATCGCATTAGCAGAATGTTTTTCTTTTATAGCTGGAAGTTCTGCTATTAGGTTGTTCAAGCCGATTTCACCGACTACATCACCTACAAATATTAGACTTATATCTTTGCTCAATTTCAAAATTTCTTATTTTGTGATTAGAATTAAACAAATTTACAAAATAAAACATCTAATATTAAATGAAGATTTATACTAAAACTGGCGACGACGGTACAACCGGACTTTTCAATGGTAAAAGAGTTAGCAAAGCTGCACTACGAGTTGAGGCTTATGGTACAGTAGATGAGCTGAACACAGTAGTAGGACTAGCATTTTCTTTCGAATGCCCCGAACCCGTGAAATCTGAATTGAAGCATATTATGAATATATTATTTACAGTTGGGGCTGACCTAGCAACTCCGATTGATCAATTCATCAAATCACAAGCAATAGAACGAACGAGCGAAACCGAAATAACTCGGCTAGAAGAAGCCATAGACAGATATGACGATGACTTAGTGCCACTCAAGAACTTCATATTACCAGGTGGTCATCACTCAGCAGCTTACTTGCATAATGCCCGAACAGTTTGCCGCCGAGCTGAACGACTAACAGTAGAGCTAGCTGACAAAGAAGAAATAAACACAAATATAATAAAGTATCTGAATAGATTATCTGATTACTTCTTCGCTGCTGCCCGCTACGTCAACCATCTGACAGGCGTAGAAGATGTGATATGGAAAGGGAAGTGAGGGTAAGGGGCTTAACCTTAAGTTTGTATGGTTGCGATTTAAGAAAATAAATTAGAGAAATAAATATGCTTTGGAATAAAGATGAGAGATATGAAGAATTCAGATTTGAAAAAGAATCAGAATTAGAAGATGCTGTTAATGAAGTAAAGAATGCACTTTTTGGGTCATCAAGAATTTATCTTGATGATAAAAAGAAAATTGGAAAAAAGGGTGGAACAAATAATTTACCTGATGGTTATTTAATTGATATTTCTAATAAACAAGACCCAAAATTATTTGTTGTGGAGAATGATTTAGCTAGTCATCAACATTTAAAACATATAGCCGTACAAATTCTTGAGTTTTCTTTGTCGTTTGAATCATCTAAAATTAGACTTAAGAATATCATCAAAGACATGCTTTTCAAGAGAAAAGCAGAATGGAAGAAGTGTGAAGAGTTTGCAAAGAATAATGGCTATGAAAATATAGATTATTTTTTAGAATCTATAATTCATAAGAATAATGCATTTAATGCGTTACTTATAATTGATGAACTAGGAGAAGAATTAGAAACAGTGCTAATCAGTAGATTTAAATTTCCTGTAGAAGTTATTACTTTAAGTCGTTATAAAAGCCAAAATGGTAAGACTTTATTTCAATTTGAACCATTTTTGAATGAAGTTACTGAAGATTCAGAAAAGATTGAAATTTCTGATATTGATACAATAGTTGTACCTGCACGTGAAGATGGATTTAAAGAAGTTTTTTTGGGAGAAGATTGTTGGTTTGCTATACGTATAAATTCATCAATGATTCCAAAGATAAAATACATAGCCGCATATCAAGTCGCGCCAGTTTCTGCAATCACTCACATAGCTGAGGTAAAATCAATAGAGCAATGGAAAGATACTAATAAATATATTGTTTATTTTAATGGTTCTGCTCAGAAAATAAAGAAAGTTGAATTGGGTAATTCAAAAGGAAAAGCTCCACAAAGCTTAAGGTACTCTTCTAAACAAAGAATCTTAAATGCTAGTACTCTGGACGGTGTATTTTAATAACCACCAAAATCAACACCACTCAACTATTAGCAATTAAAATAGTTAGCCTAGAAAACCTCCATTTTGCGTAGTGGACTAAGCAAGATATAGCAAAAACTGCTTAGTCGGATAAGCAAAATGATGATTTTTAAGGCGTATTCTAGTAAATTGCGTAGTGAACTAAGCAATATTTGAATAACAAACTAAATATGCAATACGAAACAAGCAATATTGCTGATTCTGAATACGAAGAAGTAATTGATGTTTGGGAGGCATCTGTACGTGCCACACATCATTTTCTTACGGAAGAAGATATACAATACTTCCGTCCACTGATACTGAATGAATATCTGAAAGCAGTAGAATTGAGATGCGTAAGAGATAGTGAAAATAGAATTATCGCCTTCTCTGGAGTTGCTGATGGAAAGTTAGAAATGTTATTCGTAAACCCAAAATACTTTGAGAAAGGAATTGGCAAGGCACTTTTAGAATATGCAATAGCTAAGCAGAATGTAAGCAAAGTAGATGTGAACGAAGACAATCCTCAAGCAGTTGGCTTTTATCTGAACTGTGGCTTTACAACTATAAGTAGATCTGAACTAGACTCATCTGGTAAGCCATTTCCGATTTTACACATGGAATTGGGTAAATAATTCATCATAATAATTAGATTTTCATTATATTTGGTTTGAAATACACAATAGGGAATTAGAAAATGAATTTTCAAAAGAATGGATGGATATTAGCTGGGTTGCTTTTTGGTGCATCAATGTTTGTGTTAGTATCGTTAGGTACTTCTTTATTATTAAGAGGCGAAATAACATGGATTGACTTCGCAGTAGGAATTCCTATATGGACCATAACTGGACTTTTATGGGCGAATTATATGAAGAAGTCATTGATGAAACAAGCTCTAAAGAAGCAGAAATCTGAAGTTGGAAAGACATCTTAATTAAAAAAATCTGAATGTAATTATCTGATTCTTCAAACTAATTTTTTATATTTTTTTACTCAATTCGACCTTTCTATTCTTCTAACGCCCCGTCTCACGCCTTTGGCGTGATCCACCCTCTTTCGCTACGCTTAAAGAGGGGAATAAAGGTGAATTTAATTCTACACAAACTGACCGGCTGCCCAACCAGAAGCCCAAGCCCAAGCAAAATTATAGCCACCTAGCCAACCGTTTACATCTACCGCTTCACCAATAATATATAGACCTTTGTGTTTACGTGTCTCCATAGTCTTAGACGATAGTTCATCTGGATGAACGCCGCCAAGTGTTATCTCTGCTTTGCTGTATCCTTCGTCTCCTGTTATTGCTATTGTCCACTTGTCTAGCAGCCCTAGTAGTCGTTCGAATTGAGGGTCATCTAATTGCTTAGGTGAGCAATCGAATCCATGGTATTCAGCCCATTCAGTAGCAAATCTTGAAGATAAGTATCCAGATAATAAATTTTTAATCAATACTCCAGAGCGTCTTTCCTCTATGAAGAAAGCAGGTATATCTAAATCTGGTTCTAGCCGAATATGGAACTCTTTACTGCCGTTCAGGTAATTAGAGATTTGCAATATAGCAGGCCCGCTCATTCCTTTGTGTGTGAATAGTACTGCTTCTTTAAATGAAATATCATCCGTATAGACTACGGCATTGAATGAAATACCACGTAAAGATTTATAATCTAGATTCTTATTAAAGTCTAGTACTAATGGCACTAATCCGGGGCGAGGGGGATTAAGTTTTAGCTCAAATTGTTCGGCTATTCTGTATGTGAAATCAGTAGCTCCACGGCTAGGGAAAGAGAGTCCACCTGTCGCTATTACAACTGATTCGCAGCTGAAATCACCTTGATTAGTAAGTACGAAATATCTTCCATCATCTGCTTTTTTTATTTCACCTACTTTGGTGCTAGTCTGTATTTCTAGACCATATTTATCGGCTTCTGATTGGAGCAAAGCCACAATCTCTCTCGAAGAATTTTTGCAAAAGAGCTGTCCTAAAGTTTTCTCGTAATAATCAATCTTATATTGCTCCACCAAATCTATGAAATCATTTGGAGTATAGCGAGAAAGAGCAGATTTATGAAAATGTGGATTTGAAGAAGTGTAATTATTCGGTCCAGCATTAACATTAGTGAAATTACATCTGCCACCACCTGAGATGAGTATTTTTGTACCTATCATTCGGTTGTGTTCTATTACTAATGAATTTCGACCAGCTTTGGATGCTTCTATACCGCATTGCAGACCTGCAGCACCGCCACCTATTATTACTACGTCTTTTCTTATCATATAAATTATATTTGCTAGATAATAAAAAAGCCGACTTTACAGCCGGCTTGATTTAAGTCTTTTTAGATGCTTACTTGTTGTTGAAGATTGGAGATTCTTTAACTGAGCCATAGCCAGAAATAGAAATCTCAGGTTCATCAACTGAATCAGTTTTCATCTTAACCCAGCAATTCATATAACCAGGAGCAGTTGGAGTTACTTTAGCAACTAAGTCAAAAGATTCACCCGGTTTCAATGTTTTAGTTCCACTTAGATTCAGTTTTAAATCCGCAGGGCTTTTTGTAATATTGCTGATAGTTAATGGCTTTTTACCAGTATTCTTGATAGAAATCTTAGAAGATTCTTCTTTTCCTACTTCCATTTGGTTGAATGCGAAATAAGCTGGCGATACGACTACTGCTTTTTCAACATCCGCTGATAATCTGAAAATAGTTGTGCTATTAGCAGGATCATTAGAAGTAATACGTATAGTTTTAGAGTTAACTCCAGCGTTACTACCCACATTGAACGATACGTCTATAGTCGCAGTTTCACCGGGAGCTAGCTTATCTTTGTCCAAAGGAGCCGTAGTACAGCCACAAGATGGCTTCACATTTGTAATTAAAAGTTGCTCATTACCCGTGTTCTTTATCTTTACTTTAGTCTTTAGTGGGCTATCTTTAGGGCCAACTTTTCCCCAATCATAACTATTACCACCGATTATTTCTAGTTTTGGCTGTGCGTAAGCAACTGATGCAATCATTAAAACAGAAAGCATACTTAGAATAAATTTTTTCATCATTAACCTCTTTTTGTACAATTATATTTACTAAATTAATAAAATAATTCTATCTCATAACGTATTTTCTTTAAAATTAGTATGAATTAAATCGTTATTCATAGAATATTGTTTACAAATCAAATTAAAATATTATTAAATCAATTTTACTTATTATATTAACTGTTTATTTGTCTCAAAGTTACATTTTAGTAGCAAAACCTACTATAATTCCTGAAAAATCTTTGACGGATACTGTCGATTTGGGTATCACTTATAAGTTAGATGCCTTTATACGCCCTTTGCGTGCGACATTTATCATAAATAATGATTCCGATAAGCGACTGAGAATCACCGACCAAGATCAAACCTCAGCTATCTTTGCAATAGATGGTGGTATTGACCAAACTTTCAGACAATTTATAGATGATTATAACCCATTCCCAATAGTTGTCAACCCAACCAACGGTACGAATTCAATCTTCGTTCAATATTTATTCCCAGGTGTGATTAATGAAGTGGAGAACGTAAATAAGTGCAAATATGTATGCGGTTTGCTAGATGACGATAATAATATGGTGGTACAAGACACTTTTATAATCATCGCTAGAAAGACAAATAAGTTTGTAGGTGCATACGAAGAGCGGATTAACTTCGATTCGGTTTATATAGGCAACCAGTTCCAAGTATCAAAGAAATGGTTTGTTCGGAATGTTTGGACTACACCGCAGCGTATATTCAAAGATGAATATAAGCTCATAAGCTCTGTCATCACTGGTACAGAAATTACTCCTCAGCGTTTAGGTAGCGACATTATACTAGCTCCAGATAGAGATGCTATTGATTGGAACTTCAGCTATATTCCACTGGATACAAAGCCTGACGAAGCTATATATAAGATGTACTTCTACCCTTTGGAATCCGAAGGAAACACAGACAAAGTTGATTCCATTCAAACAAGAATAACTGGTACTGGGGTAACACAAAATCTAAAAATAGTTAGTGTACCTTCTGGTCATTTTCTATCTATTTCAGATAATAAGTACTCTATTAATTTGGGAAACCTAAGACCGGGAGAAAAAGAAATTGTCTCTTTCGTAGTACAAAATGATGGTAATTTCCCTATAGGGAATAAGATTGAAAATTTCTCTAATAATAGAGATGACGTAATAAAATTATTAGATGGCATTAGCTCCAAGAAACACCTGTATCAGACTCAAACCGATACTATTGATATTGAATTCACAGCTGGAAGTGGGGGAAATATCAGCTTCAAATACCACTTCGAAAGTGATCTGATGGAGCGACGAATATCTGGTGCTCAGCGAGCTAATTCGGTTTTTGAAGTGAATTTCACTGGTACTGTTAAGCAGCCAATAGTATTACTCAACAAAGATTCTCTTGATTTCGGTTCGCTTACAATATCAACTGATGTGAATTGTAACAGTTTTATATCTCAAACACTACAAATTAAAAATATTGGAAATGAAACGCTAAGCATATTTAATATTATTCCTAAAGATGGAGCAAATTACACTGTTTCTTATGTTAAAAGTGAATTAGCACCACTTGATACTTCAATAATTACAATTACCTACAAACCAGATATACCGGGTAATCACAAAAGTGAATTGCTGATAATAACGAATGCTGCAATTCCCTATGATACTAACTACGTTGAGCTAGTAGGCAGTGGAGTACCTCAAGCAGATATTATTTTGAAAATTGATTCGGTTAGATCGTTCCCAGGAACCGAGGTGCTGATGCCAATAATAGTAGAGAAAGAGAAGATAACTAATGCTAATAATTATACAGATGTACTCCGCTATAATAGGACTTTGCTCCAATTTGTAGAACCCATCTTCATGAATACTGCCAGTTCTGCATCTTCGTTAGATACTCGATTCAGATTGAACCAAGACGGTAACTTAGAAGTGAATATAAAAAGACAATCAGAAGAAAACTTCTTGGAGTCGGACACCTTGGTAATACTTAAGTTTGCAACTTTTTTAGGTAATGCTAAATATACTAGTATTGATTTCACAGACTCGAAATTCAGTAATAGAAATTGTGATAGATTATTCGAGATAAAGCCGCAACGAGGAATATATGAAATCGACTCCGTTTGTGGGCTGGATTTCAAACTATATGATGCCGAAGGTGTAAACGTAGCATATATTTCGCCCAATCCAATTTCTACAAGCTCTCATATAACCATATTAACTCCAGTAGATATGACGCTTGATTTGCAGGTAGTTAACACTCTTGGCGAAATAGAAATGAATATTATGAACACCCAATTGAAGCAAGGTAGTAACGAAATAGAAATTGATTTTTCTGGTTTGTCGAATGGGGTGTATAATATAATGCTGGTAAAAGATAGAATAATAACGAATAGGACGATAATCATAAACAGATGATCAGATTAATACTCATATTCTTTTTTGTTTTACCCTCTTTCGTTCTATCTCAAGGGTTCGATTGGCAAGTTAGCTCGCGTCAACCCTATGATATTACGAATAAGTATATAGGTGCAGTAGGTAGCTTATCGTATGGTTACCATACTGGTAGTTTTCCTTTTTTAGAGAAAGATATTGTTTGCTGTAACTACGACAAGGGCGATGGACTAGGAGTACAATTTGGGTTAGCTGGGGAGTACTGGTACGAGCATGATTTAGCATTTACAGCTTCGGTACTGTACTCACAGGTTAGTGCGAATTTCAGAACAGAAACTAGTGTAATCAAAAAAACAAATCCTGATTTACCTGGGTTTAACTGGACTACGGCTTATGAAAGTGATATCACACTCGGGTTTATTACTCTCGATATGGCAGTGAAAAAAAGAATTTACAATAAACTTAGCTTGAGAGCAGGAGTTGATATTAATTTCAATATAAACTCTAGCGAAGCTCATAAAAATACTGTTGTTTCACCCAAGAATGTACCGTTTTCCGATGGTACTTTTGAGAAAGAACTATCGAATGGTAGAATAGGCGACCTCTCTAGTTTTGTCCTAGGAGTAAATATAGGTGCTAGTTATGACATCAACTTAGGTATTGAAAAATACGGCGAGATAAGCGCTATCAGCAACTACACAGTCAATAGCTATGTATCGAATAATAGCTGGCAAAACTTACAAACTAAACTAATGATAAAAGCATACTTCGGCGTTAGATAACGGCACTTTCGAGTATAGATAAAGTACCTTTCTCACTATTCATCTCTGCCTCAATACCAATCGGGATAGTGAATTGCGTTGATGTATGACCAAATAATAATCCGTAGAATACTGGGTAATTCATCCCTGCAAAAATATAATTATAGACTTCTAACTCACTTCTGTCCCAGCTAGATTGTGAGCTACCAGCCGTGCAATCATCGCATTTACCTATAACCACTCCATTTAGTTTGTCCAGCATTCCCGCCATTCTCATTTGGGTTAACATCCGTTCTAATCTGTAGGGTGCTTCTCCTACGTCTTCTATGAAAAGTATTTTGCCATCTGTTTCTATCTGGTAAGGAGTACCAATTAGTGAAGTTATAAGGGAAAGATTACCACCTACTAATTCACCTTTGGAGATACCATCGTTTAGTACAATAGTTGGATTGGTTGACCTAATATCACTAGAATTTGGATTCTTTATTTCACCAAATGCAGCGCTATTGTATAGCATTTTCTGGAATGAATTATAAGTTACTTCATCAAAATCGGAAAGCATAACAGGGGAATGAAATGTAACTAATCCAGTTTTTTTATTTATCCCAGTCAAAAGTGCTGTTATATCGCTATATCCGCATATTATCTTCGGATTCCTCTTTATCAAATCAAAGTCTAGTTTATCCAATAATTCGGCTGATCCAAATCCACCACGAATACAGAAAATCGCTCTTATAGAATTATCTGCGAAGGCTTGGTGAAGCTCGTCTATTCGCTCATCTACAGATCTAGTTTTATATCCAGATGCAGTTTTCACTATGCTCTTCGGCATAATAGAGTTAAGTCCTAATTTGTCACATATTTCTTGAGCTCTGTAAACATCCATCAAGTCAGTGACATTAGATGCAGGAGAAACTAATGCAACTTTATCTCCTTTTTCCAGTCTTTTTGGTCTAATATTTGAGTGCTTATTCGTCTGTGATAATAGATTATTACCACCTTTCAGTAAAAATACTGATGAAAGTGCCGTTATTTTTAATAAATTTCGTCTATTCATAGTTTATTTTCCGAATATTATAATAATTGTGTAAATTAAAGAAAAAAGTAATATAAAAATTGATAGATACCGAAAACATATTTATGTTCCAACCAGAATACGAAGAGGATAGCCCTTTTGGTATTGATCCCAAGTTTGACCTTAGCTATTTGCTACAGAAAGCAGAGGAGTATTTGCAGGACTATGATGAGGAACTAATAACAAAGGCATTTTGGTATTGCTATGACAATCACAAGGGGATGGTGCGTAAATCTGGAAAGCCGTTTTACACTCACCCTCTTAATGTATCAATAGTTTTGCTCGAAGAATTTCCTATTTACGATTCGCAAACAGTAGCCGCGTGCCTTTTGCACGATACTATCGAGGATGTAGATAACGTAACTTGGGATACTATAAAAAATACTTTCAATAGTGAAGTAGCCCGTATGGTGGACGGTGTAACTAAGATAAGCCACAAGGAAGTTAGCCAAACTGAAAACAAAGCCGCCTCGTATAGGAAGCTGTTTCTGGCTTTAGTAAGGGACATCAGAGTTATTCTTATTAAACTAGCAGATAGATTACATAATATTAGGACTCTGCACTACCTTTCACCAATCAAACAAAAATATATAGCCGAAGAAACTCTTAATTTTTATACTATGCTAGCACATAGATTAGGGCTATTGAAAATTAAAATTGAACTTGAGAATCTTTCATTCTACTATCTAGACAGAGAAGCTTATGAAGATCTGAAGGAGCGGTTGAATCTAAAAAGAAAGGAATTTCTTGGCTATATAACTTCATTTATGGGAACTATAGAAAACAGTTTGAATCAGCACGAAATAGATCATACTCTCACTATATACCATAAACACGAATACGAGATATTCAATATGATACAAGAGGGGAAATCCCTCTCAGATATTGATAATTTCTATTCGATAAATCTCATTATAAACTCTAATGATATCTCCGATTGCTATCGTGCACACGGGATTATAGCTAATACTTTCGACTCGATTAAGTTCTTAGATTATATTTCCAAACCCAAATTCGATTGGTACAAATCACTACATACCGAGATAATCGGCCCAGACGGTAAAAAAATAGAGCTCTCCATTCGGACACAAGAAATGGAAGCGATTGCAGAGGATGGATTTGCTTCCAAATTCTCTCTTAAAAATAAACGGAAAGCACTCAATATAACCCGTGAAGACACTGAAGAGTGGGGCGAATGGATGCAAGAAATGATAGAAGAATACCCAGATAATGCTATTCAGATAATCTGGAATTCGATAAAAGTAAATCTTTTCGATGTAGATGTAGTCGTTTATAATAAAAAAGGTGACCCAGTCTCATTGCCAGATGGTTCGACTGTGTTAGACTTCGCATTTGCCAAATCTTATGAAGACGGTTTGCACTGTATTTCGGCCAAGATAAATGGGGTGATAAAAGACCTGAATTATGAGCTAAGATATGGTGACCAAGTAGAGATAATAACTTCCGAAAGCGTAAAGCCAGAGCCAAAATGGCAACAGAATGTAGTTACTTTCAAAGCAGTAATATCGCTATTCCATTATTTCAAGGATAATCCATTTGTAGAAATCACTTCTAAGAAAGACCAACATTCATTTATTAAAATGAAGATAATAGGCGAAGATAGAGAAGGTATGCTGAAGCAAATAACCGAAGCTATTGGCAAAAACAGTATGCACGAACTACATATCAGCGCCCAAGAAGAAGATTTCGAAGGAGTCTTCACTCTGAAATTAAAAGAAGACGACGACGTAAATAATATTTTCCTGAAAATCCTGAATATACAAGGTATCAAGAGTGTAAACCTACTCGATGATTGATTCATCAGATTATTTGAATTAAGAATTGTAGAGACGTATCGAAAACGTCTCCAAATCCCCCAACCCCCCTTTGACAAGGGGCTTCTGGCTATTCGTCACTCAAAGGACACGCAGCGTCCGAAGAATCCAGAATTTCCTTGTAAGTCCTCCCTGTCAAGGGAGGATTTAGGTGGGTTAAGGTTGCCCAATAAAACTAATACCCCCACTTGCATTATTCCACTCATTTTATTATGT
>PGYR01000055.1 GCA_002839765.1 Ignavibacteriae bacterium HGW-Ignavibacteriae-4
TAAGTATGGCATTTCTCCGCCGAGTGCATCTAGCTCTCTTACAAGATGTCCCTTTGCTGTACCGCCAATCGAAGGATTGCAAGATGGTTTACCCATATTGTCAAAGCTCATAGTGAGCAATCCAACTTTGAGTCCCATTCTTGCAGGCGCAATCGAGGCCTCTATGCCTGCATGCCCTGCTCCTATTACTAATATGTCATATTTATTATTCATTTTCTATTATTATATGTTTCACGTGAAACATTCCTATTGTGCATCAAATTCGATACCGAATAATTGAGGCAGTTTATATATGTGATCTTTGATTGGAGAGAACAGTTGATTGGTCGTAAATATTATTCCGCCAAACTTTCCATCATACATATTATAAGCAAAATCAACTCTGAATATACTATGTTCTCCTGATGTTTTTCTACTATGAAAACGTAACCCCAAACCAATAGAACTGTAAAATTGCGATTCCGTAATTTTTTGTGATTGATCCCATACTGAACCAATATCATAAAATCCAGCTAACTCAAAATCGAATAGCCATAAATCTAAACCCGTGAAATATCTAATTTCTGCATTTGCTAAAAGACGGTTATCTCCGGCAAATCTGTTAGCATTATATCCACGTAGTCCAAAATCATTATCTAATATCATTTGTCGTAAAGCATTCCATCTCCAAGAAGTTTGCTGTCTGAAAGAACCGGCTAAAAGAAAATCATCCGATAATCTATGAAATCCAAGACCAAGAAATTCTTGATAAGTATATGAAGCTGTAGCTCCTTTGAAAGCACTACCAGCAGTTAGCTGACCGAATAAATAATTATTTCCATCATAATAACTTTGTTCTCCCTGTCCACCTAGATAAAGTAAATTGTCACCATCAGATTCTATGGGAAATATCCTTCCAAGAACAACTCTTCCATACCCACCAACGACTATGTCCTCAGTACGGAAGAGGTTAACACGTTCTACGGGGATGAACTTCTGGGATAATGAAGTAAATTGTATTAATATTTTACCACTATTATCGAATGCTTGTCTGGACTGTGGTATTCCTCTATCTGTTTGATTATATTCGACTAAGCCAGTAAAAAACAAACGGTTTTCTTTATTTATAGCTCTTGAAAAATATGTTCTTCCTACTCTTTCTTGAAAAGGTAACAAAATAGCAGTGTCTAGATTATTCAAATAAAGAAAATCTGACCCAAACGAATTCTGCAACATCATACCATAAGAAAGTAAATCTTGAGTGTTTCTATATGGATCTATGAAATTTATAATTTGATCTGTACGAAATCTATTTGCTTGTAGAGAAGCTAATAAACTGAAATCAGAGCGAAATACTCGCGGCATTTCTAATGAAGCAAATCCTTGCCATTTAATATCATTTTCGTTTCTATATAAACCTTCGAACTCTAATCTATTATTAGTACCTAGTAAGTTCCTTTCTGATAGACGACCACCATATTCAGATATACCACCACCTGTACCATAAAGAATAGAAGGTGTTAACGACCATCTATCTTTTGTAACAACATACACATCATAATAATCGAAACCAGTTGAATCTAACTCTATACTTACATTAGTGAAAAGACCCGTCAACCTTAGGTTTCTTTCAGTCTCTAATATAGTTTGTTCAGTCAGATCATCATCTTTTTTGAACAATAACTCATCTTGTATTACATAAGGTTTAGTGATAATATGAAGTGCGTTCATCACATCTCGCACATATAAAGCATTTGACTCAGTAGAGTCAAACACATTCCCATTCTCGATGTATATATTACCGAAACGGGGTTGTGCTATAACACTATATCCCATTGATACTAATAGAGTAACTATGGTTATAAAAAGTATTTTTATGTTGGTAATTACCATTTGAAGTTATTTGCTGCGTCTTCTGCAATGCTAACCGCTTGTTCGACAGTCGTGGCAATTGCTGTTATGTGCCCCATTTTCCTACCTACTCTTGATTCCGTTTTATCGTATAGATGTAACTTCGCTTTCTTTGTAAGCATCTTATCTGGATTACGAGGTACTCCACTACCGTCTCTTTCACCCAATAAGTTTATCATACAAGCTGCACCCATAATTAAATCGGTGTTCCCCAAAGGAAGACCAGTGATTGCTCTTATCGCATTTTCGTATTGAGAAGTATAACAACCCTCAATAGTATAATGCCCTGAATTATGTGGACGAGGAGCTATTTCATTAACAAGTACTTCCCCATCAGTGGTTAGGAATAATTCAATTCCAAAAACACCAACTCCGTTAATAGCTTCAACGCATTTTACTGCTGATTGTTTAGCTTTCTCTGTAATTTTATCATCTATTTGTGCTGGAGCAATTACTTTATGACAAATATGATTTCTCTGTATTGTCTCTACACAAGGATACACGACAACTTCGCCGTTTTTACTTCTGGCTACCATCACAGCTAACTCTTTTGTGAATCTGACGAATGATTCAGCAAGAATGCCCGATTTATTATTCTTAGTTAAATTGTTATAAGCTCTTTCAATCTCAACTTCACTATCTACAGTTTCATTACCATAACCATCATAGCCATATTTGCGAGACTTTAGTACAAACGGATAACCAAATCTTGCACCGAACTCTTTGCAATCTTCTATATTATCCATCTTAGCATAATTAGCTAAATCTAACCCAGCATCACGAAATGTATTTTTCTGTGTGTATTTATCTTGGATTAGATTCAGTGTTTTAGATGAAGGATAAACTGGTTTTAGCTGTTCTATGTATTCTAATATTTCAGGATCAATAAATTCATTTTCCAATGTGATAACATCGACATTACGGATGAATTCGTCTAGTCGCTCTCTATCATTTCCTTTGCCCGAAAAATCGAGTTTAGTCATAAAAGAAGCTGGACTACCAGGTTTATCTTCGATAGTAGCAAAGCGAAGCCCTAATCTATAAGCGTCATTTGCCAGCATTTTTGCTAGTTGCCCAGCACCTAAAACTCCAACTATTAGCGAGCCATTATCTATTTTTGATTGTAACATTTGATAACTTATTTTGTTTCTTAAATATATCTTGTTGCCAAAATTAAGATATTTTACTAACTTAGATAAATTTTAAAGTTATTTATATTCATTTAATAAACTTATGGTGATATGTCTTCAACCAAATCAACACAATCTCAGATGAAATACTAAATGGTCGTGTATTAGTACTCAACCAAAGTTACGAACCCCTATCTATTTGCACCCCAAAAAGAGCTATTACCTTGCTCTTTCTCTTCAAAGCCGAATTGATAGAACAAGCCCACGACAAATTTATACGAACTGTGAACAAATCCTTTGCTCTACCAAGCGTAATAAAGCTTTGTGAATATCAACGAATACCATACCGAGAAGTAGAACTCAGCAAAAAGAATATACTCCGTAGAGACGGCAGTAAATGTCAATATTGCGGAACCACAAAAGGTATCCTAACCATTGACCATGTTATTCCCAAATCACGAGGTGGAGAAGCAACTTGGGAAAATCTAACAACTGCATGTTTCAATTGCAACAACAAGAAGGGCAGCAAAACTCCAACAGAGGCGAAGATGCCTCTACTCTCATCACCTCACAAGCCGAACTATGTACTATATCTAAACCAGAAAATTGGCAAAATAGAAAACGAGTGGGAGCCATTTCTTTTTAGTTGAACCGGAAGAAGTCATTGCAATGACCAAAGGGAAGAATACAAGAATAAAAGAATTATACAAATTCCCTGTTAAAAAATTAAGAGGGCTAGCGTGATATGAAAACTTAATCATCTGTAAGAATAAATTCCCCAACCCCCTTAAAATTTAAGGGGGCTTCGCAAACGTTAGTCACTCAGAGTGAGCTAAGCGACCGATGAGTCCAGGTGAACTCCAAAGGAGTTGTATTGCTATGGGTCTAATGTCCAAAGTGGGTTTGGGTATTTCTGCAATCCGTTGGCTAAAGCCAACGGCAATACTATTGTGCTTTTGCTAAAGTTGGGAATAGTACGATAAGTATAAATATTATTATTTGTTCCTTTACTTATTTTATTAAAATCAACTTCCCATTATAAACTGTATTATTACTTGAAATTACATAGTAATAAACACCATTTATCATATCTGGTAACGGAACAGTTTGGAATATATAGCCCATACTGGATTTGACAGATGAAGTATTAACAACTTGTCCAGATGAGTTATAAAAATGGAAATTATAATCTGTAAATGATTCATCATTAATTGCTATATCTAGACTATTATCTGATTTACGAACCTTGATGTTCTCTGCGTTTGATACTTCTGTTACACTTGACTTAGTCTCTAGCCTAAATATCCCTTTTCTGTTTGCTGCGAATAAGGGAGTATCCCCGGCCCAAGCAAGAGAAGTGTTTGAGGCTCTTAACTCTTCCCTTATAGGATAATGATACCATGATTCACCACCATCAGTTGTCTCATAAAAATCACCATATTTGTTGCAAGCTATACCATGATTCTCATTTCTAAATGAAATACTTTCAATACCGCCGTAAGGTGGTAAACCGTTGATACTAGAAAGGACTCTTTTCCAAGTTATTCCTTTATCAGTTGATTTCCATACTATATCTAGTACTTGTGATTTTTCTATCCCTTGGTGACCACCAGCGTATATAACTGAGTCATTAACAACATCTAAGCAAAATAACCTTGGGTAACCGGTGTTTGGTTCTCTCTTTTCTATGCTAGAATATAATGACCATTCTTCAGTTAATACATCATATTTTACAAATTGTACATTATAGACATCATCTTTAAAATAAATATTCTGATTATAAAATACAATGTTTGTAGAGTCAAGAAAATAAAAAGAGCGGGCCAAATAATACTGATTTTGAGGTAATTTTGCCTTTTCATAAGTTTTCCAATTGTCTTTAGTTATGAGAATTCTTGACATTGAATGAACGGCACCAATATTATTATTAAACATCCTTAACTCATCTAACCCAGTATCTTTCTCATCTGAAAGCTCATCAAAAGTTGTTTCAAAAAAGCTTTTACCACCATCACTGCTTTGGTCAATAAATACTCTACTATAATATATAGTATATAAATTATTACTGTCTGATATATAAGTCCTAGTTGGGTTAAGGTTACGAGATTCACGATCAGATAAATCTACTTCGCTAAATATATACCAGCTTTTACCACCATCATTTGTCTTTTTTGTATATCTAACATCAAAAACTTCTCCTAAAGAAATACAATTCAGATCATCAAAACAATATAGACCCATATTATCTTCATATTGATCAAGAGGTGGAAAGACATTAACCCATTCTTTCTCTGCAAATAAGCTAATGGAGCTGATTGCAGCTAATATAGTTATCATTACATATTTCATATTTCAATAGTCCTTTATAAATCAATAGCACAAAATAGGAAAGTTTTTACCCTTTTAAAAATCAAAAAAAACCCCGCCAAATTGAAAATGGCAGGGTTGTAAAAAATAGTATATTTTATAAAGCATTTACTTTTTCAGTAAATCACGGATTTCTGTTAGCAATTGCTCTTCTTTCGTAGGTTCTGGAGGAGGTGCATCTACTGCAACTTCTTCTTTCTTTCTACGCATATTCATAAACAAACGAATCATCATGAATATTGCAAAAGCTATTATTAAAAAATCAACAGTAGTTTGGATGAAATTACCATAATAAATAGCAACTTCTGGAACAGCAGCAATAGCAGCACCTGCCGCATCAGTTGATTCTGCTACTCCGTCTTTCAGTACCATCTTCAAATCTGTGAATGATACTCCACCCATTAGCATACCAAGTGGTGGCATTATCACGTCATTAACCAATGATGTAACTATCTTACCAAATGCACCACCTATTATGATACCTACTGCCATATCTATGACATTACCTTTCATCACAAACGCTTTAAAATCGTTAAGCATACACCCTCTCTAATAATTTGAAATAAAATTTTGCCTGTAATATACAAAATTTATTTCAAAATGCATTAGCTTTTAAACATTTATTAAAATTTTTCTCTAATAATGGCATGTTTGATTGTAATGGTTCTAATACTTTACCATCTACTGTGAAAAAGGATTCAGCACTCATCTCAATATTAATAGTACGCTTGACGTTGTACCATAATCTACTATCTTTGTCAAATATAGCACCTATTTTACCTTCATTAATTGAATGTAATTCAAAACTTTTGAATATTCCATTCTTTCTGTAGTAACCTTTGACTATCAGAGAATATCGCTCAGGCGTTTTGAATTCATCAAACCTAGTACTGTCTTTATATCTCTTAATAAATTCATCATCTAATCTGTCTAATGAAAACTCTATTTTCCCATAGTCTTCTGAATAAAGAATCATTTCATTCATATCTATTCTATTCCATTTCGGAAATTCAGAATCATGTAATATTTCAGATGTATAAAAATTAGATGGTTGTCGTTTACCTGCTACAGGATTACGGTAGAAAAGTTGATTAGAATCCGATATAAATTTATAACTTAGTAAAACAATATTATCAATTCCTGTTTCATCGTCATTAACAACATAAATATCTGAATTAACAGTATTTTGAATTCTATATGAGATGGAATCAACAAATTTAGATGGAATGTCATTGTCTTCTTCGCAAGAGTAAAGAAAAATGCAGAATAATAGAATACCGATTGCTTTCATTATATATAGATTTATAGGTTTGTAACTGAATCAAATTTAATATAGTAAATGGAGTTGAGAAATTATAAAAATTGTAGGGTTTAATTCTCCTAAAAATGTGTTAATTTTGTTAATAATATAAATCAAATACACTTAAACAAGATAATCATGATAGATATAAATATACTTAGAGAAAATCCAGAGTTGGTAAAGCAATCAGCAGAAAACAAAAATGCTAAGGTTGATATAGACAAAGCGCTAGAATTAGATGAGATTAGAAGAAAAATAATAGTAGAAGTAGAAAACCTGAAAGCCCTAAGAAACAAGGTAACTCAAGAGATTGCTGATGCTAAAAAGAATAAAGAAGATGCTCAATCAAAAATAGATGAAATGCGTGGAGTTTCTAGTAAAATAAAAGAATTAGATGCTCAATTATCAGAAGTTGAAGCTAATTTCAACGATATATTACTTCAAATTCCAAATATTCATGATGAATCTGTTCCAGTTGGTAAAACAGAGAATGAAAATATAATTACTAAAACTGTAGGCGAAACTACAACAGAAAAGAAACCAGATCACATAGAAATAGCAAAACGTCTAGGAATATTAGATTTTGAGCGTGGAGCAAAAGTATCAGGTAGCGGTTTTGCATTCTACACAGGTAAGGGGGCCGCACTAGAGAGAGCTTTGATTAACTTCTTTCTGGATGAAAATACATCACGCGGATACTACGAAATGATGACACCATTTATGGTAAACGAAGAGTCAATGCGTGGAACGGGACAGTTACCAAAGATGGCAGAGGATATGTACCACATGCAAGAGGATAATATGTATATGATTCCTACTGCAGAAGTGCCATTAACCAACTTTCATCGTGACGATATGATACCATATAGTGAGTTAAACAAACAGATATGTGGTTATTCTCCGTGTTTCCGTAGAGAGGCAGGGTCGTATGGGAAAGACGTTAGAGGATTCCTTAGAGTGCACCAATTCAACAAAGTTGAGTTAGTCAAGTTCACAAAACCAGAAGATAGTTGGACTGAATTGGATAAAATGGTTGTCGATGTAGAGAATTTACTTACAAAACTTGGGTTTACATATAGATTAAATCAGCTGTGTACAGGCGATACAAGCTTTGCATCTGCTAAAACTATAGACCTTGAAGTATGGTCAGAAGGTGAACAGAATTGGTTAGAAGTATCTAGCTGTTCGAATTTCGTTGACTTTCAGGCAAGAAGAGCTAATATAAGATTCAAACGTACTGCTGATAGCAAACCAGAATTCGTCCATACTTTGAATGGATCTGCTTTAGCTACTCCAAGAATATTAGTTGCCCTGATAGAAAAATACTACGATGGAGAAAAAATAAATATACCAGAATGCCTTCATCCTTACTTAAGGTTTAAGACAATCTAGATTGTTTATTATATAATAATGTTCTTCTTTTTTAAATATAAATCTAATAACTTTAATAAGGCGGTGGAAAAGGTGTAAACTTTTTTGTTGCATCGTATTTTAATCTAGTATTTTCATAAGTTTGAATATACCCAAAAAGTACAAAATTTGATGTAGATAATTCTGTATAAAAAAGTGGAAATGTTAGATTAATGTTGACAAACACGATGCAAATTTATTTACCCATATTTATTCCACATTGAGTTAAAATTGTGGATAGGTGAATTCCACAGAAATAAGCATCTATGTTGACAAAGAAAGGGTTTTGTGTTTAAAATTTAGTAAGTTATAGTTTATCAATTAATTGAATAAAAATAGTATGAAAATAGCATTAGCTTCAGATCACGCTGGCTTTGAGTTAAAGGAAATATTAATTAAAGAGCTAGAAGAAAAAGGACACAATGTATCCGATTATGGTACATATAGTAATGAATCAATAGATTATGCTGATTTCGCTTATGTAGCAGCCAGATCTGTAGCCGAACACAACTATAACTTTGGTATTATTATCTGTGGTTCGGGAGTCGGAGTGTCTATAACAGCAAACAAAGTAAATGGTATAAGAGCAGCTAATTGTTGCAATAATGAAATTGCTGCCTTAGCAAGACAACATAATGACGCTAATATACTTTGCCTTGGTGCTAGGTTTGTGACAGTAGAAGATGCTATAGAAATGGTAGATACTTTTATGAATACAAAGTTCGAAGGTGGTCGCCACCAAAGGAGAATAGAAAAAATTCACGATTTGACCGGGTGTTAAGGACTTATTAAACTAACTAGGTTGAAAGAAGAATACCGAAATAAAGAATTATTGGTCAGTGTTGGAATCTTATTGAGTATAATTAAAATTAGAGAGAATAAAAATGAATCATATTAATAGAATTTTGACAGTATTTTTTGTATTTCTATTTCCACTTATACTATTTAGTCAGACTGACACTGTAGTGATAAAGAAAGATTCTTTAGAAATACAGGATTCATTAAATACCCAATTACTAAAAGAATATCAGCTCAAGATAGTTGAAAGTCAACAACAAAAAATCCAAGATTCGATAAGAAGAGCCGAATTAGAAACTAAGATAAACCAACTAAAAACAACAGATAATCTAAAGAAAGAAGAATTACAACAGCAATTAGCTGATCTAAACCAGAAAGAGAACAAACGGTTAGAGCAAAAGAAAGCAAGAATTGATGCTTTAAGAGGTAATGCAAAATCATTTCCCGTTTACGGACTATTCAATGACACACTTTTTACGATTTTTAGTAAATATGGTAGCTTTACTGCATCTGAAAGAGCAGCTGCTACAACGGAAAGAATTAAAAAATTATCTGAGAGTGCGTTTGTAAAACTAGATTTACAAGTTATAGAATCTGAAACTACTTTTGATATAGTAAGTGGTGAGATCACTATTATAAGTCTTTCTGAGAATGATGCTCTTTGGGAGAATAAGTCAAACAAAGCTTTGGCCTATGAATATAAAGAGATAATTGCTGCCGAAATAATTAGGTATAAGAAAGAAACTAGCGTTTCCGAATTACTAAAAGAAATTGGTTCTGCTGCTTTGGTTATCTTCATATTAGTATTATTATTAGTATATGTCAATAAACTATTTAATTGGACTGGCAATAAGATAATTGACCAAGATGGCCTTAGGATAAGTGATATAAAAATCAAAAACTATACGCTTTTTGATTCCAATAAAATAGTATCGATAATGGCATCATTGAATAAACTTGTAAAAGTGTTCATATTTCTATTTTTGATTTATATTTCTCTACCAATCATATTCGGGTTTTTCCCTTGGACCCAAGGTTTTGCTCAAACACTCTTCGGGTATATCCTCAACCCACTTATGAAGATGTTAAATAGTATTTGGAATTACCTACCAAGCCTATTTACAATATTAGTTATCTTTATAGTATTTAGATATATAATAAAATTTGTTGGATTTCTAAAGACAGAAATAGAACAAGGTAATCTGAAATTGAATGGGTTCTATCCTGATTGGGCAAGTCCAACTTTCCAAATAGTAAGAGTAGTACTATATGCTTTTATGTTTGTATTAATATTTCCTTTTTTGCCTGGTAGTGATTCACCTGTGTTTCAAGGTGTATCAGTATTCTTAGGTTTTCTATTTACATTCGGCTCTGCAGGATCTCTATCTAATATTATAGCGGGAATAGTATTGACATATATGCGATTATTTAGAATAGGCGATAGGGTAAAAATCGGGGATGTAGTTGGCGATGTAGTAGAAAAATCTCTATTAGTTACTAGAGTAAAAACTATCAAAAATGAAATAATCTCTATTCCGAATGCAACGGTTATGAGTAATCACACAACAAATTATAGTTTTGAAGCAGAAACTGGTAATGGTTTGATTCTACATTCAACAGTTACAATAGGGTATGATGTACCTTGGAAAGAAATACATAATGCTTTGATAAATGCTGCAAAAAGAACAGAATTACTATTGAATAATCCAGAACCATTTGTTCTACAAACTAGTCTAGAAGATTTTTACGTATCATACCAAATCAATGCCTATACTAGAGAATATGCTAAACAGGCAACCATTTATTCAGATCTACATCAGAATATACAGGATTGCTGCAATGAAGTAGGAATTGAGATACTTTCACCACACTACCGCGCCGCTCGCGATGGAAATATGGTTACGATACCGACTCAATACTTGAAGAAAGACTATAAACCACCGACTTTCAATATTAGAACTTATAAAGACGACGAGAATCAAAAACCAACTTGAGTTAGTCTGAACCGTCTTCAAAGAAATTTAAAAGAGAATGAAAAAACAGCCCATCTAATTAAGATGGGCTGTTTTATTTATACTAGATTAGAAAGTTAGAGAACTACTCTTTCACCAGCTTTATAGTCCTTACTCCATCCGCAGATATCAACCTACAATAATAAGTTCCACTCGGGTAGTTAGACCCATCTAGGTTAACACTAAATGTACCTACACCGTAATCTTGTGTATTAATAAAGTCGAATCTTCTTCCAGTTATATCAACTACTTCTATTGAGAAAGATTCTGGTTTATCTAGACTGAAATTAAAATTCAATACATTCTTGAATGGATTAGGCCCGTAATCTATGTTGTTGATAAGGAACTTGCTTTCAACGCTATTAACACCTTCTGGAACAATTATACCAGCTACCCAATCACTAAAGTGGTTAGTGTTACCACATAATACTGTGTTGTCATCCTTGTTATAAACAGAGGGGTACTGAGGTCGCCAATCATCGTTCTCGTTCTCTCTCCAACACATACCTACTATATCAGTGCCCTCTGGAGTAAGATCCTCATATTGAGCTCTTAATTGGAATATCAAATCGACACTGAAATCTTTGTTTATACCTGATGATTTGAGAGTCCACATTCTATTATCAGATAATTGCTTTATTCTTTTATCTGTGAATAAATGTGTTCGATTTTCAACAGACAATGTCGCAGTATAATCGTAACTTAATTCTGCCCCATTTACATTTTTTATTTTAACATCTGTATTAGGGAAATCAATCTCTTCTTCAGCAATTTTCTTTATTGCGTTGCTCTTAGTAGTTATACCCGGTTTTTGTAAACTATCCAAATCATATTCATCTACTAATTTTGGTTTCTGCTCTTTAACCCAATTGAAAGCTTCTTCGAATGATACGTGTTCATCTTTGTCAGTATCTGCTTTGGGTTCACCTAAGCATTTCAAGAAATGATGGGAGTATATTGCATAACCTTTCGTGTCCTTTTCACTCGTTCCTGCAAACTCCGTATTAGCTTCTGATACTCCATCTGTTGCTGTTACCAAAGTTACATCTGCATCTTTGAATAGTTCTGTATCTTTTAATGCATCTTTCGCTAATCCAGAATAACAAGCATCAATTACTATACAATATTGTTTTGCTCCTATATCACTTAGTTTTTTCATCAAATCCTTGTAAGAAAGCCAATGCTCAGAAGCAGTCAATTCTTTTGTGCTATCACCTGTACACATATCTCCATCAGTTCCGCCATGTCCAGAATAGTAGAAAAAGACCTTGTCGTATTTGCCAACCATTCCTTCAAGTATTGAACAGATACTATCTTTCCCAATTCCCTTTTCTTCTCTTACATTGTCATCGCCGAGCTGAGGTCCTAGTTTTTCACTTGTTAAGTTTTTTTTGAAATCTTTTATATCGCAATCAAATGCTTCTTGTTGCTTAGGGTCTTTCTTGTCTTGCCCAGAGACTAACACTGCACATGTTTTAGCTTTGCTAGTACCTGCTACTTCTTCGGTAATAGTACTTCCTACCTCATCTGCGGAATTCTCTCTACCGTTGCCTAGAAGTACCTTATCTTCGGTGAAACGTAGATTACCATTATTGTCGTCTAGTATAGGATACCAGAGGCCTTCTTGTGTTTTATAATCATTAGTTTTTGGGTTATAAGTGAATATAATTGTCGGATGTTCGAAGCGGGCATTTGTATTCAAATCTATCCACCCAACATATACTGAATCTGAGAAGTTAAGCTTTAAGCTAGGTTGATAATATGGATAAATTAAATAAGAAGGTGCAACAAGATTTGGGTCATAATAAACCGTTGTAAAGTTGGGATTCAAATTATAAGTTGGAAGAGTTAAAGCTTTGAGTAATGCTTCGACATCAATCTCATAGGGATGATCTAAATTTAATTTTTGTGGATTCTGTTTACTGTTTATCGAATCAGTCGCAAAAGTTGGATTTTTAGATCGAACCCAATCGAATGCCTCTTCGAAAGATATGATAGTATCTTTGTTGGTATTCGCAAGTGTATCTTTGCCACAAAGTACAAAATTACGAGTAAAAAAACCTTGGCAATATGTTGTATTATCATTATTACGATACCAAACATTTTGGGAAGTCTTATTGGAGTCAGCAGCAGTATAGACGTGGACTTGTGTTCCAGGTTTGGTTTTTGCTTTTTTGGCTGCATCGGTAGCTTTACCAGAATAACATGCATCTAGTACAACCGTTATATCCCTAGCATCGCTTTCATATAGCCATTTGAATAAATCATCATAAGTTAGCCAATCACTCGATGGGTCATTTGTACATATTTTACCAGTACTCGATCCATGCCCTGCATAGAAAAAATAGACTTTACTGTAGTTCTTTTTCAATTTCTCAATTGCAGCTTTGATTTCTGCCTTAGTTGCTTTATTCAGTACTTGTACATTACCATCACCTAATTCTTCGCCGACACCATTTTTCTGCAAGAACCACTTTATCCAATCTCGGTCATAATCAAAAGCTCCTTGCATATTAGTATCTGATCCAGTTACTATGATAGCACAAACGGAATCCTGTTTAGGAGGAGCTTGTACCTCTAAATCTAAATCAGGGATTGATGTTAGTTGAAAAGCAGGAGGTTCACCGAATATAATTAGTTCCTGATTAAATGGGTCAGGATTCCATACATTACCATTTATCACGGGAAACCAATTAACATCGAAAGTTGTAAATTCTTCGCTTCCCTTTTCAATATACAAATAGGTTATAGGTTTCTCATATTTAGACATCACGTCCCAATCTACCATAACGAACCATGAATCTGTTTCTTGTGTATAGCTGAATTCACCATCAAAAGTCTGATACTGTGTTCCTTTCAGAGAGATTTGATGATCAGCATAAGCAAGAGTATTTTTTAGTTGCATTTCTGAATAATTAGTCGTCAAATATTCATGTACAAGGCCTTTTACAAAGTCAAAATCAAACGCTGGTATTAAAGTAAAATTATGAAACCCTACATTGTTAGTTGGATTTTCATCAAATTCTTGCTGTGTGTCAAACATTAATTGATAGCTTACTCCGACTTCTAATTTTGAATAGTCAAGTTTACCAAAATTGATTACTGCTTTTTTATTAGGTTCCAAATCTTCACCATCAATAGTTTTCTGATATATGGCATTACTTGTACCTAATTTCAAGACTGTCAATTGATAGATAATATTTGCAACTGTGTAGTTCGGATTAATATTATCATATTCTACAACAATTTCTTCGTCACTCTCGTTTTCGATTTGTAGTGGGAATATAGCTTTACCGAATTTTAGGTCCCCTGCTGAAGAGATACTAAAGGATAATAGCATAAATGCTAATAAAGTAAATAACTTTTTCATAACACACCTCAAAGAAATTTTGAAAACTGTAATTGCAACGTAATAAAATTATTATATAAGTGCAACTATTTTTTTATATATCTTCTTGTAAATCAAGAATATACGAACCTGTATAGCTTAATAATAGGGAGTTTGTAGGATTTTTGTTAAGTTAGAAAAAAAAGAGATTTATTATGAAATTAAAACAATTATTAGAAAACTTAGATTATTCAGAAGTTATTGGAACAATTGATATTACAATTAGTAATATCCAATTTGATAGTCGAAAAATAGAGGACGGAGACGTGTTCGTTGCTGTAAGGGGCACCGAATCTGATGGTCACGAATTTATCGAGTCTGCTGTTAGTTTCGGAGCAAAAGTGGTAGTCTGCGAAGAGTCGCCAAAGATTCACTATGACAATGTTACTCTCATAATAGTCGATAAAGCCAGAAAAGCTTTAGCTAGAATAAGTGCTAACTACTACGGAAATCCTTCGAGTGAATTGAGAATAGTAGGAGTAACGGGAACTAATGGTAAAACTACAGTTACTTTTCTTATTAGTGAATTGCTTCGTAAATTAGGACACAAGACTGCTATAATTGGCACTACTGGTATCTACATAGGTGAGGAAAAGCTAGATGCTACTCACACTACCCCCGATCCGATTAGTATGAATAAAGTTCTTCGTGAAGTAGTAGAAAAAGGAATCGGATATGTTGTGATGGAAGTTTCATCTCACGCTTTGGAACAAAACAGAGCCGATTATATAGACTTCGATCTAGCTATATTCACTAATATAACTCACGATCATCTTGATTACCACAGAACATTCGAAGCATATTCGGAAGCGAAAAAGCTACTATTCGATAATCTAAAAAGTACTGCTTTTGCAATTGTAAATGTAGATGATGCTGGCTATAAGATTATGATAAGCGACACCGTAGCAATAGTCAGTAAAGTTGGTTGGGATACAGATGCCGATTATCAAATAATGGACGAGGAATTCGATCATACTGGGAGTAGATTTACAATAGAAGAAGGCGAAGTAAAACATAAAATTCACTCACCATTGGTTGCACAATTCAACATAGTGAATCTATCACTATCACTAGTAGCAGTGTCTAAGCTGTGTAATGTAGAGTTAAGTTCATTGATAAACGATTTGTCTTATATATCATCTGCTCCTGGGAGAATGGAACGAATTCCGCTAAGCAATGGTGCAATAGCTATCATCGATTACGCACACACTCCTGATGCACTAGAGAAAGCAGGTAAAGCTTGCAAAGAGTTGATAGTAGATGATGCTAGACTAATTACAGTATTCGGATGTGGTGGCGATAGAGACAAAACTAAGCGTCCACTTATGGCTGCCGCTGCGGAAAAACATGCGGATAGAATAATTGTCACAGACGATAACCCACGAACAGAAGCAAGAGACAAGATATTTGCAGATATAGAAAAGGGGCTAACTAAACCCGGTAGTTACCTGATAATAAGGGACAGAGAAGAAGCTATAAAAGAAGCAGTTCGAATATCCAACTCAGGTGATATAATACTAATAGCAGGAAAAGGCCACGAAGACTATCAGATAATCGGAACTCAGAAAGTACACTTCAATGATAAAGAAGTAGTGCTGAGTGTTAGACTATGATTATAATATAACAGCAGTAACCCCCTATGAAAAAACAATTTTTCCCAATATTAGCTTTATTTATGCTAATAACATCATCACTAAAAAGTGCAGAGATAATTCCTGTGTGGAATAAGGTAAATGGCGAAGGAATGATAGAAGATATGATTCACGATATTGAGTTCCTTCGTGGAGAAAATCAAATAATATTACTTACTGGTCTGGGTGAAAAAGGAGATATACAGATACGAGATACCAAGACAGGAGAACTTGTATCAACATATCCTATAAATACACTTAGTAAATACAACCAAATAGAAATAAC
>PGYR01000006.1 GCA_002839765.1 Ignavibacteriae bacterium HGW-Ignavibacteriae-4
TAAGGGTGATCGTTGATCTGATGGCAAGAATTACATGTAGCTGTCAATAGCTCATATTCCTTAACAAAAGCGGATTTGCTCTTCATATTAACAGATTTTTCCAGTTCCTCTAATTGGGGGTATATCATTTTCACTGATTTGATACTAGAACTGTTAATGTGATATGTTCCGACATCCTCGAATCTTTCTTCTAGCTCGTGCAATTCGAAGTTTGCAAGCTCCCAATTCTCTTTAATACCAGATTTCCATAGCTTCAAGTGATGAACTTGGATGGCATTCATCAGAGTTCCAAGCCCAGGTTTGAAATCATTCTTGTCAACTTTTTCTAGACTATCTATTTTTCGTGTGAGCTCATCTACCCTATCTTCTAACTTGTTGTTTGATTGACAACTGACTAGAGCGATAGTTAAGAACAGCGATAAGATTCTGAAATTCATTTATTATTTTGTTTTTTGATAATAAGAACTCAATTTACAAAGAGTGTAAACTAGATTTGAAATTTATAGGATTCTGTAACCAAATATGTGGGGATTGCATTTAAAGTTCGATTAAGAAATACAATGCATCATTTGTTTATTTTGTAGTCAATTAAAATACGTTCAGATGCTAATTCCATAGAATTTGTGTCATGTTTACTTCTATAAGTCTTATTATTAATAATGCCAATTCCTGGAATAACTACAATTGAGTCACGTATATAGTCATAAGTTCCATCATGAATACTATCTATTTCATTATAAATATATAATATACCTTTTTGAACAGAATTTTCGAACATGACATCTAAGTTAGTATTTGCAACAATTATATAATTATATTCATTTGTCTTATTGTAAATTTCACCATCTTTGCATGGATATTTTAATATAAATCTATCTTCGCTTTTCTTGATTTCTGTATTGTAAATCAGATAATGAAAACCATCTTCTCTATTTACATAACTATGGATTTCTTTATCGATAGAATTAGAATAGTCATGAAATACGAAGACTCTCTCGTTTTCTAATATGGTATCTTTTTCAATATATGTTTCATAAGTATCAGGAGGAGAAGGCCAAGCATAATTAATTTTTAGGAACTTCCAATAATTACCAATGGCCAATGGCCAAACCTCTTTTGCATCGTAGTTATGTGAAGGTTCATTTGGTGTTTCACTTTCGCCACATCCGCATAATATCAATAGGAATAATACAAATATACTTTTCATAATGTCTCTAATTGTTTTTCTTTAAATTTATTAAACCGATTATATACCTCATCTACAGTTATCTCTTTCATACATTTGAAATGACCAAGTGGACAGAATGCGCGACCAATGTGCGAGCAAGGTCTGCACCATATATCATGTTCTATTATTTCGTGCTTCACTCTGAATGGAGTAAACCCAAGCTCTTTTACACTAGATCCAAAAATAGCTAGAATAGGTATCTGGCAAGCAGATGCAATGTGCATTAGTCCAGTATCATTACAAATAAAATAGTCACATTCGGAGATTTTATCAGCAGTCTCTACTAAAGACAACTTACCGCAATAGTTCTCAGCTTTACTATTCGTGTTCACAAGTGTCGAATTGTCGCTTCCGAATATCCGAACTTCATATTCATCTTTGATAAGTCGATCAATAAGTTCTTCATATTTCTCTTGTTGCCATCTCTTTGTCTTGTGGAATGCTTCTGGAGCTATACCAATAATCTTGTTGTTATTCGTATAAACTTCAAAACCTAGATCTAACCCTAATCCATCATCTTCTATCAAATCACGACAAGTGTCTAAGTACCTCTCGCCTACGTGTACTGTTTCTTCAGGGAATTTTTTGAGATAAACCATTTCGAGTTTTTGTTTGCGAAATTTATTAATTACTCTCAAATCACCTTTGTATTCCGCAATTAGTTTGGCACTAATACTGTTTTTCTGCAAATCGAGAATCACGTCATATTCTGATTCTATTATCTCATTTGCTAAAGAATCTCTGTTTTCTGAGTCAATGCTAATAACTTTGTCAATTGACTCTAGTTTTGAGAGTAACAGTGCAATTCCTTTATTAGTTACTAGATGCACAATAGCATCCGGATACTTATTTTTAATAAGCCGAGGTAAATGTGTAGATAAGACGACATCTCCTATAGAAGATATTCTTATTATCAATATTTTTTTTAAATTGTACTTAGTTGACATTCAAAAAGGAAAGTAATGAAATATACAATCGAACATAATGACAATATAGTGATATTCACTTTAAAAAACGATACTTTGAATAGTAGAATTTCTGCAGATTTTAAAGCAGAGTTATTAATTATATGTCAGCCCGATATACAGGCGTTAATATTAGACCTATCTACTGTAGAGACAATTGACTCCTCAGGATTAGGTGGTATATTATTAGCTTATCGCCAACTGCACGAACAAGAAATCCCAGTGATACTTGTTGGAGTACAAGAAATGGTCCGAACTATAATGAACATTTCTCAGATTGGCAATCAGTTCGTATTCTGCGATACAGTCGAAGAAGCGACAAGGTACGCCAGCGATTTAGACGAATAAATTAATTTGAAAAAGTCCAATATTTGAAAGAATATTGGACTTTTTTATTTCTATAAATTACTCACATATTTTTATCAATCATTAAAAATGCTTAATTTTTCAGTTATTAAAAACGCAAATAAATAATCTATTGTTCAATTAAATAACATATTTACACTATGAACTCATTAATATATCTGATTCCTTTGGCGGGTGTGATAGCGTTGCTATTTACATTTGTCAAATCAGCTTGGGTAAACAAACAAGACCCAGGTAGCGAGAAAATGCAAAATATCGCTAAGTTTATCCAAGAGGGTGCTATGGCATTCCTAAAAGCTGAGTACAAAGTACTTAGCATATTTGTAATTGTCGTGGCTATCCTATTAGCATGGCAAGGAAGCACATCTGTTAATTCATCTCCGATGGTTGCAGTTTCTTTCATAGTTGGAGCTTTATGTTCTGCACTTGCCGGTTTTATCGGTATGAGAGTGGCTACTGCTGCAAACGTAAGAACTACTAACGCTGCTATTTCTGGGCTAAACAAAGCATTGGCTGTTGCCTTTACTGGTGGTTCAGTTATGGGTATGGGTGTTGTTGGCTTGGGTGTTTTAGGACTTGGTAGTTTATTTATACTATTCAGTTCTATTCATGGTGTTGAGCAAGTTGCCGATGTAAATATGGTTATATCAATTGTAACTGGATTCTCATTCGGAGCATCATCTATCGCACTATTTGCGCGTGTTGGTGGTGGTATCTATACGAAAGCTGCTGACGTTGGGGCTGACCTTGTAGGTAAAGTAGAAGCTGGTATTCCGGAAGATCATCCATTGAACCCGGCAACTATCGCTGATAACGTTGGAGACAACGTAGGTGACGTAGCAGGTATGGGTGCTGACCTTTTCGAATCTTATGTTGGATCTATCATCGGTACGATGGTATTGGGTGCTGCATTCTTCGGCTTGACAGAATTTGACGGGCTAGCATTTGGCTCATTGAGTGCGGTATTATTACCTCTATTCTTAGCTGCAGCTGGTATTATTGTATCTATCTTAGGTACATTCTTCGTAAAAGTAAAAGAAGGTGGTAATCCACAAACGGCTCTTAATATTGGTGAATTTGGTGCTGCTGGCGGTATGTTAGTTGTATCTTATTTCCTAATCACTAACCTTTTACCACAATCATGGTCTATACCAGGTAACGATTTCGTGTTTACTTCTATGGGAGTATTCTGGGCAACAATAGTAGGTCTATTGTCTGGTTTAGGTGTAGGTAAAGTAACTGAATATTACACTGGTACTGGTACTAAACCAGTAATCAGCATAGTAAAACAATCAATGACAGGTTCTGCTACGAATATAATCGCTGGTTTGGGTGTTGGTATGATGTCAACAGCTATTCCGATTTTATTAATCGCAGCAGCTATCCTATTATCATTCGAATTCGCTGGACTATACGGTATTGCAATCGCTGCAGTAGGTATGTTATCTACAACTGGAATTCAGTTAGCAGTAGATGCTTACGGTCCTATCTCTGATAATGCTGGTGGTATTGCTGAAATGGCTCAACTACCGAAAGAAGTAAGAGAAAGAACAGACAAACTAGACGCAGTTGGTAATACTACTGCTGCGATTGGTAAAGGATTCGCAATCGCTTCTGCTGCATTAACAGCATTGGCACTATTTGCGGCATTCACAACATCATACAATATCTCGCACCCAGATTCACTACTAACAAGTATTGATATAATGACTCCTACAGTAATGGCTGGTCTATTCGTTGGTGCTATGCTTCCATTCGTATTCTCGGCTATGGCTATGAATGCTGTTGGACGTGCTGCAATGGCGATGATACAAGAAGTAAGAAGACAATTCAGAGACATTCCAGCATTGAAAAATGCACTTGAAGTTATGAGAGCGAAAGGTGCTGATCCAGCAAACTGGTCAGATCAAGACAAAGCTACTTACGACAAAGCGGAAGGTGCAGCTGAGTATGCTAAATGTGTAGAAATCTCGACTAAAGCATCAATCAAGGAAATGGTATTACCAGGTCTATTGGCAGTATTAGCACCAGTAGCAGTTGGTTTCATTTTCGGAGCAACTACACTTGGTGGTTTATTAGCTGGTGTAACTGTATCGGGTGTACTTATGGCTATATTCCAATCGAACGCAGGTGGAGCTTGGGATAATGCTAAGAAGATGATAGAAGAAGGTTACGAAGTAGATGGTGTTAAACTAGTCAAAGGTTCTGAAGCTCACAAAGCGGCTGTAACTGGAGACACAGTTGGTGATCCATTCAAAGATACTTCTGGACCATCAATCAACATCCTAATCAAGTTGATGTCAGTTGTAGCATTGGTAATCGCACCTTTGTTATAATCTGAATTTAGATTTGTTAGAATTTAAGAACCCATTCGGTTAAGAACTGAATGGGTTTTTTTTTTGAATTCCCCTCTGGAGGGGTGGACTGCGAAGCAGGACGGGGTGGGGCATAATTTAATGGAGTACCTGTGCTGAGCATCTCAGAAGTAAAGAATCCAATTAGAGTATTAACCCCATTAATTTTTTGACAAACGTCTTATAAAATGTAATTAATTTTACATTTATCTGTTATTACTTTTATGAAATAAAATGTTTTATAAAATCAGGAGAATTTTAATGAAATTACTTTTACTAATATTCTTTTTACCTTCGCTACTATTGCCGTCAGAATTTTCCAAATTTTCATCTGTAAATTTTGATTTGGTGGGAGTAGTAGCAAGTGGTGATAAAATTGCTGCTTACGGCACAAAAGGTTCTGTTTATTATAGCGATGACGATGCTCAAAGTTGGAATGTGATAAAACCTTTTGAGACTGGAAATATTGTCAACTTTTTTATAGAAAGCGATAGACTAATTGCCTTTTTGCAAACCGGTGAAGTTAGTGAGTCATACGACAACGGTTTAAATTGGAGCGTTACAAATCCAATTGATGATTCAGTTGCTTATGTTGTCAAAGGTAATGATGATTATTATGTTTGTGCACAAAGTTCAATTGTTAAATTATCTGAAAACTTAACACGATCAAGTAATTATCTGATCCCTTATTATTACGGTTTTGACATTACTTACCACTATTTACCAAATAAAAGAAGGAGAATGGCATTCTTAGATAATAAACTTTTTGTAATTGATTTATATTCTACTTCATTTATAGTCTTTGATAATAACTTAAATAAAATAGATTCTGTAGATATTGGGGAAAAACTTTTAGATAGTAAAGTCTATATTTCTAATCTATTAAATACTTCAAAAGACTTAATTGTAAGATTACATAATTATAATATTGACACTACTTATATATATAAGTTAGACTCGGATTTAACAGAATTAGAAGTTTTGCTGAATTTAAGTGAGAGTAGAGAACAGCAAGGAAAAAAATTCAAAGAAAATTCCCCTATTGTATATAATTATATTCTATATAAAGACATACTTTATACCTTTAATTATTTTAGTGATGAATTTCGGTTGAAGCCATATTACAATGTATTTGAATTAATTACAAAGGATTCGGCAGAATATAAGGGAGTTATAGATGCGAATGTAATTATACCTACAGATGTATTAGAATCTTTCACTATTGCAGATTTCGTTATTGAAAATGATAGAATAACAGGAATTTCAAAAAACAACTTAATTGTTACCAAAAAAATTAACTCTGAATCAACTAATCGAGTATCAAATTTAGTCGGTTCGGGCAATGGTTCTATTTTAATCAAAATAAATGATTCTGATTATTTATTATTTGCTTCACGAAATATATATAAAAGCAATGATACAACTAAAACATTTAAGAAGGTTATAGGCGATTCGGCGATATATTCAGATTTGAGTCTAGGGGTTAAGTTCTATCATTTTAATCAGAAACAGGATAAACTTTTATTTTTCAAATTTGAGAAATATAAAAGTGATTCATCTTTAGTATATATTTCTGATGATTACGGTAATAAATTTTCTAGGAAATTACTAGATGGCGTTGACTTTAAATCTAATTTAAAGAATTATAGAATATTAAAAGATGATGATAATTACATAATGTCTGAGACTTCAGCCAGTACACCTACAAGGTATATCACTTATGATAAGGACTTCAATTACTTAAGTTCAAAAGTTGATAGTAATTATAGATACGACTATTTATTTGGAGAAGATTTAACAAATTTCACTTTTTTAGGTGCTTCTTTAGATTTACTAGACAAAAATCGATATTTAAAAAATACTACTGATGGTGGTAAGAATTGGAACGATTTACGCACGTTTAGTTTTACCAGTGATACTATTTGGTACAATGATTCCACACAGTATTTCACTACTTCTGTTAGTGATTTACGTTATAATAAAAGTGTTGATTATAATGGGAAATCTTCTCTGTTATTGGTAACATACAATACTTCTGATTCATTGTATAAAATTGAAGCAATGAATATACAAACCAATGAATTTAGCTTGATTTATCAGAATAAACAAGATACATATTCTAACATTCTTGTTGAACTAATTGATGGAGTGTATTTCATTTGCAAAGGTGACTCACTATTTACAACGTCTAATATATTAGATTATAATAGTTGGCAAGGGCAAAAGTTACCAAATAATGGAGCAATGCTGAATAGAATCATGAAAAGTGGCGATTACATAATCACTTATTACTATGATGATATTCATCCTTATGACATTTATAGAATAAAATGGAATGAGTTAGCGATAACAAGCATTACGGAAAATGAAAACGAAATAATACCATACTTTTACAACTCATTACCTTATCCTCAGCCAACGAACAGTTTAGTCTCAACAAAGGTATATCTTGATAATGCAATTTCTATTTCCCAAAGAAGCATAAAGATATTCGATATAAATGGCACACAAGTTGAAAAGGGTGACAATGTTGAGATAAGTGGTAATAATTGGCCAACTACTCTTACTTGGGATTCTAACTCCCAACCACCAGGTGTTTACTTCATAGTAATCAATTATGGTGAAAATGCAAAAGCAATAAAAGTAATGAAAGAATAATTGGGATTTGGAATTAGAATATCAAATAGTACATAAATTTATATACCCACCTCTGGTGTAAAATAGTCATAGGTTAACACTTAGTTTATTAGAATTTACTCTAGCTATCCATACTATTCTAAAACTATTAGCTCATAAATAATTTACTTTAACGTACTTTAAATGTCCAGTTTATTAATTAAAAAACTGGACATTTATTTATGATTTACGTATTTATTTTATGATGTATTAAAACTAGTTAGATTCTGAGACAGGTCAAAATAAGTTTTGATTATTATGAGACAGCCACGTCCTTTCAGTCTCGCTGTGACAATTACGTTTGGAGACGTATGCAATACGTCTCTACAATTAACCAAAATACAATTTACGACCCTTTTAGTTGTCTATTCTTTTTTGTAAATATCAAACTATATATGTCAATCAGAAATTTAATTTTATTCAGTTTTATTGCTATTTTTCTTAGCTCTTGCTTTTTCGATGTACCGCCTTACAAAGGTGAGAAGTCTGAACATTTTGATGGTGAGAAGTTCTATAATTTGGATAGATCAGATGGTTTCAATTATTGGGATTTGATGTGGTTTTTCATTTCAAGAACAGATGGTTACTGGGCGGATTTCTATCCTCAAACAATACCCTGCAATCCACCAGCAACTACAAAAGATGGCGAGCTGAAAGTAACATTTATCAATCATGCTAGTACACTTATCCAATTTGATGGAATCAATATATTGACTGATCCCGTATGGTCGGAATATACAACTCCTGTTAAACCCATTGGGCCACAACGCAGAAGAGCACCCGGAATAGATTTTGATAAATTACCACGTATAGATGTAGTTGTTATTAGTCATAATCACTATGACCACATGGACTTTGAGACTCTGAAAAGACTCCAAGAGAAGTTTAATCCGATTATCCTCTACCCTCTTGGTAATAAGCCGATATTCGTTGATAACGAACTACCAAACTCTCGAGATATGGATTGGTGGGATACATTGAATATTAAAAATAGAACCGTGACATTTGTTCCGGCTAGGCACTTCGCTAATAGGGGTATAACAGATAGAAATGGTACATTGTGGGGTGGATATGTATTTGAGACATCTGGCGGCCCAGTTTACTTTGCTGGTGACACTGGGTTTGGGGTTCATTATCAAATACTAAAAGAGAAATATGGAGCAATGCGTTTTTCTATATTACCTATTGCCCCTATAGAGCCGAGATTTTTCATGTCTGAGATTCATCAAGACGCTAGAGAAGCTGTAATGGCTCACAAAGAGTTAGAATCGCAGAAGAGTATGGGTATTCACTTTGGTACATTCAAGCAGGCTAGTGATGCTATGAGAGCTCCAATTGATTCACTCATAGTCGGGCTTAAAGATTTGAAAGTCTCCCCTGCTGACTTTATTTTGCCAGGTCATGGCAGAATAATAGATGTGAAACCATTAGCAAAGTCCTCATTGAAAAAGAATAATAACTCAGTTATTCCAAAATAATTAATCCACTTAATGCCCTAATTGTGAAAAATTTACGAATTTTGCAATCACAGTATTTACGAAATAGAAAAAATTGGTATTCGAATGAATTTTCAGAAAAGAACAGTTACATGTGGTGATTTGAATGAATCACATATTGGACAAGAAGTTATATTAAACGGTTGGGTGAACGTAAGACGCGATTTGGGGAGTCTTATATTCTTCGATTTGAGGGATAGATACGGCATAACTCAAGTTGTAGTTTTACCAGAAGTGAACCCAGAATTGGAAGAAAAAGCTCGAGAAGTACGTTCTGAAGACGTGCTATGGATAAAAGGAACTGTTAGAGAAAGAGAAAACAAAAACAGCAATATGCCTACTGGTAATATCGAAGTTCTAATGAGTGAATTTGGGATTATCAGTAAATCAAAACTACCTCCATTTGAGATAAATAGTAAAACAGAAGTAAGTGAAGAGTTAAGACTGAAATTCAGATACTTAGACCTTCGTAGAGCATATCTTCAGGACAAATTCATTGTTCGTAATAAAGTCTATCAAACTACTCACAGATACTTCGATGAGAACAAATTCATAGAAATAGAAACTCCAGTACTAATGAAATCTACACCAGAAGGTGCTAGAGATTTCTTAGTGCCAAGTAGAATGAACAAAGGCAAGTTTTACGCATTGCCACAATCTCCACAGATATTCAAGCAGATAAGTATGGTTGCTGGTTTTGACCGCTATATGCAAATAGTAAAATGCTTCCGTGATGAAGATTTAAGAGCAGATAGACAGCCCGAATTCACACAAGTCGATGTGGAAATGTCATTTGTGGATATGGAAGACATAATCTCTATTGGTGAAGGTTATATCAAAAGTGTATGGAAAGATATACTTGGCTATGAGATTGGCGAATTTACTCGCTTGACTTATAAAGAAGCAATGGAAAATTACGGTAGTGATAAACCCGATTTGCGTTATGATTTGAAGTTAGTCTCTATTGTTGATGAAGTAAGTAATTGCGATTTCAAAGTCTTCACGGATGTTGTAAGCAATGGGGGCCAAATAGCAGTACTTAACGCTAAGGGCTGTGCTGATTATTCAAGAAAGAATATAGATGATCTGACAGATGTAGCTAAGAACTATGGTGCAAAAGGATTAGCTTGGATGAAATTCACCGAAGAAGGTGTAAACTCGCCAATATCTAAATTCCTTTCAGAAGAAGTAATAGAAGCAATTAAAACAAAAACGAATGCAGAAAATGGTGATTTACTGTTAATCTCTTCAGACGGCTGGTCAAGATGTTATACTATATTGGGTGCTTTGAGACAAGAGATAGCAAAGCGTACAGGTATTTTTGAAAGTGTAAAGAATGACTTTCACTTTAGTTGGGTGACTGATTTCCCTCTATTCGAAAAAGATGATGAGACAGGAGCAGTATATGCTATGCATCACCCGTTTACATCACCTAATTTCGATGATTTGGACAAATTGGACGAATCACCCGAGAAAGTACGTTCGATAGCTTACGATATGGTTATCAACGGTGCTGAAGTAGGTGGCGGAAGTATTAGAATCCACGATCAAGAATTGCAATCGAGAATGTTCGAAGCATTAGGTTTGAGCAAAGAAGATGCGAATGATAAATTCGGTTTCTTAATAGAAGCATTGCAATACGGAGCTCCTCCCCACGGTGGTATAGCTTTCGGATTGGACAGATTGGTGATGATACTTACAGGAACTGAGAATATCCGTGATGTTATCGCATTCCCTAAAACAACTAGTGGATTATCACTTATGGATGGCTCACCATCTACTGTTGATACAACTCAACTTTCTGACTTGGGACTGAACCTACTTAAGAAAAAAGACTAGAAATAATAATTTACTGTCAGCTCGGTACCAAACCCGGGCTGAGGGTAAACTGATTTGATTCGTGACAAATGATTTCTATATACTTGATTCGTAATGTTGTTGAAATTAAGCATAACAGCAAGCATATTCCCACCCAAATCTATATTCTTCTTCACTTCAGCATTTAGCACAGCATATCCGTCAGTTCTATTTTCGAATTGCCCTGTCATCTCTTGACTCGTTGCCATCTTCGTATTAACATTGAAATACCAATCATCTAATTTATAGTTCAGTGCTACGTTAATTGCTAATGGTGGAATTAGTGGTAGGTTATTTCCACTAGTGCTCTCTTTACCAATCGTATAACTTGCATTTGAGTTTATAGATAGTTCATTATTGAATATATACTCGGCATTAAGGTTTATTCCATACAATTCAGCAGCCATATTTGTCTGCTTGTATATAGGTAGCAAAGTGCTGTAATTAGTATCGGCTGTTGCCATAGGTGTTATATAATTAGAGTAATCGTAATAAAACAACTCCGTTCCGAAAGTGAAATCTTGGTTATTATATTGTGATTTTAATGAATAAGAAATTGATTTTTCTATCTCCAAGTTAGAATTACCAATTTCGTAAGAATATGCTGCCAGATGAGGACCATTCGAGAATAACTCTTCGGGTTCGGGCGCTCTGTTAGACAATGCTACACCGAAAGATAATAATAAATTATCAGAAGCAGAATAATCAAGAGAAAGAGCATTTGATAAGGCTAGGAAATCGCTATTATTCACTATCTCCGATTGGAAAAGATATGGGCTATCCAAATCAACTTTTGTAATTTCGTATCTTGCACCATAGTGTATAGCAAGCTTATCTATAAGATTGATATCCTCTTTTGCGTAAACTGACATAAGTGTATATTGATTATTAGGGATGAATACGAAGCCGCCCAACTCATTATCTTTTCTAGTTAGTTGCAAACCAATATACCCATTCTTTAGAATACTACCTTGATGTTGTTCTAGCTCAAACCGAACTGAATTAGAAACAAAACGGAATTGTGCACCAATCAAACCACTATTTTCAAATTCTTTATGGTCATAAAAACTTCTTTCATAATCCAGTTTCAGCTTGTCTATTACAGAACCGTGAGTGTGGTACTCTGAGTTGAAACCCATAGTATTTCTTTGCATTTCTATATCCACACCTTTGGGGTGAGCCCCTACAAAACCGCCAGGTATTCCATATTTTTTACCAAAAGTAGAAAGATAAGGGTTGATACTAAACTCCTCCAATTCGTAGTATAATCCTGTGGAGACTTCATAAAGATGATAATCTGTATTGTGAAGAATACCTTCAGGTGAACTAACATCACCAGTTTTAGTATAAACACCATCAAATACAAAACCGTTTAGTATGTCAGTAAATTGATTTTTAGTGGAAAGACTAAATTTATTATTGACACTAGCGTAAGTACCTGATACCAAGTTGCTACTACTCGTTATAGAGCTTTTTATATTAAAATTACTCTCCGTTTGCACTGCACTACCTACTAGTGATGTGCCATATCTTACTAAATCTGCTCCCGAAAGGATAGTGATTTTATCTAATCCATTTAGTGTTTGTGCTTGTGCGTGATCGGGCGAATTACTCGATAAATCCTTCGATTTGAAGCCATCATTAATAATAGACATTCTATTTCCTGAAAGCCCATTAACAACAGGTCGCGACACAGCCTCCCCCATTTCGGAAGTCGATATTCCCAATTTATTATTTAGCAATTCTGAAAGACTTTTGCTCGAATTTTCATTTATTGATGATTGACTAATAGTTTTTAGATTCTGTTTCTTATTTACCGAACCCATTATTGTTATATCATCATACTCATAGCTAAGCGGAGTAAGAAAAACGGAAATAGAATCATAATCTAAAGTTATGTTCATGTGCTTTTCTATATAACCAGATTTGATAAAATCAATATGAGTTTTCTCGCCTAATTCTAGCTCAAACTTACCTGATTTATCTGTGTATGATACACTCTCTTTGATGTTGATTATAATCTTTACATCAGACACAGGTTCATTAGTAAAGCTGTCATAAACAGTACCTACTATAGGTTTTGCATTAAGAATAGTAACAGTAAGTAAGAAAAATAAGAGTATTTTCACTATTTCAATTTCGGATTATTTTTATGACGGTCTTTATCTCTTGCAGTCTTCTTCTCAAAGTTCTTTTTGAGCGCTTCAGTTAGATCAACATTTGTTTGATTAGCTAAGCAAAGCAATACCCAAAGTATATCGGCCATTTCATCCGCTTCGTTGTATTTCTCATCGGATTCTTTCGATGATTGTTCGCCATACTTCCTAGCGAATACTCGAGCTAACTCACCTACTTCTTCGGTGAGTATAGCAAGATTAGTCATTTCGCTAAAGTAGCGGACGCCGTTTTCTTTTATCCAATCGTCAACCTGCTTTTGAGCTTCAGCAATTGTCATTTTATTTCCATTGGGACATAAGGCGAAGTAAAGTCAGGATGCCCCTCGTGTAGAATCTGGATTCTGAAATTTGTTTTACCAACTTTGAGTAGATTTATATTTATCATCCATTCCGTAATATTGAAATTAGCAAATGTATTATCTTCCATCTCGAATAGTAAAGTATGTTCTTCATCTGGAACACTTATATTATCACCATTTTCGTCTAAAAATTCAATTGAATATATTTGACTTCCATCAGCAAACATCAATGTAAATGACTCTGCAATCAAGTTATCCACTTGTCCTTTCAAGACTTTGAAAACAGTAGAATCAGCTTCATTTTTGATAATATAACCTGCTGCTTCGAAATGATTTTCTGATGGAGTTACTGAATCAGAATTATCGCAACCAACAAATAAAAAAGAAAAGAATAGAATAGAAAACAGAATAGCTGAATTAATCAACTTCATAATAACCTCAATAAATTAGTAATAAATTTAAAAAATAGAATTAGGACTAAATGAGGTTTACTGGCGGAGCTCTGCCAACGCGCTGAATTTGTTGGATACTAAAACAGTCTTTATCGGGAAGTAATGAATAGCTTTTTACCGATGCTCTTTCATGAGTGCTGTGGCTTTCAAAGAAAACATTATAATGAGTATTCTTCAAGAATTCACATCTTGCACAAGTCTCATAGCTTAAATGATGAAACTCATCTAATTCGATTCCAGAATTAGTTTTTTTATATTCATGCGAATGAAGTAGTAATCCACCGAAACTAATAGAGAGAAAACTCAATATCAGTAAACATGAACTAAATTTCGATATGATTTTTGTAAAATTCAACAATCGTAAAGATGTATTTACTCTAGTAATAGTGTATTATCTATATATAATAACAGGAATACTATCAACTTTGAAAACAGTTTCCCCTTCTTTCTTTAATTCAAAGACAAAATTAGCAATACCCTCATCGTGTGGAGTTATGCTAAGAAAGAAATTTACTGTGCTAGCAAATGCTCTTTCGTCTTCTTTAGTACTGTGTTTCCAAACTTTAGCATAAGTTGTATATACCAGAGGATTAGGATCTTTTAGTACATTATCATCTTTGTCAAGTAAATCAATATTAAAATTTTTCTCACCACTATACCAATCCATTCTAATTGTATCACCTTTAATATGATCTAATTGACCATTATTGCAAAATAAATACACACTATCATTCAAAGTTAATGTGAATCCTGTCGGAAGGTATGGTGTTTCTTCGACTGGTTTAACTGGATCTTCGTCACAACCAATAAAAAATAAAGAAATAGCAATTAAAACTAGAATTTTTTTCATATTTTTCTCATATTTAAGGATACTCATTTCTAAAATAACAATTAAAAAGGAAAAAAGTAACATTTATGAATAAAATATTTTTAGATAAAAATGAATGGATGGATAAAGTCGGCTATTGTAGGGCTAAACGAGTCGGAAATAACATTTTTATTTCTGGAACAGTTGCAAATGATATCGATGGTAATCCAGTAGGAATAGGAAATGCTGAGATTCAAACAAGAGTAATTCTTGAAAAATTTAGAGCTATTCTGGACTACTTTGAATGCGGATTAGAGACAATAGTAAGAACAAGGATTTTCACTACTGACATCAGTCGATGGGAAGAGATTGGTAATGTCCATGGGGAATTTTTCAAAGATATAAAACCAACAACAACTATGGTAGAAGTTTCACGACTGATAAGTGATGAGTATTTAGTAGAAATAGAAGCTGAGGCAATAGTTGAGATTTAACAGAAAATTTATGATTATGATATTAGCGTTAGGCAGTGCATTATTGATTTTCGTTAGTATTGCCTTCAAAGATAGTACAAAGAGAGAAGATTTCATCAATTTTGATTGGATGAGCGGTGATTGGTATATGCGCGGAGATGGATATACAATATATGAGCATTGGGACGGCAAGAGCGAGCAAATTATGGAAGGATACTCAGTGAGTACGAACCACAAAGGTGACACATTAGGTAAAGAAGAGTTGAGGATAATCAAATTTGAAGATGATTTTTTTTATATTGCTAAACCGAGTAGAAAGAAAAATCCTACTACTTTCAAAATGATAGTAGATTCAATAAGAAAAGTTAGCTTTTACAATGAAACGAATGAATTCCCCAAGTTAATAGAATACACGAGAAAGGGTGATTCACTCATCGCAACAATAAGTAGTGGCAAAAAAGTCATGACATTCAAATTTAAAAGAGAATAGAACAACTATTCACTCAAATCTACTGGCGCGACTGGATATGTATTAGGATATCTACCTTTGATAACTCCAATCAGCTCTGCAATTTCTATTTGTAATCTCGGTACATCAGCCCTAGTATAAGTTTTGCTATATATCCAATCTTCATCATTTAAAGTGTTTTCTAGTTTATTAATGAAAAATAAACGTGAGTTCACCTTCTCAATTTTTTCATTATATCTAAATGCAAAAAGAGCATACATATTCATCTGAAGTGAGTATTTATTCGCTTTCGATTCAAGGGTATCACCAGCATGGAAATTATTAGTTTTCCAATCCCATATTTCAGCATTTCCTCCATCGAAACTAATAGCATCATAAATAGCTGTAAGAGTATGATCTCCAAAAGCTAATTTCAAATCGAATTCTTTTAGTGACTCCCTAAGCACTTGTTGATGGTTACTAATGAATTCAGAATCTAATACTCTTTGTAAATCAATAGTCAACTTATTTATGTCACCACTTTTGACTTTGATTTGGTATTGCAAAGCCGTACGATCAAGAACCTTTTCAATTTCTCTATTGGAAATCGTATTATCCTCCTTGAGTATAGTACTTATATTTTCCATTATTGCGTGGAAGAAGATACCATAATCAGTACCATCAGAAGTCTTATTATCTTCTATTTCTTCATATTCTTCTTTATCAAAATTCAAAGTAGAAGGTTTTAGAATAGGTAAACCAAATATATAAACTTCCTTGAATTTTTCTTTGTTGCGAATATCCTGGAGCATAGCTAACTTTGTTGCACTGAAGCTTATCTCTTTCTCTAAAGCTTCTACTGTTCCTATGTACCTTGCAGCATTGGGGTCTATTTTTTTCTCTTTTCTCTCTATATTGAAAGTGTAATCGTCAATCGAAGAAAACTCAGAATCTGTATGTATTGAGTATTCGAAATCCTTACCCTCGTTAGTTTCATCTTTTTTGTATAATACAATTGAACTATGCTTTTTTAAATTAGGAGTTGTTTTGAAATCATCGAAGATTCGTTGTAACTCCAATATAGGTTTAGAAGTTTCACCATTTTTGATTAACAAATGTAGCGAATTTTTTGCACGGGTTGCAGCCACATAGAGTACACGTAAGTTCTCAGCTTTGGCAGCAATTTTATCGTGTTCTTTTATCATTAAGTCTATTACTGTTTCGCTTGTAGCAAACTCATAATAATTTTCAATTGAAGTTGGAATTTTCATAGTAAATCCATACCCTTCATCAAATTTCGAACTATTAATAGCCCCTTTGGGGATATTAATCAAATCGAAATCTAAGATAATAACATGAGGAAATTCTAATCCCTTTGCACTGTGGATAGTTGATAGCTTTATCGCTTTTTCTGCTTTTCCAACATCTTCAGATTTATTATTTCTCATAAAATCAAAATCAAGTAATTCGAAGGCTTGCCCCAAACTACCATAAGCTCGATCTTCTAATGAACTAACATAACCCATAAATCTATATAAATTTCGGAACACAGTAGCTTGATTTTTATCACTTTGATAGAAATAATTCCAATTCGATTCATCTATTATTTTGATTATTATATTTGACAATGGTAGCTTATTAGACAGTTGTATAGATTTATCTAATAAAGTCGATATTTCTTTATCCAAAGGGTTATTACTTTTATTAGCAAATTCCTGGAATTTCTTCCAGAATGTAAGCTCACTATTTGTATTTTTTCCAATATTAAAAAGGTCATTATCTGAATAATTAAACAACGACGATTTCAATGCGGCAGCACAAAGCATGTCATTTTCAGGTGATTCTATAAATTGGATATACGAAATTAGACTTTTGACTTCATTTTTATCGAAGAATCCCTTCCCTGCCATAACATTATACTCCAATCCTTTTTCAGCAAGTATCTTTGTAATTGGAGGGAAATGAGTAGTACTATTAGATAATATACAAATATCCTCTGGCTGTGCACCTTTCACATTAATCAAATAATCAATTGATTTCATTAGTTGATTATATGAGCCCACTTTTCCATCAGCTTCCTTAGTCTCTCCTATCGCATCATAAAGCATTAGATTAATTTTCTTATAATCTTCTTCTACTTCAGAGTGAAATGAAACTATAGATTGATAATCAATATCAAACTCACTTATAGATGAGTCCATATAGGGTGAGAATAAGTCATTCACAAAAGCATTAATCACTAAATCCGAACGGAATGATGTGTTAAGTTCTAACCTATTTGCATCATCTAATTCACTTCGCAAATTCTTGAATACTCGTACATCAGCATTACGGAAGCGGTAGATACTCTGTTTATCATCACCAACTACAAATATCTTGACTTCACCTGTGTCCCTAATCAGATTAGCAATCGCAAGCTGTCTATCATCTGTATCTTGGAATTCATCTATCATCACGTAAGCTAGTTCGTCTTGAACTATCTCTTTTACTACAGGGATATTGAGCAATTCTACTGCTATATCTATAGTTGAGTCATTATCAATTCTATTTGACTTATAATTTAGTTCTGAATACCGTTTTGCTACCTCTTTTGCTAATATAGTCAGTGATAACCCAACTTCAATTCTATTTTCTAGAAGTAAATTACTTTCCTCACTAGTTCCTTTTATTATCTCATCGTAATTACTAATCAATGAATCAAATTCTTCGAAAGCAATCGCGCCTATAATTTTTTTCACAGCTAGACTATTACCTTCCTTTACACCTCTTAAGTTCTGAAGTTTTAATAATATTTCATTAATACTTACTGAGTCGTATAACTCACTAGTATAAAAATCATCAACAACTGGTTGTAATTTTTCAATTGTCTTATCCTTAAGAATTCTTATAGATGTACATTCTTCATTAACTTGATTAATAATTCTGAATATGAATTGCTTGTTGGTCTCTTTCGTTTGAGTAAGGAATTGATTTACAATTGTCTGACAGTCTTGCTCATAGAACTGTAGCTGCTTATCCAAATGTACTTGTTTATATACCAATGAAAGTATGAGTGATATAGTATCTTGAACCCCTAAAAAAAGTATAGACTTTGCTATGTTATTATAATAAGGGCTATCACTCTCGCCTAAAACATCATTTATTATTCGAGTTAATACTATATTTTTTTCATTTTCTTCTAATACAGTAAAGTTAGGTTCTAATCCAGCTCTAAAAGCGTGATCTTTGATTAACCCTCTACAGAACTTATGAATTGTCCCGACTTCTAGATTAACTAAGTTTCGGTTTATCCTGTCTAATATTTCTATTTGGTTTTTATCGAGTTCTATATTCTCAAACGTTTTTTTCTTATTGAAAAGTTCAATTATAGTTTCTCTTATTTTCTTGCGAATTTCAGAAGCTGCTTTATTAGTAAATGTTATAGCAACTATATTTTTATAATTAAACTTATCTGGATGAAATAGCTGTAAGTACAAGTACTTCCTAACTAACAAAGTGGTTTTACCTGAACCAGCATTAGCTGTAACAGAAACATCGTCATCAAACTTCAGTGTTGCAGCTCTTTGTTCAGGAGTTAGATCTTTTAGAAATTCTTGTTCTGTCATATTAATTCAATTTCAATTTAGATTTGATATTAGCAGGGATTCCCTTTTTATTTAAAGTAATGCCTGTGGTTTTGTGCATAAAGTAAGAAAACGAAACATAAATATATCCATCGTGACCTCTTTTCTTTGTCCCCCAAGAGTTCTTAACTACAAAGTATTTTCTATTTAGTTTATCTTTAACTATACCAACTATGTGCATACCATGATCATCTTGAGTAAGATAATTATCGAAATCCTCTTGTCTAATATCTTGAGTTATATCTAACTCCGTATAAACTGAATCCCAAACTATTGCATCTTTGTCCAAAATCATTTGTTTCATGTCAGCAGGGTTAATAGCTAAACCATATTTCGATTCGAACGATGGTTCTGAAACATCAGCTCCCCAATCTACCGAATAACCATTCCCCAATGCCTTTTCTGTTATTTCTAACATTTCCTTCATTGGTACATTGTAGAATTCACCGTGAGAAAAATTATCGGGTACTTCTAAAACAAACTTATCATAGAAAGGGTGATGTGTGAATGAAGTAATATCTACATAATTTTTGGTATCTATACCCAAGTGGTCTCTGTAAGTAAGTGGAGTATATTCTACCCCATCTACTTTAAACTTTGTAGGTACTTCACCCATATAAGCATCGAGCACTGAGTTGAATGCCTTTTTCCATTTAGTAGTTCTATTACTTGGATCCGTTGCAACAACTCTTTTTACCAAACCTTCCAAAATTCCAGACATTTCAACATGATTGAGATATCCACTTTCAGGACGTGGAGAGTATTCTGATTCAGGTACTACACCATATTGTTCTATTGAACGCATAACATCATTAGATTCAGCACCTTCGCCAAATTGAATAGCGCCCATATAACGAACGTAGATATCTGCTTTTTCTGGGTATATATTCCTAACTATAAACATCTCAGATAAATCAATTTCACCCTTTCCTTCACGCAACAACTCACTTTCTATAAATGAGTTCCCTGCAAAAGTCCAACAAGTTCCTGATCTACTTTGATTTTTCACATTCGTAGATTCTATATTGATTATCTGTTCGAACTCATATACTGAGTCTATTTTGTGCAACATTTCCTCGTCTTCTTTATCATCTGATAGAAGCGGAATATGTGAGATTGATAAAAGGAGTAGAAAGGCAAGAGTATAATTTAATAATTTCATTTTGTTTTATTTTAAAATTTCAAAAAATTAAAATAATCAAAAAGAAGATACTAAATGAAATTGTGGAAGAATATTAGAAATTAAAAGTATGTGTAAATCCGAAAACAAGGGTTTGCTCTAATTGTCTATGGCTATATATCTGCTCATCATAAGTCATATTAGCAGAATACTGTAAACTAAAGTATTTATATTTCAAGGAAGTGAAGAACACTCCATTAACCGAGACTTTACTAACGTCTTCGAAGAAAGAATCTTTAGTAATAGCAGCTATACTGAAATCCGTATAGAATGAGAAATCATCAGCTAGCATAGTATCATAGGTAAATTTTAATATACCACTATATCCAGTTTCTAAAGTGAAGTGACTTTGTACATCTGAAAGAGGGTTATTATCATCTATTATAAAATCTTTATTTTCTTCTAAAACATATTTATCTGTATAAGTTTGCTGCACAGCATAACCAACACCATATATAATCTTGAAACTTGAAGTGTTTTCATCATTAGCCCAATTATAGTCTTGTCCTACGAAAAGCGTATGATAAAGGTAAGCAGGGTCTAAAAATGAAATTGGGTTGCCGTAATTATCTTTACTATCCATAGATGTTTGAAGTACATTATCTAAAAATAACCTAAGCTGCAATTTCTCGAAAAGACTCATAGATGGCATAATAGAAACCATCAGATTATCTTGGGTAGTAACAGGAGTCTCTTCTTTGGAGATAATTTGTCCATATTGTGCTGTAACGCTAGAATTGAAATTAAATGTGTTACCATAAATATCAAGTTTTGATCGGAGTGAGCCAAGCCATTGGGCACTAATTGTCTCCTCTCCTCTCTCGTAGCTTGTGCTTTGGAGATTGAAACCAAGAGTTGGTGAAAGCATGAAATCAATCACGCTTTCACTCTCTTCTTTAATTTCTTCTTCTTGATAATCTTCAGAATTGTCTAATGAATCAATTATTTCATCTTCAATGACAACAGCATTTGAGTCCACTTGCGAATATGCAAACGAGCTAAGTAAAAAGAAAATCAATGATAATAAATAAATTCTCATTTATCACAAGTTACTTTAATCTTAATCTGTCCACCTTTCATAGGAGTTATTTCTACTACTCCATCGCAATCTTCATCTTCACCATCTAGATTAGCAGCACTAGTTGTTCTATTAGAACGAGACGAATTGTAATCAGTGGCCCTAGTACTAGGAGATGAAGCATCAATTTCTTTAGTAATTGTTACTGGCTTGTGTTGTCTTCTGCCTGTAGCCATACCACTACCAGCTTCTCTTGTTTTATTAGCATAATAATCATATCCTTTTTTAGAAAGATACATAGATTTAGTAGATAAGTCAATACTTATTGGTTTAATAGAAGCTGTGGATTTTGTCGAGGGACAAGTGATTTTTTCATTTACTTGATCGCCAATCACACAGCTAACTCCATTCATTTCTAAAGTAACTTTATAGTCACCTTCTTTCAACCCTGTAGCGATAAACTCGCCTCTACCGTTTGTTTTTCCTTTTACAATCGAACCATCAGTTTTGCTAATACAGTTAACATCTAATCCTGGTATTGGGTCACCAGCAAATAGCATAATTGGTAAAGCAAATAGTATAATTAATAATTTCTTCATTCGAATAACCTCTAATCTATTACTTTTTTGTTTTAATAATTATAGAAACACTACCACCACGACCAGTTTTAGTAGATACTTCTACCGTTGCACCATCACAGTCATCATCTAAACCATCCCCATCACTATCAGCCACATTTCTTTGTTGCTTTATGTTAGATCGAGAAGTATTAATATTAGCTTCTGCTCTTTCAGAACTGTTAGTTTCATCTATACCAGCTTCACTCCTTTCTAGTGTAACGTCACTGTACTTAGTTCTCCCTGGCCTTTTTCTTAATATTAGATCATCACCATCTTTATAGTCTGAAATTTTAGCATTAAAAAGTATTGGGGTTGCTTTATCTATTCTACCTTTAGTGTTATTAACACCCAATACTATAGATTTACCATTATTTGTAAGTTTAACATCCCATACGGCATCTGTAACACCGTCTAGGGTCAGACTCCCCTGACTGTTTAGCTTACCAGATTTGATAGTTTTACCGTTTGCATCAACAATTGACACAACAGTTCCTTCCAAACAGCGAGGGGCTGCAGAGTAAAGTGCTATCGGAAGCACAAGCAATATTATAAGTAGTATATTTTTCATAAATCTAAACCTTTATTTTATTTTATAGTTGACACAATAATTTCGACTTTGCCATTACCTTTTGAAGTAACACTTATATTAGCATCATCACAATCTTCGTGATCACCATTACGATTATTAGAACTTTTATTTTGATTTTTTATGTTAGATCGTGAAGTGTTTATGCTACCATCAACTCTTCCAGCATTATTAGTCTCATCCAAAGTAGTTTCAGCTCGTAAACCAGACTTTTGTTGAACTACGTGCGCAGCTTCGTGGCTACTTGTCATAAACTCACTACCACCTTTTACTTCCGAAAGTTTGTTTTTATACATTACAGGTGTGGCTTTGTCTATTCCACCGCTCGCTTTGTTAACTCCCAAAATAACTGATTTCCCATTGTTTGTAAGTTTTACGTCCCACGCACAATCTGGGTCAGTTCCATCTAAAGTAACTTTCCCTTGACTATTCAGTTTACCTGTCTTTACAACCTTTCCATTACAATCGACTAATGATACTTCCATACCCTCTAAACAGGTTGGCGCTGCTGAGAAAAGTGCCATAGGCAGTACAAATAACAATATTAATATTAAATTTTTCATTTTAAACTCCTAGTTTTAAAATTAAAACGAACTCTTAACTTACAATAAATACATTTAAGCCGCAACTTAAAATAATTGAAATTATCTTGTGACAGTCATTTCCTGGAATACAGCTTTGCCAGCACCGCCGCCGCCACCAGTTACTGTAACAGATATTTCAAAATCATCACAATCATTATCTTCACCTTCATCAGTTGATGCATTCATTGGTTTGTGCTGTCTTTTACCAGTTGCTAATCCACTAGCCGCATCTCTAGGACTAGTTTTATTAGACGTTGCCCAAGTACCAGAAGAAGGTCTGAATATCCCAGCACTTCCATTTTGAGAACTCATACGGAATGTAATAGGCTTGTGCATTCTTTTACCAGTAGGTAAACCACTAGATCTACCTTCAGTTGGCTTATCTAAATCACATGATTGTCCGTTTTTGGTTAATCTAATAGTATAAGCTACATCATCTAATCCGTCTAATGTGAGTTGACCTCTGTTGTCAAATTTTCCAGTTTTAAAAACTTTACCGTTTGCATCGATAAGTGAGACTTCGGTTCCTGCAACGCAACTAGGTGATGCAGAGAATAGTGCTGTTGGAAGCACAATGAGTAATACTAGTAACAAATTTTTCATAACAAACTCCGATATTTTAAATTAGAAAATCACTTTGTCAGTGTTATATCTTGGAAATTCACTTTACCGCCACCTACTGAAATTACAGAGAATTCAATATCATCACAATCTTGATCAACTCCATTATTTTGTTTTTTCTTTGATGTTTTTGTCCAATCATCGATTGGTGTTACATTACCTGTTGAACGTCCAGATTCTTTTTCAGTTGAAGCAAGTAATAAATTACCACCACCTTGTTGGTCACTAATTTTGAAAGTAATAGGTTTATGCATCCTTTTGCCAGTAGGTAAACCACTAAAGTTACCTGCTGTAGGTTTATCCAAATTACAAGATTTTCCATTTTTAGTTAAACGTATTGTATAGACTGCGTCATCTAATCCGTCTAATGTGAGTTGACCTCGGTTGTCAAATTTCCCTGTCTTAAAAACTTTACCGTTTGCATCGATAAGTGAGACTTCGCTACCTGCAACGCAACTAGGTGATGCAGAATATAATGCCAGAGGAAGCACAAATAATAGAACTAGTAATAGATTTTTCATAACCAACTCCAAATAAGTTAAATAAAATTTTAAATAAGACTCAGGATTAAAATACTATATTTATTGAATTAATCTTCAGTATTTTTACTGATTTTTTTGAAAACAATAAATTCGGTTTAATATTCTCTTTACACACGAATATTTGTTAATTTTGAAATCTATTTATAATCTTATATTAAAAAAAGGTAGAATAATGTCAGTAAAACTTGCTATCAATGGATTTGGCCGTATCGGAAGATTGGCTTTCAGAGAAATTTATAACAGGAATTTGGATATAGAAGTTATTGGAATCAATGATTTGACCGATTCTAAAACATTGGCTCACCTACTAAAATATGACTCAGTTCATGGTAGATTTGCTGGTACAGTAGAATCTAAAGACGGTGCAATAGTTGTAAATGGTAAAGAAATTAAAATATCTGCAGAAAGAAATCCTGAAAATATTCCTTGGGTAAACCCAGATATAGTTCTAGAATCTACTGGTGTATTCAGTACTAGAGAAGCTATGTCTAGACATTTCAAATCTGGTGCAAAGAAAGTAGTACTTTCTGCTCCAGCAAAAGATCAAATGGATGCAAACATTGTCCTAGGTGTTAACGAAGAAATTTTGACTGGTGACGAAAAGCTAATATCAAATGCTTCTTGTACAACTAACTGCCTAGCACCTATGGTAAAAGTATTAGATGAGAACTTCGGTTTGAAATCTGGATTTATGACTACAGTTCATGCTTATACTAATGACCAAAGAATACTAGACCTTCCTCACTCTGATTTGAGAAGAGCAAGATCTGCTGCGGTTAATGCAATCCCTACTACAACGGGTGCTGCGAAAGCTGTTGGGTTAGTATATCCTAAAATGCAAGGTAAATTACATGGCTATTCAGTTAGAATTCCTATTCCTGATGGTTCATTGACTGACTTTACCGTTTTATTAGATAAATCTGTAACTATAGAAGAAGTTAATGCTGCATTCAAAAAAGCGGCTGATAACGAATTAAAAGGAATATTAGAATATACTACTGACCCAATCGTATCTTCGGATATAGTAGGTAATAGACATTCTTGTATTTTCGATTCACAGTTAACTGATGTAGTCGATGGTAACCACGTTAAAGTTGTTGGTTGGTACGATAATGAAGCTGGATATAGTAATAGAATTTTAGATTTAGTTGTAAAATTATCGACGCAGTTATAATGATTAGAAATATAGATAATTTTAATTTCCAAGGTCAGAAAGCTCTAATTAGAGTTGATTATAATGTACCATTGGATTTGAAATTGAACATAACTGATGATAAAAGAATCATAGCATCTATGCCCACCATCAAGAAGATACTTTCTGATGGTGGCATGGCTATTATTATGTCTCATCTAGGTCGCCCTAAAGGTGTTAAAGTTAAAGAAATGTCTCTTAGACCAGTAGCTAACTACCTTTCCAAATCTCTAAATACTAAAGTACATTTTGCTGAAGATTGCAATACAGACGTAGCAAAACAAGTAGTATCAGAAGCTAAATTAGGTGAAGTTGTATTATTAGAGAACCTAAGATACTATGCCGAAGAAGAAGCTAATGATGATGATTTTGCAACAAATCTTGCTTCATTAGGCGATGTATATGTTAATGATGCTTTCGGAACAGCTCATAGAGCCCATGCAAGTACATATTCCGTAGCAAAAAAATTTGAAAATCGATTCGCTGGTAAGTTAATCGAAAAAGAGATGGAATATTTAGAAGATGTTATAAATAATCCTAAAAAACCATTCACAGCCATTATTGGTGGGGCTAAGGTCTCTGGTAAAATTGACGTAATTGAAAATTTATTTTCCAAATGTGATAATATATTAATCGGCGGAGGAATGGTATTTACATTCCTTAAAGCACAAGGTCTTGAAGTTGGAAAATCACTTGTAGAAGATGATAAATTGGAAATGGCAAAGAAAATATTAGTCGATGCAAAAGCAAATAATGTCAACCTAGTATTACCAACCGATATAGTAGTAGCAAAAGAATTTAAAAATGATACAGAATTCAAAAATGTATCAATTGAAAATATACCTAGTGATTTTATGGGTTTGGACATTGGTATAGAAAGTACTAAAAGCTATGCTAAGCTTATAGAAAACTCTAACACCGTACTTTGGAATGGCCCAATGGGTGTATTCGAAATGGATAATTTTGCCAAAGGCACTATCGGTGTTGCAGAAGCTTTAGCAACTGCTACTTCCAAAGGTGCTAATACTATAGTAGGCGGTGGCGATTCTGTAGCTGCTATTAGAAAATTGGGATTTGAAGACAAAGTTTCTCATATCTCGACAGGTGGTGGTGCTTCATTAGAATTTCTAGAAGGGAAAAAGCTACCGGGTATCGAAGCACTAAGATAAAAAAACAATTATTTATCTTAAGCGTCAAGCATTAGATTATAAATTTGAATTAAAGATTGAGTTAAATGAACGGATTTGGTAATAGACCTAGTGGATTTGGTGGTGGAATGTTCGGAATGTTCCCTCCCGTAATCAAATTCATCCTGATGTTGAATGTTGCAGTATTCATATTGCAATACTTCGTTATGGAGATAGTATATATTGGTGGATTGCCAATGAGTAATTATTTCTTTAATTATTTTGCACTACAAACTACGAACTTTTCTTTCTCATTCGCCGAGAATTCTTTCTGGCCATGGCAGTTAATTACTTTCCAGTTTATGCATGGTGGGTTGTGGCATCTATTTTTTAATATGTTCGCTATTTGGATGTTTGGTATAGAACTAGAGAACAGTTGGGGTAGTCGTAGATTCTTATTTTACTACTTACTAACTGGAATTGGTGCCGGATTAGTCCAATTAGCCATCCATGCAGGACCTACTATAGGTGCTTCTGGTGGTGTGTTTGGGGTATTATTAGCATTTGGTATGATGAATCCAGATAGAAAAATATTCATCTTCCCTATTTTCATCCCAATAAAAGCCAAATATTTCGTTATGATATATGCAGGTATAGAGCTTTTCTTAGGTATCACAGGTTCTTCATCTACAGATGGTATAGCCCATTTAGCTCACGTTGGTGGTGCTGTAACTGGATTCTTACTAATAAAATTTGGCGATCAAATAGGAATATACAAGCTTCTGAATTCATTTATAAAATCATTTGGAGTTAGAGGTACAAGCGCAGGGTATAGTCAATTCGGCGGTCAATATGGTGTTGGCAGTAGCAATCCATTTGGTGGAAGTTCTAAAAAAAGAGAAGAAGCTAAACGTTACAAAGTTAGTTGGGAAAAGACTAGCTCTGATAACGATTATAAAATAGAAGAAACAGATACGAATAGTAAATCGTATATAATAGACGGTGAAGAGATAACTCAACATACAGTCGATAGTATCTTAGATAAAATTTCGGCTTCTGGTTATCAGAACCTGTCAGAAAGAGAAAAATTGATATTAAACGAATTGAGTAAAAGATTATAATATGAGTGAAACTAAAAACGGTATAATCGGCTTAGACGTATTCAAGCCAAAAGAAGAAATGCCACAAAGTGTGCAGTATCCTCGAAGACAATCACGTAAAGTAATGGTGGGCAATATACCAGTTGGTGGTGGCTCTCCTGTCTCTGTACAAACTATGACTAAGACAAAAACTGCTGACGTAAAAGGCACAGTAGAGCAAATCCATAGATGCGTAGAAGCTGGTGCTGATATAGTCAGAGTAACAGTAAACAACAAAGAAGCGTGCGATGCTATCGGCGAGATTGTAAAGCAAGTAAGCGTACCAATCGTATCGGATATCCACTTCAACTATACTTACGCTCTTCGTGCAATCGAAGGTGGTGTATCAAAAGTTAGGATAAACCCAGGTAATATCGGTAGCGTTGACAAAATAAAGAAAGTACTAACAGCAGCCAAAGAGCGTGGTATTCCTATCAGAATAGGTGTAAACTCTGGTTCGCTTGAGAAAGACATACTAGATAAGTATGGCTATCCGACTGATCAAGCACTATTCGAAAGTGCTATGAGACACGCTAATATAGCAGCAGATCACAACTTCGATGATATCATCATCTCTGTGAAATCTACTAGCGTACCACTTATGATATCTGCTTATAGATTATTGGCGAAAGAAACTGATTTCCCTCTTCACTTAGGTGTAACGGAAGCTGGATTGATTACCAAAGGTACTATCAAATCGGCAATTGGAATAGGTACATTGCTTGCAGAAGGCATAGGTGATACGATTAGAGTATCTCTAACTGACCAACCAGAAAACGAAGTAGAAGTAGGTAAAGAGATATTAAAATCTCTTGGCTTAGCCCAAAGAACTGTAGAAATCATCGCTTGTCCGACTTGTGGAAGACTAGATGTAGATTTATTCAAGATAGTGGGCGAGCTAGAAGAAAGAACGAAACATATCAAAAAGCCAGTGAAAGTTAGTATTCTGGGTTGTGCTGTTAATGGACCGGGTGAGGCGGCAGATGCAGACATCGGGGTAGCAGCAGCCAAAGGTAAGGGAATGCTATTCAAACACGGTGAATCTATTGGCTATGTGAACGAAGAAGATATAGTCGAAAGAGTTTACCAAGAAATCCTTGCTTTCGAACCGAAAGAATAAGATAGAAAAAATAGATAAAGAAAGAAAAAGCTCGCAGTATTGAACTGTGAGCTTTTTTTTAATATAATTAAATTTTAATTTTTACTCCACCCCAACGCTATCTACTTCTCGTCCCAAACAAGCCTACTAATTATTTCCTTCTGGTTATGTCCCCATCTGTTTATACCGTAATATTCATTTGAATCAGCGTGTGGATACTCAAATTTACCTATAATACCATCATCAATATGTAAGTCAACAAGTATATATTTCTCATATTCTTCTAAATAAATATCGACATTAAATCTTATTTTACCTTTAAAACCTGCTTCTACTTGAGTCTTTCCTATTATTCGTATTCTATCATTACCAGTTGTAGTCTTATAAGCTACTAACCAACCAGCGACTGCTGTCTGAACTGTGACTTCAACTGAGCCATTAATCTTCTGGTTTTCAGCGGTTATATAAGGTGGGGTTAAAATAATTTTCTTACTAATTATTTTTCCATCCTCATCCACTATTGGCATATCTTTTCCATTAATATTATCATACTCAAAAGTTCCCTGAACCCCATCATCAGTATGAAGCATTATCCAAACATGCACTTTATCAAAACGAGTATAAATTGAAGGCGAATTTACTAATTTAATAGCAAGATTTTCTGTAGTTCCTGCTTTAACATAAATTGGCTCTGATATTATAGTTTTTTGGTCAGGAATACCAGTACTATCAGGATATACCACTAACCATCCATCTTTTTCAAAAGTAACTTTATTTATTATTATTTTATTTTGAGATATTAGTTGGTTATTAACATTAATGGAACCGCCAACTATTATTTCAGTCTCTACTGTATCCGTTTTCGTTGGTTCAGTAATACTCGATTCGTCTTGCTTACAAGAAGAGACAAAGTTAATCGCTACTAGAATAGCAACTATTGTAATTAAATTTTTGATAACTCCTCCGAATTATTCGATTGTTCATTCTTCTAATTTGTTAATCTACTTAAATCTAGTACAAAATCAAAACTCTCACTCCACTCCTACGCTATCTACTTCTTTCATTAGTCTATCCGTCTCTGTGAGGGCGACTATTATCTTTTGGTAGTGGTTTATATCTTCGTATGTCAAAGGTCGCGGGTTGTTGAGCGGAGTCGAAACACGGTCTTTGAGCCATTTCTGGGCAGGTTGATAACCACCGATGTAAAACTCCCATGCTACCTCTGGTACGCCATCGAAATACTGCTCATCGTTTATCCATACACGACCTATACCATTGCCAGTTTGCTCGTAACCGATGCTGTTTTTGGTCATCTTGCGTTCGACTATATTACTTCCATCATTGGGATAGCTAGTGATGTATTTATCTGCTGTTTCGAGTAAGTGTAGTTGACGTATTTGAGAACCCAAGTCCACCAACTGCCAAAACTTCTTCTTGTCCTTCGGGTATGGTACTCGTGGGAAATCAATCTTCAGAAATTCCTTGTACTTCTCTCTGTATGCAGGAGAATGTAGTACTGCGTAGATGTAGTCTAGTAAGTCTATTGGTGCAAAATATATGTCATTCCGAGCTGTACTCCCCCTTGTCAAAGGGGGTTGGGGGGATTTACCAGACTTTAACCCTCCTAAATCCTCCCTTGACAGGGAGGACTTTCCGTCCTCATCCCACGGTGCCACATCACGAAACTCCAGCCCTATGCCCTTGGCTATCTCGCCGACTAACTTCATATCCAAGTTGGGGGTTCTGCTTTGTGGCTCGCTACCACTCTGGTCTAATGTGGCTCGCTCGCCTGCTTCTGGGTATAGGTAGAGGGGGAATGCATTACCAGTACCAAATAATTTTGCACTTGCAGTAAAATTTCCTTCAATAACATTCTTTGAAATAAAAATATGTCTATATTCTTGTGTAGTCTGTCTTGGTAGAATCAAACCCAAATTATCAAAAAGAAAATGCTTCATTACATTAAACCTAGACCTTCCAATGAAACCACCTGACTTTTTTGTCAGTATTGTATATCTTTTATCAAAAGGTCTATAGTTGACAACTATATTCTCAAAGTTTTCATTTAAGATACTATTTTTTGCTTTTATAAAACTCCAACCACTTGAATCTGATTTTTCAGAATATATTAATTTTAATTTTTCAACTTCTAAAGTTTTGAATTCATCTATTGTTTTGTTTAAAGTATTTTCTGAGAAATGAATTGAAATTGAATCACATTTAGTTTCAATTCCATTGGAATTTATCTTAAATATGCTGTTAATTCTAAAACCTATTCTGTAGCTTTCCTCCGCATCAAAATCTTTCGGAACAAAGAAGTAATATGGTTCTTTGTATTCCAGCTCATTCCATTCGATATTATTTACTGACTTCTCATCCAGAAATTTATACTTTTCATCACGCTTACCGTATAGGTCATAGTGATATACTTTTGCTAGTTTTTTATTTTTCATTACTATTTAATCTTCGTATTAAATTTATAGCATCCATTGATTCTGGCAAATGTGAAGCCAATAATCTTCGTACTTTTAGTCGATTTTCAGTTTCAAAATAAATTTCATCATATATTAATAAGCTTAGACTAAATTTTCTATCACTATATACTCTACCATATATTCCTAAGTAAATACCAAAAATCAATTTTTCTTCTGTGGAAAGAATAGAATTCAAACTAATTAATATATTGGCAAGAGCTTTTAATAGGGTTGTAGCTTCTTCATTTACAGTTAATTCGTTTAATTCCTTTCCACTTAGTTCTAACAAAGATGAATATGAAGTTGAGTAAGTTAATATATCTATTTCTACTTTATTTAACATATTAAGTAAAGTATTCATAAAAGGTTCTAGTCTAAAATATGCTAGATTATAAACATCAAATAAACTAACTATGTTATCAGGATTATTTGCAAGTTTTTCATTTATTAGAGTAATTATATTAGTAAGTGAGCTGTTATTTCTATGTCTAACTTTAGCTTCTATAAATTTTGATTTAAAAAAGAGAATATTTTCAATATCATTTTGATATTTTCTATTTATCCTTTTGACTAGCATGTCTATATTTTGGCTTTTAAGGTGATTAACTTGTTCGCTTTGATAATCGGATTGAGATTCAAAGAACTCCTTAACAGCTTTTAATGTATTTGCATTATCATCAAATGACTTTTCTAGTTTAACTCGACTTTCACGTTGTTCCTTTAATTCTTTGATAAGTAAGACAATAACAAGTGCACTCAAAAAAGCTGCTGAGAAACCGAAGAAATCACCAAAACTTGAAACACCATCATTACTTTCCCTGAAAACAAAAAATAAAATTATTTGCAATAACAATGATAGGAAGGCAATTAGAATTAATTTTGACTCAAATTTACTTGATATATTTTTATTCTTCTCTTCCATCTCAACCCCTCTTCTTTACAAATATATTAATCGAAACACCTTGCATAATGTCGAATACATTTTCATCTTTACCATCATCGGGGGTGGTTTCTTTTTTCTTGGCATTACCGTGTAGGTCTAGTATATAGATTTTATCGAATGTCTCTAATAGATTCTTTCTCATTTGTCTATGAGTTATTCCGTCTATGAAGCTATTGTTCGAGATATAAGCAAGTATTCCTTCGCCATTCTTTTCTATATAGTGTTGTCCATAGCGTATGAATTTTATATAATCGTCATCTAAGTTTATCTTTCTTTCATTCAAATCTTTCTTGTAATCTTTTATCAAATTCTGAATCCACTCGCCCTTGTTGCTACTGCTCACACTATACGGCGGATTACCTATTACGCACATGACTGGTACGTCTCGCTTTATCCTATTCGCTTCGTTGGATTCGGCACTTAGCCATGACGAGAATATAGTCCCTGTGTCTTTGTGGTGTTCTTCTAGCGAGTTAGTCAGAAATACGTTCAGTCGTTGGTCAGTCTTCGACTTGTAGCCAGTTTCTGCCAGCAGCATAGATAGTTTTAGGTGAGCCATAGCATACGATGCCATTAGCAATTCAAACCCATTCAGACGTGGTATTAGGTGCTCGTCCACGTAGCTGCTCCACATACCCTGCATTTGTTTGAAGTTAGTATTGTATATGTACTTCACCACTTCCGCTAGGAAAGTTCCCGTACCTGTTGCGGGGTCTAGTATTTGTACTTTGTGTACTTCTTGTTCTTGCACTTTGCCTTGTACATCTACTTTGATTTTCGTTTTGGTAGTGTCGGCTAGTCCTTGTGTTAACCCAAATTCCGTTTTTAGTATATCATCTACAGCACGCACTATGAAGCTAACCACTGGTTCGGGAGTGTACCACACACCACGTGATTTGCGTAGCTTGGGGTCATATTCAGCTAGGAAAGTCTCGTAAAAGTGGATTATAGGGTCGTTCGTCTGTGTGCTATTACCAAAGTTTTTGAGTAATTCCTCTACGTTCGTATGACGGAATACTTCAGCCAAGTTCTCTACTGTCGGCTTGATACGTTCGTCTATATCTGGACCAGCCACATATCCGAATAGCTTCCGCAAGAACGGATTCGATTTTGGTATTAGCTCTGCTGCTTCCTGCCTGCTGAAAGTGTCTATCGTGTCATCATTCAGCCGAGCAGCGAACATACCATAAGCAAGTGTTTGTGCGTAAATATCGGCAAATCCTTTCGGATCTAGGTCGTGTATTAGTATATCTTTGAAAGTCTCGTACTGAGCTTTGATTGATGTGTTTGCTTGCGTCTCCTCATCGGACTCTACCGCCTGCTCTAATATATTTTGGAGTAGTCGAGCTTTCGCAGCCATCATTACCGCCAACTTCTTCGATGATTTTATAGTCTGACTAACGAACGTACAGAAGTCCTGTATCAGATTCTCGAACTTACCGAAATTTTCTGGAAGTGCTTTGACTTTACCATCCACTATTTCACCGATGCGTATCTCATGCACCAACTCCCCATTTTGGAAGAATTGGAACCACAGGTAATCTGTGATGATTAGGTTATCTAGTGCATTTCTGTACCTACCGAACTGCTCTTTGTATGATTTAGAATTCAGGTCTTTGGCTATATCCTTCGCCTCTATGTACCCAATAGGTATTTTCCCTTTGGTTATCACATAGTCGGGGTTACCGCAATCGGTAACGTTAGCTGGCTCATTGGTAATCTCTACGGTAGTTACCATAGCACGGAGTAAGTTCTCTAGGTCGGCTCTATATGAGTGTTCACGAGAAATACCAGAAGCGTACCTTTTCGCAACAGAATCGATGTATTGTTGTAAAGTCATAGGTATAGAATTTCATTTTATTAGTTTCCTGTATTGCTAATATAAGGAAAAGAATGAAATGTACGTAATGGGAAGGGGTGGATATAATAAAAGTTAATTGAGATTACCCATGCCTTCGGCTTGGCGGGCAAGTCCTTTCAGTCCTCGCTGTGACAGAACTAATAAGACGGATTTAAACAAAAAAAGAGCAGAATCTGATTTTACTCAAATTCTGCTCTTAGTTGGTACGGACGGAGAGACTCGAACTCTCACAAGCTTAAGCCCACTAGATCCTAAGTCTAGCGCGTCTACCAATTCCGCCACGTCCGCATCAAAATAGGTTACAAATTTATAACATTTAATATTAACTAAAAAATATATTTTTAAAGTTTTTCTCTTCTTTTGTTATTAAATTTGAATCTATGGGAATACAAAAACGAAAAGTTGCGATAATTGGGGCTGGTGTATCGGGTATGACTGCCGCTATAGAGCTGATGGATAGCTATGTAGTGCATATATACGAAGCTACTGATACTATAGGTGGTAGGGCTACTACTTTAGAGGATAAGACCAGCCAAGAGACTATAGATAATGGTCAGCATATTTGTATAGGTGCCTACAAATACTTCTTCTATATGCTGAAAAAGATTGATGGAATGGAACATTTCCACATTCTTGAAAAATATGATATACCATATTTCTATAATGCTACGTTTAGCTCTCTTACTTCGAAGATATTTTCAGGCAAGTTCGGACTGCTAGAGGCTATTATAAGGGATAGTAACTTCTCGTTTAAAGAAAAACTAAATACTATTATTTTTGCAATTAAAGTTCAGATGGATTCCATCTCATTCCAAAACTTTGCGGATTGCTATGAAATGCTCGTGCATCATAAGCAATCGGAAAAAGTAATCAAGATACTCTGGGAGCCACTAATAGTATCAACAATGAATACTCCAGTCCGCAAAGCAAGTCCAATTATATTCGAGAATATAATGCTCGAAGGATTCCTAAGTAAAAGCCAAAACGCGGCATTCTATCTACCGAAAGTACATTTTGGTGAACTATTCAAGGGATTTGAGTCAGTTTTCCTGAAAGAAGAGAATAAGATATACTACAATACCTCGATTAAGTCGATAACGGAGAATGGTGACAAGTTTTTAGTCAATGATGAGTATTATGATGATGTGGTGGTGACAACGCCGTCATTCATCACTAAACGGATATTGAGTGAATTGCCGATAGAAATTGATGTGCCCGACTACTCCCCTATAGTTTCTGTTTATTTCTGGACGGATACTAAACTCACAGATTCGTACATGATATCAGCGGTGGATGGCGGTTTCGATTGGCTATTCAACAGAGACAAATTGATAGATAGAAACTCTGATACTTACTCGTACCAGATAACTACTAGCGATGCTGTTCGGTACGCTAAGCTGAAAGATGATGTAATAATGTCGATGATGGAAGAGGACTTGAGGAAAATGTTCGGTGAAGATTTCAAAATAACTCATTACAGAATAGTTCGCGAGCTAATGGCGACTTTCCTTGCTGATAAGAAAAATAATCTGAAAAGACCAAAAGTGAAAACTTATATACCCGGTCTGTATTTAGCTGGTGATTATTCGGATAATGGGTATCCCTCAACTCTAGAAGGGGCTGCTAAAAATGGGTTTAGAGCTGCTCACTATATTCTGAAACGTACTGCAAAATAATATCAGCTATTTCCGATTTTGGTGCGGTTGGTATTTCTTTTATATTGTCCTTATTGTCAATAATCGTGACAGTGTTTATTTCCTTTCCGAAGCCACTATCAGTGCTATTAGCTTGATTAGCTACTATTATATTACAGTTCTTACGCTCTAGTTTACCCTTAGCATATTCTACTAGCTTCTCACTTTCTAGAGCAAAGCCAACGATTATTTGTTTTTCCTGTTTTTTACTCCCTAACTCCTTAAGTATATCCTTAGTTTTGACTAATTCAATTGACATTGTGTCGTCATTTTTTTTGATTTTACCATTGTGCTTGACTTTTGGGGTATAGTCTGCAACGGCAGCAGACATTATTATAACATCCTGCTTTTCAGAATAGCTCGTAACCACTCGGTACATATCATCTGCAGATTCTATATCTACCCTATCAATAGCTGGGTTACATAGCAAACAAGTAGGTCCAGTCACCAAAGTAACCACAGCCCCCATTTTCAAAGCAGATTCGGCTAATGCAAAACCCATTTTCCCGGATGAGAAATTACCTATGAAGCGAACATCATCTATTCGCTCATAAGTTGGTCCAGCAGTTATTAGCACCATTTTTCCTTTTAGAAATGACATTATATATACTCTTTGATTGATGCTATTAGGTTCAGTACTTCGGGTAATCTCCCCTGCCCTATTATACCACTTGCTAGCTCGCCGTACTCAGGATCTAGCACGATGTACCCATCTTCTTTTAGCTGGGCTACATTACGCTGTATCGCCTTGTTTTCCCACATATCACTATCCATAGCCGGAGCTAATAGCTTGGGTATTCCTTTGGGGATGGCAGTCGTTAGTGTAGTGAGTGCATTATCACAGAAACCGTTCGCTATTTTAGCTAAAGTATTTGCTGAGCAAGGAGCAATAATGAATAAATCGCATTTTTGTGCTTTTTCGATATGCCAAGAACCAGAATCTTGAAATTTATCATCGAACATATCGTCTATGGTTTTATTACGACTTAGATTGTCCAGAACTAACTTACTGACAAACTTTTTCCCGCTGGGGGTAATGACGCAATTAACGCTCGCACCCTCTTTTATCAGCTCTCTTACTAGAAAAGGGGATTTGTATGCGGAGATAGAACCAGTGATTCCTAATATGATATTTTTATTTTTCATTTTATGTTATGTGCAAAGTTGACAATCGAATTCCGTAAATTAAATTTTATTTTCTGAAAAAAGCAAAAAAACATGGTTACAGTAGCAATAGTTGGTCGTCCGAATGTGGGCAAATCCACCCTTTTTAATAGATTAGTTGGTGAACAAAACGCCATAATCGAAGACGAACCGGGCGTAACGCGCGATAGAATATACGGCCGCTCCGATTGGAATGGAAAGTATTTCCACGTCATAGATACTGGTGGATTCATCCCCGGAAGCGAAGATACTATGGAAAGAGCTATTCGTGAGCAAGCTATGATTGCTATGGAAGAAGCCGATTCTATTATTTTCATGGTTGATGGCAAAGATGGTCTTACTCGATTCGATAGAGACATAGGTATTTTACTTCGTGGTACTGATAAGCCCATAACTCTTATAGTTAATAAGTGTGATAATCACGTTATGGATCATAATTCGTATGAATTTTACGAATTAGGTCTTGGCGACCCGTTCCCTATATCTGCGAACAATGGTCGTAGTACAGGCGATTTCATGGATAAGTTAGTTGAGACTTTCCCACTGATTGATTTTGATGAAAACGACACGAGATTGAAAATAGCTCTAGTTGGCCGTCCGAATGCTGGGAAATCGAGTTTAGCTAATGCTTTGCTTGGTCAAGAAAGAAATATAGTAACTGATATTCCGGGTACTACGCGTGATTCAATTGATTCAATTGTAAAATATCACGGTGAAGAAATAGTTCTAATAGATACGGCTGGTCTAAGACGTAAATCAAGAGTTGAAGAAAATATAGAAAAATGGAGTATGGTTCGTACACATAGAGCCATTGATAGATGCGACATTGGAGTAGTATTACTCGATGCCGAAAGAGGATTCGAAGAGCAAGATAAGAGAATAATCCAAATGCTCGATGATCAGAAAAAAGGTATTATAATAGCTGTGAACAAGTGGGATTTGGTAGATAACGAAGAATCTGACACAGCTCATAAGATGAAAAAATCGATCCTAGAAGAAGTAAAAACATTTAGTTATGTTCCTGTCCTATTCACTTCTGCTACTGAGAAGACTAGAGTTTTCAAAGTATTAGATATAGCGAAAGAAATAAAAGCAAGAAGAGAAAAGAGAATATCTACTGGTAAGCTGAACAAAGTGCTAATAGATTTATTCGAGAGGACACCTGCACCAGCTGTGCGTGGTTACGATTTGCGTATTAACTATGTAACTCAAGTAGGAACAGAGCCGCCACTATTTACATTATTCCTTAATCAACCCGACTTATTACCTGGTAGTTACAAACGATTCATAGAGCGACAAATAAGAGAGAACTTCGATTTGGAAGGTACTCCTATTAGTTTGCTATTCCGTAAGAAAAACAAGAAATGGGAAGAGAGATAGAGAATATCTTCCCTCATTTCTCTAGCTCTATTGTTTTACGAAACGCTTGTACAAATTTTCGTTTATTCGGATGAAGTAAGTGCCTTTGCTTAAATCTTCGATATCAATATTTACATTATTTTGGTATAAAGCTATAGTGTTTTTTGCCACTACTTTTCCTGATAAATCTAGTATATCATAAGATTCTATCATATCTTTTGATAATATGTTAATAAATGACTCAGAAGGATTAGGGTATATGCTTATATTAACTCTATTTTCATATACACTTGTTAAGTTCTTAGTATCGTATTTGAAGAATTTGTTGACTCTTGTCAATCCTCCATTCTCGTCTAATTCTTCTATTGCACCGGAAGCATATAGATAGTCATCGTATAAGAAAAAACCATTTATAGGGTTTTTATTATCGTAGAAAATATCATTTTCATCATATAAATCAACCCATGTATCACCTCCATCTTCTGTGAAGAGGAATACTTGTGTACCAAGAGCAAAGCCATAATTACCATAGAATTTGAAACTATGTATGAACTTTCCAAAGTCAACAAAATCACTTATGAATACTGGTTCCCATTCTATAAAATCGGTAGATCTCATCAATGTAGTTTTACCATCTTTCAGTTGTTTGTATCTATTCTCTACAAAAAAATATGGTTTTTCATACTTGAGATTATAATAAGACTGGCTCACTAAATCAGATTTTTCGAATAAATCAGATTGGAATTTCGTCCAAGTATTTCCACCATTTGAAGTCTTGTAAAAAGTTAATGAATCATTTTCATTTCCAACCATGTACAATTCATTCTCACTTTTAGCTACCGAATTCACGAATATAAAATTGGAAGGAATACTAGATGATAATGCTCGAAAAGGTTGCCAGTTAAGACCTTTATTAGTCGTTTTATAGAAACCATATTTAGATTGGAAACCTATAAATCCAACTGAGTCATTCACGAATTGCAGATAATTGACAGGTTCATTAAACTCATTAGAGACTCTGATTTTATTCCATTCTTGTGTTTTAGAATTCAATATATGCACAGAGCCTGGTTCCGAAGGAGCATATAATTGATTCCCTTGTTTTATAAGATCGTATATAATATTTGAAGCACCAGTAGTATTATATGTCTCATAGAATGCGACATCCCATCTACGGGCTAGATTAGTTGAAGAGAGAATACCATTCGTGTTATTGAGATTAACAGCATAGAAAATTCCGTACAATTCTTCCATTTCAAAAGACTTGAAATAAAATTCATGTCCGTTAGGATTTTTGACACTAGTGTTATTATCAATCACTTCCCATTTCTTAGAAGATGAAAAGCAATTTGTGTGTATTAGAATTAACAAAAATGTAAAAGTGTAAAGAAATCTCATCTATTTTCCCGTATTAGTTGCTCTAGTAACTATCAAGACAATAGATATGCCACTTTACTAGATGCTTGTATAAACTATTTAAATTAAGATGTTAAAGCAACAAGCAAGGAGAAGAGTTTAATAAGAATAGAACACAAATCTTTTTTCACTAAATTGCAGATGATGAAAACGGATTTGAACAAATATAAATACAAACGGATAGTATGCTTCGATTATGGATTGAAGCGGATCGGATTTGCAGTTTCCGATGAGTTGCATATTACTATCAGACCCGTCAAAGTATTTGATGCTACTAGCAAATCACTATTCGATGACATTCTAAAAGAGCTGAAAGAACAGAATACGGGACTAATTGTAATCGGTCAACCAATTCGCTACGATGGACAGAGTTCGGAAGTATTAGTCGCAATCGAAAACTTTAGAGAGAAGCTATCCGTTATATCAGGTGTAGATGTTGTGCTTTACGATGAAAATTTTTCAAGTAAAGAGGCGATGAGTATGATGGTGGCTAATGGTAAGAAAAAGAAAGACCGCCGAAAGAAAGGAAATTTGGATATGACAGCTGCAGCAGTAATATTAAGAAACTTTTTAAATGAAAATGAATAAATTATTAGTTGTTTTACTTTTATTAGCATCCGTTACGCTAACGGCTCAGATAGACAAATCAAAGTATTATTCTTATGGTGAATCGCTATTCTCAGAGGTTTTGGAATTGCCATATAGCAATCCCGACTCTGCTAGAATAGTTGTACTAGCAAAAGCAGCGAATGAGTCACTTAGATTTCAGAAAGTGAAAGATGGACCAAATTTCGGTAAGTACTTTGGAGTATTAGAGGTAGAAATTCTTTTTCAGAATAGCGACGGAATTGTAAAAAACCGTTCTAAGATTTCTGACACTATATATTTCAAGGAATATGAGCAAACTCTTAGCAAATCTATTTTCGTAGAGGGTACAAAAGAAATAATAATACCTCGAGGGAAATTTGATATAGAAATCAAGTTTGATATAAAAGATAATAGCTATCTCAATACTAAAAAACACAAAATTGATTTTAGCAAAAAACCAGAACTATACACTCCCCTACTATTCAACTCACAAAGATCAGACGTTTATACTGAGCTACAACCTTTTGGATTGAATCAAATAATATCTTTCGATGCTCAGGGTGCAAAGATGCTAATCCCAGCAGAAGATTTGGAAGAAGCAAATTACACATACACTTTTACCAAAAAGAAAGATATTAGTGAAATAGCACTAAAATGGGATGCTAATAATGAAGTTAATGGAATTTGTAATGTAATTAGAAATGTAGATTTCGGATTTGGTAGTGCATATTCAGATGTAAAATTTGATTTGAAACGTAACAAAAGCTACAATGTTTTGGATATAGATTTACCAGGTATCAAAGTTATCCCGGGTGTTTATAGCCTTGAGATAAGTAAGAACAATGAAAAGGTAACAAACTTCGAAATAAAAATAGAATGGGTAAGCCAACCAATTTCTCTTAATAAATTGCCCTATGCCGTAGAAATATTGAAATACATAGCTACGGAACAAGAAATAGAGAAAATAAATAACTCTGATAATGTTTCAGAAGCATTTCTAGAATATTGGAAAGAAAAAGACCCGACTCCACTGACTCCTTTCAACGAAGCATTGCAGCAGTACTTTGTCCGTGTGGATTATGCTTTCTTCAATTATAAGACTATATCTGAAGATGATGGTGCTAAAACTGATAGAGGAAAAATCTATATACTGAAATCATCTCCAAATGAAATAAAAGAAGAATTCAAAGATGATAGAACTTTAGTTATATGGACTTATTCTAAACAAAAGAAAGAATATGTCTTTGAGTTGATAGGTGCAGGTGATTATAGACTAGTCGAAATAAAAGAAATATAACTAGTAATTACTCTTCGGTTCCCACGACTCTCCCTCACATGGGATATCGTTAGTAGTAACGTGTACATCGTATAGTTTACATAGCTGACTTTCGGAGCTAAAGTGTTTGCAAGAGCCGCATAGAGTTTCATCTTCGAACTTTTTCATTCTGCTCTCATAGTTCTGATACTGTTGCCATCCCGGATAAAGGGCTACTAACCAAATCAAAAACAAGGACAAATACCAAACTTCATTATTACCTAGCTGGTACATTAGTATCATAGTGATAATGACCAATATTGCCATGCGCAGCAATACTCCCCAAATAATTGACCCAAAGGTTACTACTGGTTCACTATGGCTATCATCTTCTGTTACATCTTTGAAAAGAAATAAATGCTTTAGCTTTTCGAGGTCATTCATAAATTTGAATCTATATTTATCACATTTGTACAAATTGCACGTATAACTACAACGCTTGAGTATAAAATTAATTACAATTGGGAATAATTATTATTAATATTCTTAAATTATACTTTCCAAAGAACTAAAACAGAGTAAAACATGAAAAAGACAAGTTTAACAAGAATAACTATAAAAAATGCTCAGTATTACGCTTACCACGGTGTAAAAGAAGAAGAAAGAAAACTAGGGGGCAAATACGAAGTCGATTTGATAATGGATTATGATGCCAAATCAGCTATTGTAAGAGATGACGTGAACTATGCCCTAAACTATGAGATAGCTATGTATTGTATCTCAGAAGTAATGACAGGCGATTCGTACTCACTAATAGAAACAATAGCAAACGAAATACTAAATCAAATAGCAGAAAAATTTGATTTCTTACAAAAAGCGACCGTTAAGGTCAGAAAGATAAATGCTCCTATGAAGCGCTACGTAGATTATGTAGAAGTAGAGCAGACAATAGAGATGGAAGATATTGCTGAGTAATTTAGTTACTTGAGGTTACTTCGAGTGCCTTAGTGAACTTGAAATTGAGCAAAAAGAAATAATCAGCATTGCTGTTTAGATAATAAAATGACTGTCTTAGTAAGGCAGTCATTTTTTTTGTCTTTACTTTGTAGCCGTTTATTGACTCTAAGTAAATTCAAGATTACTTGTTTTAACAGAGAGGCCACAAAGAGATTGACACTCAGAGCTAACGGAGTTAGCGAAGAGTCCAGGAAAATAATCCTTTGTACAATTTCTGAGCAAGATGAAAAGATTATTAAGATATACATGATGAATTGGAAATAGTTTACAAATAAATAAGTTTGAATAAATAATATTTATTAAATTTGTTAAGTAATCAATAATTGAAAACAAAATGAAAGATATAATCACTCTATTCTTATTAATATTTATTTCTTATAACTTTGGATATAGTCAATTAAATACAATTGATTCGTTTGAAATCAAATTAAGCGAAATACCCACAGAATATATTTCTCATGATAAATTGGAATGTAGATCAATACAATCTAATCTTTTATATGAAAGCCCAGAAATGTATAGTTTCATTCTAGGAAATGTAATCGAAAAGCGATTTCAAACTTTCGAGTATGAAGCTACTAAAGGTTCTATACTATATTTTGAGTTCGACAAAGAAGCCGAAAAAGGAAAAGGATTTATTGAGAGTTTGCTTTGGGGAGCTACAGAATCAAATGAAGCACATCCAGAGATTGTAATTACAAAAGGAAATGTTTTAATAGTTCTCAGTTTCCCTTATCAGAGTGAAATTGGAATAACTCTTAGTGAAATCTTAAATGATAAATTAAAAGATTTGTAATAGCACTACAAAATATTGAAGCTAAAGGTTTTGATTAAGACATACACATAGTTACTATTCATAATTCGAACGTACTATATAAAATCCAAAAACTTATTCGTTATAGAATCGCAGAGAGCATAACCCTTAGAAGTTAGCTTGTAGTGAGTTTTGGTTTCAATTATAAATTCCTTGTCAATTAGCTCGTTCATAAATTTATCTGCTTTTTCGAAAAAGCTAGGAATTTGTTTTTCTATCTTTGCTTTATCTAACCCCGAAGCTCTTAGACCAAGTACTATCAGTTCTTCTGAATAATCAGACTCATGTAATTTGATTGAATCTATGATGGGCAATTTATCTTTTGTAATTAACTCGTAATACATCTGTAGATTACTGATGTTCTTATATCTACTTCCTTCAAAAAAGCCATGTGAAGATACTCCAAATGCTAAATACTCTCCGCTGTTCCAAGTGTTGAGATTGTGTCTGCACTTGTTGTTTGTTTTTGCGAAATTTGATATTTCGTAGTGATCAAAACCTCTATTCGTAAGTATCTCAATAGCGGTGAAGTACATAAACTCATCTACTTCATCATTGTATTTTACGACTTTGCCTGATTGCATCTTATTCCAAAGAGGGGTGTTCTCCTCAAAAGTCAGATTATAAGTAGAAAAGTGGTTAGTACCCAAATCAAGTGCTTTCTCGATAGAGTACGTCCACGAGGCAAGAGATTGCCCAGGGACAGAGAATATCAAATCTAGATTTACCGTCTCTATACCGCTATTAACGGCATCCGTAACTACCTTTTCGGCTAATCCGGGGGAGTGGTTTCTCTTGAGTATGCCCAATTCTTTTTTTACGAAGCTCTGCACACCTATACTAATTCGGTTAATCCCAACTGATTTATACTCATTCAGCTTTTGTGCATCTATTGATGCTGGATTCGATTCCATACTGATTTCGGCATTTGGTAATAAGGTAAAGCATTCTTTGACTTTGCTGAGTATTGTTTCTAACTGTGTGGGAGTCAATAGTGAAGGAGTTCCACCACCTATAAATATATTATCTATTACTATTTCATCTGGATTAAGTGATTTGTATATTTCAAATTCCTTAACTAGATAATCTACATATTTTTCAATGTAAGTATCTTGATTTTTAATTATGTAGAAATCGCAATAACTACATATCGTAGCACAAAAAGGTATATGTATGTATAGTCCTCTGATCATAGTAGAATAGATTGATTTATAAATATAGGTGTTCTAATAGTTGTAAACTAACCAATTTATATGGTGTAGCCGTAAATAAAATATTAACCGAGATTAGTTATATTGGATTCTAAAATTTATTGATATTGTTAAATGAAATATACTCGACTACTAATAGCTTTTGTTTTTCTTGCAGTTACACTTAACGGGTGTAGTTCCAATAAGACTAGTTATACAATACCAACATACGGCACTTTACAAAGTTCAACCGTTAAAAATGAATCGGCAAATTCATTCATTTTAATAGGCGATACACAGAGAACTGGTTGGTTAGAAAGTTATTTACTATTTCGTGAATCGAACGATTCTGTACAATTCGAATTATTTAAGAAAATAGCTTCTTTAGATAAGAAACCTTCATTCATAGTGCATCTTGGGGATATGGTTTTTGATGCTTCTTCTGAAGATGATTGGCGATACTTTGATAGTTCCACATCTGTTATAAGGAATAAGAATATCCCAATAGTACCAGTTCTAGGGAACCACGAATACTTTGGAGATTCCGAGACTGGCTCACTGAATATAACGAATCGATTTCCTGAATTGAAAGATTCATCTTGGAGGTCATTCTTGTTCAAAAATATAGCATTTATTCTCTTAAATTCTAATACAGATATTTCTGATGAAATAAGTCTGAGACAAAATGAATGGTATGAAAATGAACTAAATAGATTTGATTTAGATAATGAAGTTAAGCATATAATCGTAGTTACACATCAACCTCCATTTACAAATGGAACAGGGATAGGTTTTGGTGATGATGAATTTGCAAAGAAGAACTTTGTAGAATTATTTAATAAAAGTAGGAAAGCACAACTATTTATTTCGGGCCATTGCCATAATTATGAGCATCTATTAATTGATGGAAAGCATTTCATAGTATCTGGTGGTGGTGGAGGCCCAAGAAGAAGTATTGATTTGGAAGGTGACTATAAAGATATTACAAACGGTGAAGAAAAAGATAAGTCTATTAGAGATTTTCACTTCATAGAAGTTAAGGTATCAAACGATACACTATACTTTGAAACTCACAGATTTAATAAAGAAACTAATGAATGGAAGAGGGGAAATGAATTTCAGATTAAACCCTGATTCTAAGTTTATTCGTTGAGGAAAGCAATAGAAAAAGTCTTAAAATTAAACTTAATAATAGCTTTTCCGTCTAATTCATCATGATCTACATAGCCAAACTCACGCGAATCTACGCTATTGTCAGCATTATCACCAACTACGAAAAAGTTCCCATCACTATCCACATCTTTTACTCTTTTGATGAGCAGTTCATTATTATGTTCGAATGTAATTATTTCTTTGGGTTCTGGGTATTTGTAATTAATTCCAAATATATCATAAGCGAGTTTACTAATTAGTATTACATCGCCTTTTTCTAAGGTAGGAACCATTGATTCGGAAGCAACGACTCTAAAGTCAAGTATAAACGCTTTTATAAAAAGAATAAGACATACTGCTAGTATAATAGTAAACAGTATGTCTTTTATTGATTTCAAGATTAATCTATTAGATTACCGATTCTATTGAACCTGATAGTTGATAATTTGTCGAAGAAGCTACCGAATGGCATGTTAGTATCCCACGACCAATAAACTATTACTGGAGTTCCAGTTACATTCTCATAAGGAATAAAGCCCCAAGAACGACTATCCAAACTATTACGTCTGTTATCACCCATACCGAAGCAATAATTTCTCTCTACTGTATAGCTTGTAATTGGCTTATCATCTACGAACACACTTTGATTATCAAAAGTTACTTTGTGACCTTCTCTAAGGATGAAGATTCTCCATCTATCGATATTCTCTCTTGAGATAGGAATTACATCACCTTCCTTAGGTATAACTAGTGGACCATAGTTAGATTGTGTCCAATCTGATCCGATTGGGAATGCAGCAGGTGCATTTGGGTTATTACTAGCACTAAAGTTAGCATTCTCAGGTAGTGGTTGCTTTTCACCGTTTATATATATTACTTCATTTATTATCTGAATAGTATCACCAGCAGTGGCTACACATCTTTTGAGGTAATACTGAAATTCCTGCGCCTCAATTAGATCCCTATCACCTGGATAGATGAATACTATAACATCACCTTTCTCAGGATCTTTGATACCTGGGAATTGGTAGAATGGTAATTCTTGATTTATAAATGGAATAACTTGCGGTGTAGTTGGACCATATATGAATTTGTTGACGAACAAAAAATCACCCGTCATTACTTCATTTTCCATAGAACCCGTTGGTACTACGAATGATGCAACCAATAGACCATTGATTATCATCACTACTATTACTGCACCTAAAATCGTCTTTCCGAAAGAAAATGCTTTTTCTCCGAAAGACATACTCTTCAACTTTTCGCGTTGTAATTCTTTCTTTTTCTTACGGTTTGCTAAATACTCTTTGACGGACATAATTCTTCATTCCTAATCGATTGATAGCACGGCGTGGAAGGCCTCTTGTGGCACTTCGACACTACCTATTATTTTCATACGCTTTTTACCTGCTTTTTGTTTCTCAATTAGCTTACGTTTACGAGATATATCACCGCCATAACATTTGGCAGTTACGTTCTTTCGCATAGCACTAATATTAGTACGAGCAACAATTTTATTTCCGATGCCTGCTTGTATTGCTACATCAAACATCTGCTTAGGTATTAATTCTTTTAATTTATCACAGATTTTCTTGCCCCACGAGTGAGCTTTATTTCTGTGGACGATATATGATAATGCATCGACAGTTTCGCCATTAAGCATTATGTCTAGCTTAACTAGATCGCTTTCTTTTTCTTGTGAAAACTCATAATCTAGCGATGCATAACCACGAGAAGTAGATTTTAACTTATCATAGAAGTCAAATACAACTTCCGAAAGAGGAATCTCAAATATTAGTTCTACTCTAGTTTCGGATAAATACTTTTGGTCAACAATATCCGCTCTTCTCTCCATACATAGCGACATAATGTTACCTACGTACGTGTCAGGAGTGATTATCTGAGCTCTGATATATGGCTCGCGTAGAGAAACAATAGATACTCTATCTGGCATTTGGGCTGGATTATCAATATATACAATTTCGCCATTAGTCTTAGTAACATTATATCGCACGTTCGGTACTGTTGTAATGATTGTCTGGTTGAACTCACGCTCCAATCTCTCTTGCACTATCTCCATGTGGAGTAACCCAAGGAAACCACAACGGAAACCAAAGCCAAGAGCCGTAGATGATTCTGGTTCGAACGTAACAGCACTATCGTTGAGCGATAGTTTAGACAATGCGTCTCGTAAAAGTTCAAATCCATCAGAATCAGTTGGATATATACCAGAGAATACCATTGGTTTTACTTCTTTGAAACCGCCAATAGCTTCAGTAGCACCACCTTTAACGTGTGTGATTGTATCACCGACTTTCGTATCAGAAAGCCCTTTGATAGCAGCAGTTATATAGCCTACATTACCAGCAGAAAGAACTTTAGTTCTCTCTCGTTTCATTTTCATAACTCCAACTTGCTCAACTATATGTTCAGTTTTGTTGGACATAAATGTAATCTTATCATTTTCTTTTATCTCACCATCGATAACTCTGATATTAACTACGACACCTTGGTAAGGGTCGAATATAGAGTCATAGATTAGTGCTTTCAAAGGAGCATTGGGGTCACCCTTAGGTGGGTCTATTCTTTCTACAATTGCTTCCAATATATCGATAACACCCATTCCGGATTTACCAGATGCCTCGATTATATCTTCTTCCTTACCACCAATTAGCTCAAGTACTTGCTTTTTTACATTGTCCTTAGTAGTAGCAGCGGCTGGTAAATCAATTTTATTCAAGACTGGTATAATATCTAAGTCATTCTCTATTGCCATATAGAGATTACTAATAGTCTGAGCTTCTACGCCCTGTGTAGCATCTACTACGAGTATAGCACCTTCGCAAGCTGCGAGTGAACGTGACACTTCGTAAGAGAAATCTACGTGACCCGGAGTATCAATTAGGTTTAGCTTATATATTTCGCCATTCTTAGCTTTGTAATCCATCTGAATAGCGTGTAACTTGATAGTAATACCCCTTTCTTGTTCGAGGGCATTATTATCTAAAATCTGAGCGTGTATCATTTCTCTTTGAGTGATGGCACCTGTAAGCTCTAGTATTCTATCAGCTAAGGTCGATTTGCCATGATCAATATGAGCAATAATACAAAAATTTCTAATGTTTTTCATCAAATTCCGATTTATGTAAGTTACAAAGATAATAAAGCGTTGCGTCTAAGACAACGTATTATTTCATTATTTATCGGATTGGATGCGAAAATAATCTGAATTGAGGCTTTAAAGCAAAAGTAAAGTTAACAAGGTTTATAATTTAATCATTATAAGGATCCATAATCCCTGACGGATAATATTCTTGTTTTCTCCAGAACTGACCTGGATTTATACTACCTTCAAATTCATTGCTGTATAATGTTTTCTCTGTTTTATCAACAGAATGTGTTTTATATAGTAGCTCTGCTCGTAGTTTAGTTTTATATTCGCCATCGAAAACAGGGATAATAAATTCCCAATGTTTTTCTGGTGGTAAGAATAACGAATGATAACTATTACCACACCAACTGTTAGATAAATATTCAATATCTTTCCAGTCCCCTAATTTGTCTTGAGCTTGTAATTTAAGATACAACCTACTATCTTGAGCATCAAAATAGAATGTATCAAGACTAGTATTAACTACGAATAGCTTCATAGCACTATACTTTTCTAAATAATTTGAAGTTTTATAACTAACAACTTTTATACTTAATTCATTAGCCTTAAATTCAATCAGATCGGAATTATTTCTGAATGCATTCTCTGAAATACCCCATCCACCATAAACTGCTAGTTCTTCTTTATAAGGAGAGGTAGCATAATAGCTACCTCTTTTCATATAATCAATGTTAAATTTTATAACTTTTGGGGAATCCTTTTTCGTTTCTCTCCAAATATAATTTCCTTTATGGTCTATATAACCCATTCTACCATCTTGAAAAACATAAACTAACTCATCATCAAATCCTTCATAATCAATAAAATGGAACTTAGGCTCTACAATATTACCAGAGTTCATATTCCAAAAGCCAAACTCATATGAATACTTATTTTCATTATATAGATGATTTATTATACCAATTATATTCTTTTTTCTAAATGAATCACTGTTTAATTCTTCAATTTTTTTAGGTTTAATAACAAAATTTCCGTTTGTGTCAATAGCTCCCCATCCTGTACTAGTTTTCACAATTTGTTTTCCATCCTCAAAAAGATCTTCTACTTTACTGCTGTAAGAATCATAATTTAGTCTTTTGTATGGTTCTTCATTTAATATTTTTCCATATTTATTTATTAGGTACCAATTATAATTAGTATCTTGAACAAATGCTCTGTTATAGTGAAACGGAGTGATTTCTTTCCAATTTAAATTGCTAAATACAATTTCACCTTTTTCATTTATTACTCCACTGTATTTGGCACTACTTGTAGTAAGATTATCGCTTTCAGTATCGTTTTTATTTGAAGTTATATCAACAATTGCTAATCCTTCTGAAAAATAACCATTCGAATAATCAAGATTCCAGTTATCAGTTGGAATCATAAATTTGATATTACCTGTAGTATCTATCATTCCAATTCTATAGTCATATTTAATAGTTGGATCTTTAATGAATTCTACCTTTGCGTATCCGTTTCTAAATTCAGAGATTCTTTCATATTTACCATAAGGAACTATAAATTCAGCCTTTAAATTTATAACACCAATTTCATAAACCTTGTCTAAACTATCATAATCAGGATAAGGATTATGATTCACACCAACAACAGTAGCTAAACCTTCACTACTAAATGGTTCAATATTCAAAAACACGGTGTCTATAATTAAATTTCCTTGAAGATCAATAACTCCTAGTTTTTCAGTTTTAGTCTTGACAACTGAATAGTTATTATCTTCGAATCCTAAAATTTCAGCATAATCATGCTCAAATAATATATTTCCTTTTTTGTCTATATAATATGGTTTACTTTCAATATACACTTTTGCAATACCTTGATTAAAACTTAATGCATAATCGAATTGAGGTTGCAACTCGAATTCCCCTTGATTATTAATAAAGCCATAAATACCTTTTAATCTAACAGACGCTAATCCTTCAGAAAATTTACTCGCTTGTAAAAAGATAGGTTCAATTTTAATTTCACCATCTTGGTTTATATATCCCCATAAGCCATTATCTACAATAGGAAATAATTTATCGTTTTGTGCTTTTAATTCTAGAAAACTAGTACAAAAGACTAGATTTATGGAAACATAAATAAATGCAAATATTCTACTTTTGATAATTTTCATAAATAAAACCAATAGAATTATATAAAATTACTAGGGTTTAAAATTAGGCAAATAATTTCTATTTCACTAATCTATCAATCCAGATACTCCACCCTATACTTATAATTACATGGACTCTTCACTCCACTTCGTTCCTATCTGAGTGACGTAAAAAAGCGGAGGTGGTCTAAACCTCATAACCCCAACTTATCCAATTTCTTCACTCTGTGATAAGTTAAAGCAGCTCTGATGCAGCTTTTTAGCTCTTTCTCGGGAATATTATCATCCATTTGGAATACAATAGCTCTTTTACCTTCATAATCGAATAGATTGCCATATACTTGTTTGAATGTTTCTATTAGTGTAGTGGAGCAACTAAAATAAATTGCGTATTGGTTGGGTGCTTTGGGTTTCCAATCTATTCTTACTGTGCTACCCTTTTTTGCAAGATAGCTTGGCTCACCCCATTTGAGAGTTTCTTCAAGTTCAGTTAGTTCTTCTATTTCATTTGCAGTTTCGAATATTATCCGCCTTAGATTCTCGATTTTTAATCGGGCTTCTTTTGGATATTTCTTATACACAGCACGGACTTCTGGGTTTGTGTTTATTTTTAATGTTTTCAAAAGTTGATTATGCTAATTATAAAAACTAAAGATAACTAATAGTAATAAAAATAAAAACCCTAGCTTTTGACTAGGGTAAATAAATAACTGTACTTTATTCGATTGTGTTTGTTATGGTAGAATTTTCTCTCAATTCGGCATGTACTATTTTACCACCCAAACTACCTACGTAAGCAAAAAAAGCAATCGAGATTACAGATGCTACTAGAATAGTAATTCCTATTTTCTTTTCTATTAGCTTTTGCTTTATTGTTGTGTATATTGCAATTGCTGATAATAGGCCTAATCCAATCGCAAACCACAGTGCAATTTCTGCTGCTTCTTCGTGTTCTTTTATGTAATTTTCTGAATTAGGAACTAATTTCTCTATTATTTCCTCGGCCCCTTCTCCACTTTGGAAAGCCAAAAAAGATACAAAAGCTGCCGAAACGAAAATTACGTAAGCTATAACTCTTGCTGTTTGGTTATTCTTAATTAATCCAAATAACAATATTACGAATCCAATAAATGTTGCGAATATTGGATAATGATTTACTAATAGATGAACATGTGTCGGTTCCATCTTAAAAACTCCTTTTTTTATTTTTTTTTAAATTATAAAATATGATATAACGTAAGATTAGATAATCTCTTTCGGAGGAGCCCTCAGAGGCAATTTATTTGAATTGAAAAATTTATAATGCTTGATGAATAAATGAGTATAATCTACTGTTGCAGAAGATAGTTCTATAGGGGTGACTTCTTTTGTTATTAGTGGGTATGCAGTTAATTCAACAGCTGCTAAATCTAGAATTTCAAAAGAAATTTGGTTTGATTCATTTAGGTCTTTTTGGCTACTATGATGAAATCCAAGTCCTAATACATCAATAATATTCGCAACTTGATTATGCTCTATCGAATGCAAAGCATCTGATTTAGCATAATGATTATGCGGAATTGCAGTATGCAAAAGCATAATAGCAACTATTGAAGTAACTAATATGTGTTTGAAATATATCATAGTATATATAACGGATAAGATTGTCTTTTGTTATTGAAGAGAACAAAAAGCCCTCTGATAAAAGAGGGCTTGAATAAGATTCTAGTTTTAGACTATTATCTATTTAGTTTTGATTCTTAATACCATATCCATGTGAGATTTGATATAGTCAAATCTATTATCAACATTCTCACCGACAAGTCCACTATACTCAGTTACGAATACAAAGTATGGAGTACTCTTGATTTGTTCAGAAATCAAATTACCTAGTTCACTAGGTACTTCGATTATATGCTTAGCTGTTTTATAATAGTCTGATACATGTAGATTCTTAAACTCTCCAAGCTTGTATCTTTGGCCAGGGATTCTATCACCATTTGCAGTAGTAAGTATCATATAGAAGTTTACAGATTCAAAAACAATAGAATCGATATCCATATTATTTTCAGTTTTAATTTCATCGATTCTATAGTTGAAATGCAGAATTTGTGCATCTTCTATATCTTCTTTGTTGTCTCTATATGTCTCGTAATCGTTCAAATCAGTTAGGTCGATTGAACTATCAGGAACCATTTTATCTTCAAAAATTGGGTCGAAATCGACAGTCATTTGTAGAACAACATCACTAATATTAGTGACATCACAGCTACTAAAACCAATAATACCAGCTGCAACAAGTAAAGCAACTAATAAGCTCTTTAAGTTTTTCATAATATAAATACCTATATAAATTTAATAATCAATTTTTTTATTCAGCAGATGCTGAACTGTTTCCCCATTCTTTGAAACGTAGTCTAATACCACCGTTTAGGAACATTTGCGAAGCATAACCCATATCTAAGTGAAGTTCCATAATACCATATTCGTAAGCTCCACCAACAGTAAATCTCCAGCTAGTGAATGACTCAATGTCAAATGTTAATGGCTTCAAATATCTAACTTCTTCAAATGGATTAGTTTCTACATCTTTTCTAGCAGCAACGTGTGCTTGATAATTTAATTGTTGTTCTTTAGGTATAGCAGATGCTGATTTTAATGTTTTGCCATCAACTTCATAATAATCTGCATTGTATCCGTTTTGTCTTACCATATTGAATGTACCAGATAAATCTTCTACTTGTAAACCTCCGTAAACCGATAATCCATCACCGAATCCTTTGCTAAAGTGAAGTCCAACAGCCCAAGAGTTCATATCAATTGTTTTGGCCAAAGTCATAAACTGGTAAGATACATTAAGAGCTAGAGCCATATTATCGGATTCGTCGAATAGATCCATCCAGTGATCCAATTGTTGATTTGCAGAGATAGCAAGGTGACTGTACATTTGGTCATCTACTGGTGCACCCAAATAGCGGAATCTAAGTTCGGTTCTCGTGGGCAATCCAAACACAAGTTGGAATGCTGGCAATGAAGCCATTGTAGTTATATTAGTACCTTCGTTGAAAGCAATAGTTTTGTAAATACTGTCTGCTGGGTCACCACCTTTTACTGGTGCTACTACATATATAGCATTACTAGCTCCACCATAAATTGTTGGCTGTTCTATTGTTCCACCGACATTACGAACTATTTTACCATTCAAATAAGCTGCATTGTCCATTCTATTTGTATCGCCAAAAGCAGCGGGAAGTACAGCGTCATATACTTGCTGGCTACCAGGGATTAGAGTAGAAGATAATGAGAAATCCATACCTATGGAATAACTCTCATCATAAGAAGCTACTGTAAATAAATTGGATTGAGCTCCTTGACCGATTGTCGTGAATAATGGCTTCGTATAACCCTGTAGATTTTTTGATGTGAAAAGATTGAAATCACCTGGCACTTCTAACACTCCGTCTTTGTTGAATTCAGCTTTTGCTGTGAATGAGAGTGTAGAGGCGAATGTAATTCCAATCAAAAGTTGAATAATTTTTTTCATAAATACTCCTAATATTATTAAAATCAACTTTCTAAATTAATAATAATATCTAACAAATAATAGTATTATTTATTTACCTGCAAATTCTAACATGTTCTTTTCATTTGATTTTCGAAAGACATATACATACATCTGAGTTGGAGCACTAAGCTTTACTTTGCCTTTTACCTTTGATTTTAGGAGTACAGTAGATGAGCTAGTATTATATACCTCGTTCGCATCTAGTATTAGCTCTATGTCAGAACGTTCAACTTGTGATACGGCAGTGATACCTCCACGCACTGTTACTTCGAAACGTTTTGGCATTATATCATAGCTTTCAGCTTTACCATTTATTAGAGTATATGGTACGTCTTTGAAAGTACGTTCTGCTATTTGCTCTAGTTTTCCGAATAAAAATACACTTTGTCTTGACTTTGCAACTATAGATTCAAGAGTATCTTGGAGGGCGATTTTTACTCTGAATTTATTAGAGACATCGTTTATAATAGTATATTCTGTTTTCCATGTTTTTATATTGCTTACTATCTTATTATTACCTTTTATTCGGATTCGTTCAGGTTCTACATTTGGTCCTTCTACTAATGTAAACCCTTGCGTTGGAATTATTTTAACGTTTGGTTCTACTTCTACGAAGTACTCGCCACTTATCCCTGTTCTTATCTCTACATTATCAGGAAGAGCATCAATAGTTTCTAGATTACCAATATATCGAACTGATTTAAGTATCTGTTGTCTGCCTACTTCTATGTCATTTTTCTCTATTCTTTGTTTAGATAAATCTAGACTTATTTCTTTCGAAGTGTTGAAAAAAAGTAAATTGAATATATCCCAACCCTTCCCTTTAACTTCAATATCTAAATCCTGAGGTATTGGGTTTTCTATCGCTCTGTTATTAGGCATTATAACTTTCAGAGGAACTTTTACGAAAGTAACGTACTCATTATTGAGAGTAGTATATGCCCATAGTGTTATCGCTAATAATATAGCTCCTACTATGGATTTATTAACTCTTGGTTTCTTTTTCATACATCACTTCTCTTCGTTTTATTAAGTCTCTATAATTAATCATTATTGAATCGTTATCTGGTTCTTCTTCTATTCTTTCTATTATTAATCTTATTTCTTCTTCCAGATTATGAAGGATTATACTCCTGATTGCCTCTTGTATCAAGACCTCTTCATTCGTTGCTTCTATATGTCTGAATTTTTCCCATTCATCAGAAGGTCTAAATTCTTCATTTAGCAATAGTATATTAGTTAATATACTATTTATTTCTTCTTCTGCTTCTTCTGAATGTAAGATTTGTTGGAAAAGCTCTTCAGTAGTGTTGAATTCGAGATATTCCAAATGATCGAATATTCTCATTGCCATATTAGTCTGAAAGAACTCAGGCGTAAGTTGCAATTTGACAATTACTTGCTTTATATCTTTACTGTGTAACAGATGTGAGAATATTTTTATTTCAGCATCATTCAGCACTAGCTTTAGATCGGTAACCATATTTTCTGGTTGCCAAGAGCTTTTTGTACCTGTTACTAACTCCAACTTTCCTTGCTCTGATCTTTGACTTGCCTTATTTTTCTCTTGATAAATAAGGCTCCGCTCTGACTCACTCAAATCTAAGAGCGAAGCTAGGCTATTTATATAATGGTCATGAACGAATACATCTTTAATCTTGTTGATAGTTCTTACCATCTTTTGTAAAAATTCTGAGAGCAATTTAGGATTTTTGACATCATTATCCTTCTTGAAATTCTCTACTCTGAACTCGACAAAAGTTTTCGCTTTTCTAAGCAATAGCTCGTACTCTTTCTTACCTTTTTCTCTTATAATACTATCGGGGTCTTGCCCTTCTGGAAGTACGACTATCTTTACATCTATCTCATTTTCTAAGCATAAATCAATAGATTTATCAGCCGCATTAACTCCAGCTCTATCCGAATCGTAGTTCAAAAATACAGAATTAACATATCTCTTCAATCTAGTTGTATGCTTTTCTGTAAGTGCAGTACCACTGACTGCCACTACATTCTCTACACCTGCTTGACTAAGTGAAACTACATCTGCATAACCCTCTACTAGTATTGCTACTTCGTTATTACGAATAGAATCCATTCCTTCATAAAATCCATATAGTACGTCGCTCTTGTCATATATAGATGTCTGTGGAGAGTTGATATACTTAGCTGCTTTATCGCTATTAGTCAAGTCTCTACCACCGAATCCGATTACTTTTCCTAGATGATCCTTTATAGGGAAGATTGCTCTTCCTTTGAATCTATCGTATAGTTTACCAGTCTTACTTTTACCAATTACACCTGATTCGAGCATAATTTGCTCTGTATATCCTTTGCTTTTCAAATGGTTTACCGTTGCGTCCCAACTATCAGGGGCATATCCAAGTGCAAATTTATCCTGCACTTCGCTGGTGAATCCACGCTTTATAAAGTACTCTATGGCAGTATGCTTTTCATCTAATCGCATCGAAGTTATATAGAATTTCTTGACTTCTTCGAGTAATTCGAGTGTACGCTTTCTTTTAGATACTTTTTCGGTATTTTGCTTTTGGTCAGAGCCAGATTGAGTTGGTATTTCTATGCTGAGTTTGTTTGCTAGCTCTACCACAGCTTCTAGGAAAGTGATTCGTCTGTATTCCATTAAGAAAGTGAATACGTTTCCACCTTTTCCTGAAGAGAAATCTTTGAATATTTGCTTGTCAGGTGATACCACGAATGAAGGGGTCTTTTCACTGGTAAATGGACTAAGTCCAATATAGTTCTTACCGCGTTTTTTCAATACCATGTGGTCACTGATAATCTCTACAATATCAGCGTCCCGTCTTATTTGCTCTATTATTTCTTCTGGTATATGCATATTAATTCATTTTATCTATTTTGCAACAATCGTCGCATTGCTTGACTAACTGTTCCAAACTTAAATCGTTGTTCGGTGGTATATAGCTACCAGCTATTTCTGACGCCGGTACTAATACGAAATTTCGTTTTCTATATTCTTTATGAGGAATTGTCAGACTATCGGTTTCAACTACTTCTTTTCCGTAGAATATTATATCTATATCTAATTCTCTTTCATGCCATCTCTCTCGCTCTTGCCTGCCGTACAGTTTCTCAATTGCTTTGCACTTGGCTAGCAAATCAGCAGGAGAGTGTTGAGTCATCCCTTTCACACAAATATTTACAAACCAATTCTGGTCTTTCACTCCATAGGGCTCTGTACCATAGTAAGATGATACTACTGCTTGTGAAATCACACCAGACTCAACTAACGTCTCTACAGCTTTGTCTATTGTAGATTTCTTGTCGCCTATGTTCGCCCCCAATGAGAGCAAAACGAATGTATTTTTAATATAAGATTCAGTCAATTTGTATTTGCAGTATGTATATTTACTCAACTTCAATATAATAAAATTTGGGGGATTTAGGGTTTATATTTTCTAACACAATAACCACGAAGAAATCTTTTTCAAGTTTTTGTAGCACAAAGGCTACAGAGTTCAATTACTCGGCATCCTGAACGAACAAAGTGAGTGAAGGATCCAGGCAACTAAACTGGTAGTTTAATATCAGAGGTTATTCTATCCACCCTCTTCGCTACTATCTCTTTTTTATTTACTGTTTTCATAAATATTTAGTTTCTTTTAGTAACAGAACATTAGATAAATAGTTAATTATTGTATAATTCAAAAATTTCTTTAGGGTAATCTAATATTGGTAAATCAAATGGTTTTGCACAATCTTTAAGACTGTTTTTGAATGGTTTTCTTTCATTATTAGGATATGGTTTATGTGTTTTAGGGTCATATTTTAGTAACCGATTGTAGTCATTTATGTTACAATCATACCCCTTGATTTGAAAAGGATATAACCCGTATGATCCAACAGTATCTTTTTTCCATAGCCACGAATTCTCCCAAAAATCACTATCAAGTAAATTGTATGCAAAAGGTGTTAGAACCCTAGTACCAATACCATCACCACTTTGCTGCATTACATACATACTGTGATTAGACATATTTTTAAAATAGTATTGTTCTAATACATTTATTACTTGCTCTTTTGTACTATAACAGACTGCTAATTGTTGGTCAAATGGATACAAATCCCATTTAGAGTTAGGTGAATTTCTAATTCCAATCAATGCAGTCATACTGTAAACTGTATCCGCTCCTTCTGGACATATTCTATTTGAATCATCTGATTCAGAGTATTCTTTTATACTCTTAGAATTCGGTTTTTTTTCTCCAACCCATAGTATAACTTTCGTTTTATCAGGACTATAAAAAGTCCCTGCTATAAAGTACTCAACTAATTCGTTAGTTAAGTGATAGTCTTTTGAATAATTTTCCCAACCACGCCAATTTAATAAGCCCCATTCTTTAATTGTGAACGTTACTAATAAACTGTCTCTATGCTCAATTTCTTGATTTCCGTAATCTTCATAATTTCCCTGTTTTGTAGTTGCTTTACTACAACTTAGCATGATGAATACAGTTATGTATACTATTATTTTGTACATTTATTTTTGACCTAATTAATCAAACTTTTCATTTTTTTACATCTCATCACTCCACCCTCTTAGCAACTATCTCTTTTTTACCAACTAGCTTTAAGACTTGCGGTCTGCTATTTGCAATATCATCAAACACTACATCCATCTCCAAAACGGAGAAAGTGTACTTGTTATCACCTATGGGGAATAGCTCTAGCTTTTGTTGACCTGTTTCTTTCATATATACTAACCCACCATCCATAAACACATCAAGAGTATCTCCTAGCTTAATCATGTACTTGCCTAGGTGTGGTTCAATCTGTTTTCGAGTCAAATTAATTAATTTCTTTTTCTCTGGCAACCCTACTTCTTTACCAGTGACTATTTTTACCAGATTCTCAGCGACAGTGTATCTCTGAGTATTGTCATCATTAGTCAGAAAAGCAATGAAGTATTCACCCTCTGGTATATAAGTAATACCACCCACATATCCATTCATAGCACCTAAATGCCCATAGGCAAGAACTGAGTCGTATTCCCTGATTCCCCAACCATAGCCATAGCTTCCTAATCCTGAGGTGAATATTGATTTTGTCTTTTCTTCAGTCAATGACTTATTTTTCATGACCGCTTTTGTGAATTTCCACAAATCAAAGGTGGTAGAGTACATGTTCCCTGAGCTAAAGGGTTGGTAGTAGTTAATATATTCTGCTTTCTCTGATGTTTTTAGATTCGTACTGTAGCCATTTGCTAGCCCATCTACCATTTTCCTATTATCAATAATACCAGTATTAGTAAGTTCTAGAGGTTCTATTATCTTAGTCTTTATGTATTCCTCAAAAGAAAGACCAATGACTTTTTCAATTATCAATCCTAATAATATATAACCGGAGTTAGTATATTTAAAATCTGTTCCTGGTTCGAAATCATAAGGTAATTCTGCTACTCGGTCTATTGTATATTCAGGTGTTCTATCGAGCTTGCTAATTTCTACCCAATCTGGTAGATAATGATAATCCCTAATTCCAGATGTGTGGGTTAGTAGCATTTCAATAGTTACTGAATCACTTTTGGGGAAGTAAGGGAAATACGCAGATAGTTTATTGCTCAATTCTAACTTACCTTCTTTTTCTAATAGTAGAATTGCCATTGCCGTGAACGGCTTGGTAATAGAACCAATTAGATAAGTGGTAGTGTCATTGTTCGGTTTTGATAGCTCACGATTTGCGAGACCAAAAGCAGAAGAGTAAATAACTGAATCTTTCTTACATATTAGTACTGAACCATTGAACTTTCCATTCTCATGTAGACGAGATAAGTAAGTATTTACTTTTTCAGTGAGACTGTTCTCATTTGATTTCTCATTACTGTTACACCCAAACAAAAAGAGTATGATAAATAATATCATACTCTTATGTAAATTTTTATTCTTCATTATTTTGTCATCTAACCCTTCTTTATTCTAATTCCAAGTTCACTGAGGCACTCGAAGTGAGTGGATACAAGTTCCCCCTATATAAGGGAAGATTTCATGCCTCTGGTTTGGTAAGCACCATTCCACACTCTGAAAGAACAAATATAAAAATCTAATCAAACTTAATCCAAAGTATAAATTTGCATGATATCTTTTAGTATCTCTTTGAAGTCTATTTTAAGGTCGATTAGTTTACCAGTATTGATATCAAAAACCCAACCGTGTATTGTTAGTCCTCTATCTTTTATTGCCCTTTGAGCTACTGCTGTTTTTATTACATTTACACATTGCTCTTGTACATTAAGCTCCACTAATCTATTGTACTTATCACCTTCGTTCTCAATTGCATCCATCTCTTGCTGATGAATTCTATACACATCTCGGATATTTCTGAGCCAAGGATTTAAGATGCCTAGATCTGCAGATTGCATAGCCGCTTTTACACCACCACAATTATAATGTCCACATACAATTACATGTTTAACTTCTAAATGCTTTACTGCAAATTCGATTACTGACATTGTATTTAGATCTATACTAATTACCATATTAGCAATATTTCTATGAACGAATGCATCACCTGGTTGTACTCCCATTAGTTCTTCGGCTGTTACTCGGCTATCAGAGCAGCCTATGTAAAGTAATTCGGGGTTTTGTCCTTTAGATAGTTCAGTAAAATAATTTTCATCTATTTCTAATTTATCAGCAATCCACTGCCTATTATTCTCAAATACTTTAGGTATATTCACTACAATCTCTCTATGTTAGTTGATTAATTTATTTTCAGAATCTAAACGAAGGTTAGCATTTTTTATTTTTCTAAGCTATTCTTTTGTTTCAAACTTTGAGACAATCAAATCAATGGTTAAATTGCAATATTACAATTGCTATTTTTTTTTGTAAGATATTGCTTTTTATCTACAAAAAACAACTAACATTTTAGTTAGTCGTAGTAATAGTAATAAATATCATTTTTATAAATTTAAAACGAAGTGAATAATGAGAAAAATTATACTCACCGCACTTATTATACTAACATCATCTGTTATGATGTTTGGTCAATCAAAACTACTCCGTTTCCCTAACAGTTCGGATACTCAAATCACATTTACTCATGCCGGCGATATTTTCGTAGTACCTATTAGTGGTGGTTTGGCTAGACGAGTAACAGTATCTGATGGTATAGAGATGTTTCCTCGATTCTCACCCGATGGCAAAACAATAGCATTTGCTGGTGAATATAATGGTAACCAACAAGTATTCGTAATGCCTTCAGAAGGTGGAATGCCAATACAACGTACGTTCAACATGGACGTAGAGGGATTACCAGAAAGAATGGGTCCTAATAAAATCATTTTGGAATGGACTAAAGATGGTAAAGATATAGTATATCGTTCTCGTGAAGAAAGCTGGCATGTATTAGAAGGAAAAATCTTCACAGTACCAGCGATTGCGGGTATTCCTAAAACATTGGATTTACCTAATTCTGGATATGCTTCATTATCTCCTGATGGAACTAAGATAGCTTATAACAGAATTTTCCGTGATTATAGAACTTGGAAAAGATATAGAGGTGGTCAAGTAGCCGATGTTTGGATTTACGATTTCAAATCAAAAGAATTGACCCAAGTAACTAATAATGATTCTCAAGATATAATGCCAATATGGAATGGAGATAAGATTTACTATATCTCTGACAGAACTGGCACTATGAACATTTATAGATACGACACAAAAACTAAAGAAGAGAAACAAATCACAAACTCATCTAATTATGATGTGAAATTCCCATCAAAAGGTACTAAGCATATTGCATTTGAGATGGGAGGCGAAGTTCAGTTAATGGACTATGCAACTGAAACTGTAAAACCAGTTAGTATCACAGTGCAAGATGATTTCCCTACAGCTAGAACTAGAATAGAAGCTGTAAATGATGAAATATCTGGAAGCACAGTTTCTCCTGATGGTAAATGGGCTTTGTTTTCTGCAAGAGGCGATATATACGTTGTTTCAAAAGAGAAAGGAATAACTAAAAACTTAACGAATTCATCAAACGCGCACGATAGAAATCCAGCTTGGTCACCAGATGGCAAATGGATTGCTTATATAAGTGATGTAAGTGGGGAATATGAAATCTATTTAGTAAAACCAGATGGTTCGGAAACAAAACAACTTTCTAAAGATTTTGAATCTTACAGATATGAGTTAGAATGGTCTCCTGATAGTAAGAATATCCTGACTTCTGACAAATCGATGAAATTGTATTACTACTCAGTACCAGGTGGTGCTAGAAAAGAAGTAATAAAATCAAGAAGCTGGGAAATTAGAGATTACAACTGGTCGCCAGACAGCAAATGGATAGTTTATACTGATAATCTGAACCCTAATATTTCAGGTGTGTTTGTGCACTCTATTGCTAGTGGTAAAAATGAGTTAGTAACAAACAAGTTCTTTAATGCAAGCCAAGGTGTATTTTCACCAGGTGGAAACTTCTTGTTCTATACTTCTAATAGATCATTCAATGCAGATATTAACAATCTTGAGTGGAATTACTCTTATGCTGATATGAGCAAGATATATGGTGTTCCTTTGAAAAAAGAAACTAAATCACCATTCATGTTCGAAGGTTTTGCTGATAAGAAAGAAGACGATAAGAAAGACGATAAAGACAAAAAAGAAAAAGATGTTACTGTTGAAATAGATTTTGATGGTATCAAAGATAGAGTTTTCGATGTACCAACATCTGCTGGTAACTACTTCGGATTAACTCCAACTAAAGACCACAAAATGTACTACGTGAAAACTAGTGCTAGTGCTAAACCAACAACATATTTATTTGATTTCAACGAAAAAGAAGAAAAACAAGTTGGTAGTTTTTACCAATGGGATATAACTCCAGATGGTAAAAATATATTTATAAAATCTGGCGAAGACTACTATATCCAAAAGCTTGCGGATAAAGTAGAGACTTCAGCTAAAGATAAAGTTGATCTTTCTAATATGGAAACTAAAATTAATCCAGTTGAAGAGTGGAATCAAATCTATTCTGAAACTTGGAGACAGATGCGTGATTTCTTCTATGACCCAAATATGCATGGAGTAGATTGGAAAGAAATGCGAACTAAATACGAAGTACTAATGCCATATGTACAACATAGAACAGATTTGACTTATGTACTAGGTGAGTTAATCAGTGAGCTTAACGTAGGTCACGCGTACGTTGGTGGAGGTGATATGCCTAAAGTGAAAACAATATCTATTGGCCAACTAGGTGCTGATTTAGTATTAGACGGCAAGAATTGGAAATTTACAAATATACTTGTTGGTAGAAACTGGGAAGAAAGCAAACGCTCCCCACTAACTGAACCAGGAGTAGATGTAACTAAAGGTATGTATTTACTAGCTATTGATGATGTGAAAGTAACAGACGAATTCACTCCAAATATGGCTCTTGAAAATAAAGCTAATAAGTTAGTAAAAATCACGGTAAATACTAGCAACTCTATGAGTGGAGCTAAAGAATTCTATATAAAAACTATAAAAAGCGATAATGATTTACGCTACTACAATTGGGTAGAAGGTAGAAGAAAAATAGTAGATGAGAAGAGTGGCGGCAAAATTGGTTACATCCACATTCCTGATATGGGAGTGGGCAATGGGTTGAATGAATTTGCTAAAACGTTCTATTCACAATTAGACAAAGAAGGACTAATAATAGATGATAGATATAATGGTGGCGGTAACGTATCTCCAATGATAATCGAAAGATTGAGAAGATATATATCAATAGCACAACATATCAGAAATCAAGAAGACATATCAGCTAAACCAGATGCAACTTTCATGGGACCAATGGTTTGTTTGATAAACGAAATGTCGATGTCGGATGGTGATTTATTCCCTTACCAATTCAGATACTACGGATTAGGTAAACTAATCGGTAAACGTACTTGGGGTGGTGTAATCGGTATTCGTGGCTCACTACCATTTATTGACGGTGGTTACCTAACTCGTCCTGAATTTGCTAACTTAGGCGCAAAAGGCGATTGGGTACTTGAAGGAACTGGTATCTCTCCAGACATAGAGGTTGACAATCATCCAGCTAAAGTAATGGAAGGAATAGACCAACAGTTAGAAAAAGCAATAGAAGAAGTTCAAAAAGAAATGAAAACTTTCGATAAGAACAAGAAACTACCTGTTGTACCTCCTTTCCCTGATAAGAGCAAAAAGAAATAATCAGCATTGCAATTTAGATAATAAAATGACTGTCTTAGTAAGGCAGTCATTTTTTTTGTCTTTATTAAGAAAGATAGAGACGTATTGGATAAGTCTCAAATAAGTAAATGCCACCTTATTATATATCACAGCAAGGACTGAAAGAGAGTTGTAGTTTCATCCTGTCAGAATCTTGACTCTCTGGATTAAAGATTATTTAAGAAAGTTAAATAAGTAGCAGTTGGTTTGATTTTAAAGAACATACTTTCTATCGCAATTAATCATGAATTTTTAGATTTACATGTGAAGATATTCCTTTTTATTTATCTTCATTTATATTGTGCTTCTTTTCTTATTCAACTGTTATTTGTAAATTAGTAGAAACCAATAAAGGAAAATATATGAAAAAGTTATTATTTGTATTAATGTTAGCATTTTTAATTAGTTGTAGTGACTCGACTACTGACCCTGTAGATAAAACCGCGACCAAAGTTACGGTTGAAGATCTGACTACTCAACCGGGTTTCGAAACTTATGAAACTAGCTATAATACATATATACCAGATACAGATTATGTAGATAGTTTAATGTCTGTATATAAATCTAGCGATGATCAGTTTTATTTTTATTTAAAAATGGATTGTCAATGTAATGCTACTACAAAATTATTCCCAAGAATGATGAAAACATTAGACGCTGCAGGTATTAACCACGAAAACATTAATTTATACATAATGTTAGATGAGTCTTATAGTTATCCCGAAAAAGACTTCATCACAGTTACGGATTTACCTCAATTATTCGTAAAACATGGTTCAGTAGTTTTGGATTTAACTTCGACTCCAGACTCAGTTTCAGTTGAATCTATATTATATAAATCACTTAAATAGATATGAATTACTGGTTAATCAAATCCGAACCACACACCTATAGTTTCGAACAGATGAAAACTGATAAGAAGACTATGTGGGAAGGAGTAAGAAACTACCAAGCTAGAAATAACATGAAAGAAATGAAAAAGGGCGATATTGCCCTTTTTTATCATAGTGGTAAAGATAGACAAGTAGTGGGCGAAGTAGAAATAGTAAAAGAATTCTATCAAGATCCAACAACGGAAGATACGAACTGGGTTGTAGTAGAAGTGAAGTTCAAAAAGACTTTTGCTAATCCCGTAAATCTAGCTGATATAAAGGGAGTAGATTCTCTTAGTGAGATGCACTTAGTACGTAATTCAAGATTGTCTGTGAGCTCTGTTAGAAAGGATGAATATGAAATGATAATAGAAATGGCTAAATCTTAACCCTTCTGAATCATCTCATTAATATTCGCAATTACCATTTCGGGTTTTATGGAAGTCATACATTCATGTGTCCCGATTGGGCATTCATCCGAACCGTGAATTCTACAAGGTCTGCATTTTAACTTTTCGTTTTGAATAACAATACTTTTTTCTGCCTGAGGTCCAAATCCGAACATAGGGTGAGTAGCACCGAATATAGTAATAGTCGGAGTATTCGTTAATGAGGCAAAATGAGTGGGGGCACTATCATTAGTTACTAGTATCTCCGCATTCGAAAGTAGCTGGTATGTCTGAGCAATTGTAGTCAGTCCACATAGATTAATAACCCCCGAACTAGTCTCTATTTTATCTTGCTTACTACCAATCACAACTACATTATAGTTGTTTTTTAAAAGGTCTGCTAATTGTGAGTAATTTGTACTACCCCATTTTTTAGTAGCCCAAACTGAACCAGGAGCAAGTATGATAGTCTTTTTAGATTCATCAAACTTTTGTTGCACTAATATGTTCTCAACGAATAATTTGTCTTCTAAAGTCATGTCTAGTTCTACATTAACTAAATTCATATCATCATAGAGAGTAGATATATAACGAAGTGCTTCGTGTATATGCCTTTTATACTTCACCTTATGAGTATAAACTCTAGAGTTACTAGAATTATCAAACCCAATTTTTACCTCTGATGTAATATTCTTTACTATTTGTGAAGTACGGTAAGATTTGTGAAGTGATATAACAACATCAAAATTATAAGAAGAAAGACTTTTAGCAAACTCGATTGTATTGCTTATCGTTTTATGAGACCCCTTTTTATCTACTATAAACAGGCTGTCAATGGATTTAATTGGCGAAAGGACTTCTGCCCCTGCTTTTGTTGTTAAAACTGAAATATTGCATTCCTGAGTGTTCTTTATTCTTTGAGTTAGAAATGCTGTCAATGCAATATCACCTAAAAAAGCAGTATTGATTATCAATATTTTACTATTAGGAGAAATTTCTATCAATCTATTTTCCAACGATTATGTTGCCAAGCCCACAGACCAGGGTTCTCTTTTATAGCATTTTCTAAAAGTGATAAATATCTTCTTGTTAGCTCTTCTACCCCATCGGCATTGTCTTCCAGATCGGAATGGTCAATTTCAATTAAGTCAACTTTGTAATTATTTTTATTGTCACGTACTGCAAAACCTGCGATAAGAGGAGTTTTGTATTTCAGGGCTAATACAGCAGGTGCTTTATATGCTCTTGCTGGTCTTCCTAAGAAATTGATAACTAATGCCTCATTTTTTCCAGCTCGCTGATCAGAAAGTAATGCCACTAATTCATTATTTTTGATAGCTTTTACTAAGCTCATACCAGCTTTGTTCATATCTATCAGACTATTTCCACTTCTCTGTCGCAAGTTTCTGAGGTATTGGTCAGTATAAGGGTTCATTTGATGTTTGATTACCAGTCTCAATATATCATTAATTAATGCACCTGCAGAATAGGCCAACAGCTCCCAATTACCATAATGACCTGACAGCAGAATTACACCTCTACCTTTTTCTTGGGCTTTTTTGATAATTTCTATATTAGAATAATATACTTTCGGAGTGTTTGATTTGAAATCATAAGTATCTATTGTTAGCAATTCGACTAGTGTTATACCAAGATTTTGGTATGATTCCTTGAGTATTTTTCTGATTTCTTTATCGGAATAGTTAAGATTAGATTCTTTTATATTATTATAAGTAATTATTTTACGCTTTGAAGATACTAAAATCATTGCTATCCCAAACAACTTACCTATTGAGATTTTCAGGGATTCAGGAATTAGCTTAAGAAAAGTTCGTAGTACTTTAAATAAAAGCAAAGATATTTTTTGAATTAAATTTTTCATTATCTACTATTATTTCTACTACTATTGTATTTAGGACTACCATCATTATCGATAGCAGGATTAAACTCTTGGAACCAATTGAAATTTTTTATTTCACCAGGAGCAGTTGAGTGAACAAGTAAGAAAGAATTATCTCCATATCTATCCACAAAAAAGAAATATGATCCACCATATAATTCGTCATATTGCCATTCCTCAGCGGCTTTCTGATTACCTTTAGATCTGAATATTTCACGGTTAGTAGGAAATCCATATTTCAAAAGTATTCTTCCTCTTTCAGTCTTCCAACCCGGCATAATATCACCTCTGGAAAAGTATTTAGAAGCATACTCTATTCTCTCTTGAAACTTAGTCATTAGTTCATTAACAGTTGTTGTAGTATCAGGGTCTCTTTCTTTCCAATAAGTAAAGAGAGCTCTTTGCTGAGCACGCAATGAGTTAAGCATTTCATATTTTTCTATTTCAAACTCTGACAACAATATTCTCATTGTCTCGTACTCATATCTAACACGCTCTTCTAACATAATAGCAAACGGACTACGTTCAAAAGTAAGATTCTCAACATATTTATCACTAATATGGAAATCTCTAGAGGGATCCAAAACATAGAATTTTGTTACTTGTGATTGAATTACTTTATTATTATTATAAATATTAACTAGTATCTTATAAATACCATTTTTTAAAGTATCTACGGGAATCATACCGTAGTCATAAAAAGAAGCCCCCGTAATCCCCCTTTTTTTCCTGAAGCTGTTTACTACTCTATTATCTCCAGTTTGGACTATATATTCAATTTCTAATTTATTAATACTCGTAGTATCTATATTATAAACCTCGAAGTAATATTTTAAGAAAGGATATAATCCACTTATAGTATGTTCTACATTTGGTATAGCGAAGAGCCTATTCTTCTTGAATAAAATGTTATGCTGAGTTGAATCAAAATTTTCAATTTGGTGAGCTAATAGAATATCGGAAATTTGAACGGTGTTTTTATTGAAATCTCTGACATTAATTTTGCCAGTTAAAACCTCTATTGGTTTGGTTCCGTTGTTTATTGTAAACTTATATTCATACTGACCGGGGAAAACAGTGTAGAATTTCTTATCGAAAATAACAAGTGAAGAGTCAGATTGTTTTTTTTGATAAGTATATTCCCAGCTATTATTAATAGATTCTATTCCAGTAGAAGATATGATAAAGTTAAATTCTGATTTGGAGAATAGTGTACTATCCTTATTTAATTTATATTCTAAGCTATCATTATGAAACTGATAATTAAATTCAAGTAGAGTCTTACTTTCATCATATCTGAACTGCAAAATATTGAATTCAACCGAATATGCATTCAGTTGAATAAATATAAAGAATAATGTTATTTTAATTAATTGTTTCATATAAAAATGCCGTCAAATATAATTATACTTAACGGCATTGAATTAAATTATTTTATTCAAATTAGAAATCAAGACCAACAGTAAATCTGTTGATAAGTCCTATATCCGCAGTTGGGTTGATAGAATAGTCTAGAGCACCGTTGAATCCACCACTATTATAGTTAAGGCCAACACCGCCAGCTATGCCTAATTGGTCGTGACCAAGTAGATAACCGCCTCTTACGAATACTAAATCATTCCAAGAATACTCAAAACCTACTACATATTGCTCAGGTGAATCAGAAGAAGCAACAAAGTCAAATGCAGCATCTAATTGATTCATCTCATCAGAGTAAATCTCTTTACCAAATCCAACTCTAAACATCAAAGGTAGAGAGAACTTGTACGCAGTATATTCTAAATCCTTAGGTAAGTTTTGGATATAATCATTGACTTTATTTCTACCAGCAAGACCAGTACCACTATAAGCGTGGTCTGTACCTAAGTTATGGACAGAGAAACCAAATTTGATACCTTCGATACCAGTATCATAATGAGTCCCAACGTCTATAGCCAAACCACCACTAGATACATCAGCAAAAGCTAATTGTACATACTTAGCAGTCACACCGAAAGAGAATTGATCAGTCAATTTTCCAGCAAAAGTCATCTGCATAGAAATATCATCTACAGAATAATTTCTACCTGTTCCTTGATCTTGTAATAAAGTAGTTTCTTCTATATCGCCAGTTGTAAAGTTAACCATACTAATAGCTAGTCTATATTGAGAACTAATAGGGAAAGCTACAGCTGCAAAATTGTGAGAAAAACCACCAAACCAAGACGTATAAGAGAAGTTAGTTGTTACACCTTCTTGCTCTATTATACCAGCCGGATTGTAATGTAATGCGGTTAGATCATTAGTTAAAGCACTAAATGCTCCAGCCATACCAGTACCACGTGCACCTACACCAATCTTTAAAAATTGTCCACCATCAGCACCAACTTTAGTAAAATCTTTAGCGTTTGAAGCAGAGAAGATCCTACCGCTTTCATCAACTGCATGTAAGTTGAGAAGTGGTAACAAAATTAATATCATTATTATCTTTTTCATATTCATTTTCCTTCGATTTTATTTGTCGTAAACATTAAATGTACCAACTACGATTGAGAATCTCTCAATAGTCTCAGCGCCATTTGGTGCAATAATCTGCGCTACAAGAGTTTGTGATTGAACTCTTAGCCCGTTTTTCATAATCATATCCCAAACATTAACAGCTACTCTACCTTCACCAGTATCAGCTCCAAGAGGCTCATGTTTAATAGTTTTCACTAGATTACCAGTAACAGTATATATGTTGATTGTAGAACCAGCTGGAACTTTAGTAAAGTATAACTTACTTTCATAAGGTGTTTGTTCATTTTGATGAGTTATATAATAAGGATTAGGAACAACTCTAATTCCTTCCATTTGGTCATCAGTCAGACCACCTGGGTTCTCTTCTCTAAGTACCACTTTCAATTTCGCATTTGGTAAAGGTAAACCAGAAGCACCACCATTAGTAGTCATTCTAACTTTATCACCAACTTCAAAATCTTTAGCTTCAAGATTTAGAATATTATCTGTAAGAACTTCGGAAGACATAAACTTTCTTTCCGTATCAATTCCTTTCCATTTTCTTTTAATATTCTTATTATCAAAGACGAATTGACCTCCAGCTAAATTAATCTGATTTACAAAATCAACTCTATTTCCTTTACCATCTGAACCACTTAAATAGTAACGTCCTTGAGGCAAACCTGAATATGTTTCTAATACATTAAGTAAATTAGGCTTATTTACCGGCCTTCCAATTGAACGTGCGGCTCTTGATGGAATACCTTTGTTAACATCAATGTTTATGTGCGCATAAGAGGCTAGATTGTATTTACCAAAGAAATCCTCTACCTTTAAACCCATTGAAGTTATATTTCTTGGATCTGGATATGGTTTACGTCTTACTTTGACAGTATCTCCGCCAGTATATGTTGCAATTAATTCACCTTCTGAAATTGGGTCAATTGATAAATGTTCTACTTCATTACCAGACCTTATATTTACTTTTGATCTAAGACCAGAAGTTGTAAACTCATAATTATTTATAAGCTTTACGTCCAAGTAATCTACTGTAAATGTACTTCTTTCCGTTGAGCTTGTTACTTCGCCATCTTGTCCTCTACCAAACTCAAGCTCTATTGTTTCAGTACCTTTTCCAACAAACTCTAGAGTAACATCGACTGGTCCATTATTGAATGATCCATAATCGCCACTAATAAATTCTGTAGCCACTGTTTGGTTATTCTGTCCTGTTTGTAAAAACAATCCATTCTGAGTTGTATCAACTGGTTGAGATCTTAATGTTCCATTATATGGATCATCAGAATTTCTATCTTCCAATACATAAAGTTTAGTTTCCGCATCACCTTCTAGTATTTCAAATTTATCGGCACGATATCTACCGCCATGTTGAAGTAAAGCAAATTTGAAATTAAACCCTATTGTACCATAAGCTGGAGGTAAGAAAAATCCTGTATTACAGTGGTTTTGAGATGTAAAGTCTCCAGAAGTGAAGATACCAGAATAATCTAATACTTCAGAATTATTCCAAACACCAAAGGTAGTTATTGTATCACCGGTAATTTCATCGGTTACAACTTCATAGTTACCTGCTATTATAGCAGCATTTTCATATAGTGACGAAGCAACTTCATCAGATGTAAAACAACCGTTAGGATTGAATTGTATTGGCTGCTGATAAAGTAAGGCACTATCTTTCGATAAGTTTTTCAGAGTCGTTAATCTTAAATAATTATTAGTAGTTACATCTGGGTTACCAAGATTCTCTCCCCTTATCCTTAAAGTAGTTGTAAAATTATTCCACAATACTTCAAAGTCTAGCTCTAATGTATCACCTAAGAATAACTTTTTAGCTCTATCTTCATCAATAGCAAAGAATTCAAAATCATATAAGCCATTGAATTTACTAGAGTCCATATCAATAATATCAAATTTCAACTTAGACCCTACTTCATTAGCTTCAGGATAAGTCTCAATTTGGTTTACATTAGGTACACTACTGTTTATCTTCACAGGAGTCGGTTGACTTGCGTCACCTTTATCATAAGATAAAACTCTATAGAAGTAAGGTGTATTATTAATTAATTTCTCAGTATTATCGAAATCGTCAGTGGCAGACATTACATTATCACGATTATCATCACCAATATCTGTAAATGTACGGTTATTAGTAATAGCCGTCATGTAAGGCACAATCACATCTTTTTTAATAGTTGTATCTGATTCAAAGTCAGGGAAATCAAAAGTTACTTTTCCAGTTTGGATATAAGTATAAAGTAAATCTAATGTTCTTTTAACACGATTAGAATCAACCATTGCTAAAGTATAATCAGAAATAGGTAATGCTCCATCTAATATGTATTTATTAGAACCACCATCTTTCAATAGTCGTCCAGTATTAACAAAGTAAACTGAGTCAACTACAGATGTTTCAACTTCTATAGTTTTATTTGGATCGTTTGGATCTACTTCCGTTTTTGTTACATATCTTACAACAACACCATCTATTGCTTGTGAGTCCAATACGTTTTCTTTGTATGCTTTTGATACTTCAAACGTATAATTATCTACATACAATGGATTATAAGGTATTCTTGCTCTATCAAGTTTTATATCACCTACTAAATAAGAATCAAATAATTCTTTTTTATTATTGAATTTTGGATATGCATTATAGCTATCATATTCTGCTTTTGTAAATTCTTCATCGGCTACAGATTTGTATAGTTCACCCCAAGGAGCAATCGGATTAATCCCTGCTATAGAAGGTATGTATCTATTTCTTGCTCTAAGAGTAGCTGCAGGTTGATGATATAATATACCTTGACCAACTCGTATTACTCTAATAGCACTTGTATCTTTTATTACTCCATTTTCATCGAAAGTTGGACCAATTATCATAATAGAATCAATTTCTGCTCTTCCTAAGTTAGGATCGTCTATTATTCTTGAAGAAGTCAAATATGGCTTAGGTAATTGGAATCTAGCCACTTCTTTCCATCCATAAGGACCAGCACCTCTAGGATACTGTGAATTTGCAGAAATTTGATTAATATTAAATGTATCTAAATCTGCAACTCTACCTCTATCTATTCTATATCCTAAGAAATCTAATCCCGCTTCTTCTCTATCATAAGACAATTCAGAAGTTGAATCCCAAGCTATAGTCATACCATTATTCAATGCTTTGAAATACTTTATATTTGCTGGGTCTGGAGGTCTTGGAGCTCTAAAGTTATTATCATATACTTCTTGAGCGAACACATCCAAATCCTTTAGTCCTAACCTGTCATCGAATGTACCGTCAGCATCACCAGTTTTAGAAGGTGTAGCTATCATAATACATACTACAGTTCTAGATGTATCACCCGGTCTCATGTGGAAGGCACCAGTTGCCATCATAAATCGTTTGTCACCAGGTCCAAAATCAACATCCGTTACACCTTCAGATAGATAATTATATCTAGCTACATCTTCATCTTTATCTTGTTGAGCATTCCAGTTTTTGAAAGTTACAAGACCTAGTTGATTTGAGTTATCATAAAATGCCGAATCTTTACGTAAGAATTTGTAGTCGGGATGATTTTCATCCGCAATATATGTAGTATCACATATTTCTATTCCATTACCCAAATCACGACAAATTACTTCCGTTTGTAGATTTCCTTCTGCATCTAGAAGTGGTGGTCTGATAATAGTTGGTGACTCCAAGAAATCAAATCCTAAGTAACCAAAACCATTACCTTGCTCACCAAATTGACCATCTGTGAATTGATATGCTAAGTTGAATTCAGGATCTTCGTACCAATAACTTACTCTATCATTTGATGCTCCAGCTCTTTCTAATGGTCTTCTTGCCAAATCGACATCCATAATAGGAGCTAACCAGCAATCGTACAGAGTGTCTTCTGACATATTGATTACATCATATAAACAGAAGAAGAAATTTTGGTAACGACCGAATCCCCATGAATAGATAGTGAATTCGAATTGTAACCCCATAGGATAACCTTGAAGTCTTCTTTTAGAAATTGACCCTTCGTATCTTGCAAGATCTAAATCGTGATAAGTAGTAAATATATCCTCGCCAGAAATCATAGCTGGACCTTTAGGGTATTTACCAGTTCTTCTATCTCCTTCGTTATGTTGGTATCGACCAAAATATCTGCTGAAACCAACAGTGTCATCTGGTTGCACATCCCATATAGGCCAGTACGGTGTATCTTTTCTAGATGGGTCTAATGCAGCACCCGTAGTTCTAGAATAGTCCGTAGAAAAGAATACTTTATATTTTTCTGGATCATCTTGGAGTAAACTTCCATCTTCTATTCTACCTGGAGTTTGCCATGAAGCAGCTGCTTTTGGATTATAAGAAATGGAAACTAGTTTACTCATATTGTATTGAGTAGTTTGCGAAGCACTATCAAAATAAGGTAATTTCTTTTGTGCAGCATACCAAATCCCACCACCGTAAATATATTGGTTACGCGAATTACGTGGGAAATAACCAGAACCTATACCAAATGGTTTGTTATATCCAATCATACCGTAATTCGAGATTATTGTCTCTATATTACTTAATGTATTCTTTTGATAATCAAGAAAGCCGTAAGGGTCACGCTGAACCTCGTTTTCTTTCTTTTTCATATATTTTTCATTTGGTAATGCGTGAGATACTTGCGATGCAAATATTAACAGCATTGTAATGAAAATTATTTTCTTTAGAAAATTCATATTAACTCCAAATAATTTAATTTTATTTCTTTTTTAGAACCTGATAACAGCACCAAAGAATATTGTTCTTGGCAGTTGATATAAAGGTTTATTTTTATAAGTAATTTCTTCTAATGCAGTATAATAATTCTCGAATTGCTCTTCTCTAGTTAAAATACCGTTTCTATCTATATCAGCAGAAATATAGTAAATTCTTTCACCGAATTGATTATACTGATTGCTATTATAAGTAGCAGCAACAGCTGGATTACCTTGGTCATAGTAAGGGTTAGGAGAAAAATTACCTAATTGAACTAGGTCAAGTGTACCATTATTAAGTGTACTTTGAGTACCACTATAAACTGCAGTGGCTGCTGTTCTATTTGTTAAGTTGAATATATCTACGTAGAATTCAATAGATGTATTACCCATTCCCTCACCAAATATATCACTCATTGCAAATTTCTTACCTATTCTAGTATCAACACTCCAAACAGAAGGACCTTGTAAAGCATTTATTTCAGATAATTGCCCAGAACCATTTATTTCTGTTAATGTATAAGGTACACCCGATCTCAAGTTACCTGTTAAACTTATGTAAGCATTTTCTAGGAAGTTTATACCACCAATGGCTGGACCTTCTTCAGCTCCCCATTCGAAGTTTAATACTGTAGTTATTCTGTGAGTTATATCTCTAGCTAGTCTGAATGTAGATAATGGTAATGCAGGTATAGTTAATATAGGGTCGAAATTAATTCCAATATTTGATCTTTCACCTTCACTTGTTCCATTAATAGAACCAAGAGTATAAGCTAATCTAAATCCGAAATGATCTCTTACTCTTTTTCTAAGGTCTATCTCTACCCCTTTGTTAGTACCGTATTGACCAACTTCAGCCAAGTAGTATGGCTCTTGTGCCGCGATATATGCATAACCTAATTGATTATAAATATCATTATAATAAGCATTGATGTCCAAAGCGAAATCTTCGGTCAAAGATGAAGAGTAACCAACTTCATACTTATTAGTTCTTTGTGGATCCATATTAGGATCACCAATTATAGGATTGTTTATTTTTCTTGTAACTAAGTTTGTACCATCAAACATGTATTGTAATTGAGGCATTTGATAATAAACACCGAAATTCATTTTGAAAACTGATTGGTCAGTTATAGGATAACTTGCATTCAATCTTGGACTAAACATAAGTTTAGCAGTTGTAGGTGCAAATCCTGCTTCATCACTTCTTTGTACTAATGGTTGTAGTTGAATTCTATAAATTGAATTTGCATCAAACATGTCAAATCTTAGTCCAGGAGTAATAATAATTCCTTCGAATGAAATTTGATCTTGAACAAAAACTGCAGCTCTAAAAGGATTAAACTCTGAACTTGTCAAATCATAAACTCTTTGAGATTCAGCATATATATTACCACCAAAATCAGAAGAATAAACGTCAACAGATTCATCTGTTGTAGGTGATGAATTAGAGTGAAAACCCATAGTATAAGTTCTTACTTCGAAACCCGCTTGTATATTGTGCTCAAATCTATCACCCGAAATATACTTTGTAAAATTACCATCTGCTTGTAAATAATTACCTTTTCTAAATTGGAATCCATAACTACCGTGTCCAGTAAAGAACTGGTCAGTACCATAAGGATTTCTATAAGTTGAAACTGGAGTACTTTCTACATAACCTGAAAGTGGGTTAACTACATAATAATCTTCTTTTCCAGCAACTGTATTTCCATCTTTAGGATATACAGTATTAAGTATAGGAGTATATTGGTCAGCTAATCTATCTTTTAGACCTTCTGTTAATATTCTAACACCACCGTTTAAATCTTGAATTGCATAATTATCTGTAGGTACAAGTATATCAAATCCGCCAAAGTAAGATGGGTCTGACCCAGGATCTACTCTTCTACCTGTATAATCATTGTTTATATTAGAAGATAATCTAATATCATAGAAAGCTGATGCTTCTGGGAATGAGTGTTTTAATTTAACAAACACATTATTAACGTCAGTGTTAGTTACATTTAATTTTGCAAATCTTTCTTCTACACCAGTAAATTCACCATTTTTAAAGCCCTCTTGATTCATATACAGAGTACTCAAACCTTGACTTTCTAAATTTGTTTGTCCTAATTGTCCACCAACTGAAACTGACACATCATTTGTAAGTCCAAATGTCATTCTACCAGTTAGATTTTTTACCCAAGATCGTTGGTTATCTAGTTGACCAAGATTCTCGCCGCCCATTAATTTGTTACCAGCGTAGTCATTTACAACAGGAGCATAATATTCGTATCCAGAACCGTAGTTTTGTCTAAACTCATATCTACCTGTTAGGTAGAATGTTGCTGATTTGAAAGCACTATTTAAACCAGGGATAGGTCCACCAAATCCAAATTCAAGATTTGTGATGTTATCACCTTCTAATTGTCTTCCTTCACCTTGTTCAATTATATCAAATGAATTACCATTTCTTAGTACTGATACTCCTTCGCCTTGAGAACCGTTCAAAGAAGCCAAATCAGTTCTAAATGCCATGAAACCATCATATTTTTCTGATTCACCAGATTTCACTACAGTATTAACTGTACCACCCATTGAGTTACCTTGCTGTGCACCCGAACCACCTTTCTTAACTTGAATTTCTTCAGTTGCATAAGAAGATACCATCGGTGCGAAAGTAGTTCCTGAACTACCAAATCCACCAGTAAATTGATTACCAACGTCTAGACCATCAACTAATACTTGAGTATCATTTGCTCTTGTACCACGGATATTAAAACCATTTCCACTATTAACTACCCCAGATGCTTGTGAAACCATCGAAGTTATACCACTATTAGCAGTTGTAGTTAGATCAGCGGCAGTAAATTTGGCGTCAGATCCAATTTTATTTTTATCAACTAATTTTGCAGCAACAACTTCAATTTCATCAGTAGTAAATGTTGAGAGTTTAAAATTTACTTCAGTTGTTTGATCAGCACTTACATTTATTTTCTTTATTAATGGTTCGTACCCTGCATAAGATACTTTCAGTTCGAAAGAACCAGCTCGAACACCAGGTATAGCGAACTTTCCGTTAGCTTTTACGTAAGCTCCTTGAGTAGTTCCAACTAAAAGTACTGATGCCCCAATCGCTGGGTTACCATTTTCGTCTAGAACTTCGCCTTTGACCGTTCCATTTACACCTGCCGTAAGTGACTGTGGTAAAATAAAGGCAAGACTTAATATTGCTATTAATGCTATTCTCAGCATGATATAAACTCCTAATAAATTAATTTTTTTTCATATTTTTAGAATTTAATAGGCAAAAGAGGAATAGTTACTTTTAGGTAAGTATTGTAATAAAAGAAAATATAAATATCTAACTCGATTTATATCGTTTTATTTACTTAACAAAGTGATTATTCATTTTAAGCCCTATTTCAAATATAATAGTTTTTTTCTAAACAATACTAATTGTGTTGAAATATCTTTACAGTTTTTTAACAATTTAGAAATTAAATTGCAATCCATAAACCATAGAGAAACTATAATAATTCTGAGTATATGAGTTAACTAGTTGTGGTAAAGCTACAGTAAAGTAATTGAATTCTGTACCTGCTGTAATCTTGATACCACTTACTAACTCATACGATGCTAGTAGTTTAGAATTACTAGTTAACCCACTTCCAGAAATACCTAACCCCAATCTAAGCCCAAGATCGAAGTTATCTATTTTATATAATTCTGATTGGACGAACATTTGTCCCCAATACATTGCATAATCTTTGTCTCTTTCTGTTCTGAACACTATTTGTTGTCCAGTCTCACGTCCATATTTGTCTAATACATTAGTTTGAGTAAATGTCTCAGCTCTGTATGCTATATCTGAATAGCCAATCTCAAGACCAACGCTAGTTTTGTCATTCAAATTAACTGAAACAGCTTGCGAATAAGAATTAATCGAAGCATTTGCTTTATCATCGAATCCATATAGAGTATATGGGCTTGAAGTAAAAGCTGTCAACTGAATATTATTGATTGTTATATTATTTTGTTGTTGTCCTAATTTATTCCCTATATCACCAAATTGCATATTAGAAGAAGTAGTATTCTCGTCTAGTATTGTGAAAGTTGGATTTAGGTTTTTAACTGTTAGTTGCTCAATATTATCACTAGCAATGACTTTAGTATTCTCGTTATTCTCTTTCACAAATAAAGTATTGTTTTGAGTTACTTTAGAAATCTGTTCTACATTTGTTAATGAGATAGCTTCCAAATCAGTATTAATCTCGTCCGAATCAACAATAACCTCATCTTTTGTATTATCTGCAAGTGATTGAGAGACTGAATTACTCACCGAATTATCTGCAGTTGATACATTAACTTCTCGGCTAGAAACAACAGGTATTTCCATTGCCATTTCGGCTTTGCTATATATAGGAGTTATGTACTTGAATATATTCATATCCGAAGTATAAGTGAATGTGATAAGCAATAGTGCTGCTACCATAGACACTAGTTGTCTCGGGAAAAGATTAAATATATTCAAACTTTTCGCTGGTGGAGCTGGCATTGCAGATGCACTCATTATTGCCATCATCACCAAATCTTCTGTTTCACTTTTCAGTTCTGCAGGAGTATTGATAGATTTGGCATCTTCTTTCGCTGCTATATGAAGATCAATATAAGTATTGAATATATCACGAGCATTATCGTTAGAAGATATGAGATTGCGTAACTGTAAATCTTCATTTTCAGTAAGCTCACCATCTAGATATTTCGATATTAAATTATCTATGTTCATCTAATTCTTTCATTAAAGGTTTTAATATTAGTCTAAGTCTTTTTCTTGATCTGAACACTCTTATTTTGGCTAAAGAAAGATCTATTTCCAAAATATCGGCTATTTCTTGGTACGAAAGTTCTTCATATTCGCGAAGGATAAACGCCTCTTTGAGTGAAGTTGGAAGACTATTAATAGCTTCTTCCAGTGCTTGTTTTAATCCAAAGTCAGTTGTTCTTTGTACTCGAGCTTCATGATATGACTCATCGAAACTTGCATGTACTTTTGCTGCTCTTAACATATTATAGCAAGTATGTCTTGCTATTGTAAATAGCCATGCCGCAAAATTGTCACCCTTGAAAGTTTCACGCTTCTCGTAAATTTTCACAAATGTCTCTTGGAAAGCATCTTTCGCCATTGCTTCAGAACCAAGCATACGCAAGCAGAATCTATAAACTCTGTTATGATATTTATGATATAGTATCTGGAATGCTTCGGCACTACCCTTTCTCAGGTTTTCTACCGCTTCATCTAGCTCTATATCTGGGTCATATTTTTTTGAATTAAACATTAGATTTTTATCTTGCTTTTGCTTTGTTGTATTATAGACAATTTGAATTGCAAATTAGTTACACTTTTATTTAATTGGAGTAATAATTTTTACTAAAACTGTTCTAGAATAGTTCCTACCTTGGGGTAAATCATTATCATACAATAGCTCGTCTTGCCCTATTGCTTTAAGTGTTACCTTGCTCTCGGCAGCATTCAAATATTTTTTTACTTCTTCAGCTCTCTTCTGAGCTAATTGTTTATTATAATCTGCAGTACCTATTCTATCTGTATATCCTTCTATAGTGATTTGCGAATTTTCATCTATTCTAGTTTTTATATCATCTAGTACTTTTTTATGTCTATCTGATAATGTTGCTTTGTCAAAATCAAATACTATAAGAGCAAATTTCTCTATTCTATTATCATCTTTCAGTTCGTATCTTTTCTTTTTGATCGTTAACTGTTGAACTTTAGTAGTTTTTATATCCTCTGCATTATTGCCATATTGATCCTTAGCATTCAAAGTTATCTCAATCGGCTCTTCGAATAGTGGCTGTGGCTCTTCTAGTATATCCCAAGTATAACCGTCATTCCCTATTTCATTATTTGAAACAGTTCTTAGTATATTATTGCCTTGTTTGATTTCTAGATTATAATCTATCTCGCTCTTCGTATTAGATGAGCTTACTTCCGGCTTGATATTTATAGTTGGAGGATTTGACACTTTAACTATATCTTTCAAAAATACTGGTTTCATTAGTTCATAGCTATCTGAAGTAATCTCAGCTCTTTGATTTTCTTGCGAGCCGTCCGCAGTCTCTGGGTTACCTGGTACAGATGGCAAGTTCCTTGAATTTGTGCTAATTCTATCGGGTGCTATCCCCCATTCATTTAGCAAGTAATCTCTGACCGAGTTAGCTCTTTTTTCAGATAGCGTAATATTATTCTGCTCTATACCATTATTATTATTAGTTCCAGTTATTGTGATTTTCGAATTTGGATTTTTAGTCATCCTGCTACCTACTATATTAAGTAGATTATTATGAATTTTCAATGTATTCCAATCCAAACTATCTTCATCGAAGCTAGTGACCATTTCTGACTTATTAGATGCATTCTCTTTCGACAGTAACTTTTGGTAAGAATCTGCCAACTGACCTTTACCTTCTTGGAAGAAAACATAAGGCAGAAGCGGGAATCCTTCTTCCATTTCGAACTCTTCTATTACTATTTGCTCTACTTCTTCTATCTGACCTTTTATTCTAGCCGCAATAGTAATTTTCTCAGGTAGGAAGGTTTCGTATTTTTCGTTAACATTTTTGGTGATGAATATTCTATCATCAGTTTCATCTTTAGTTTCCTTTATATTAATATCAACCAAATTTGTGATTGGGTTATCCAATTCTGCATCGTAAACTATTGTAGTATCACGAGTGATTATTGTATCCATTATAATTGGCTTTTCTACTACTTTAATAGGATAGTATTTGAATGCAACTCCGACTCTCATGTGATTTGCCTTCCAAGTATCAATATTCACATTATTCAAAGCTAGGAAATAACGAACCTCTGGTACTATGTAAAGTTTCTTTGATAAGGGGAATTCATATCCTGCTCCCAAAACAAGTGAGGATTGGAATCCATTAATTTCTGGGATTTCTGGACCATTTGCAACATTTCTTTTAAATCCACCTTCTTTGAAACGAATGTAATCAGGAGACTGAATAGTCGAGCTCTGATTATAAGATGATGCCACTGGAATACCAAACTTGAATCCAAGATTTAGATTCAAATCATATATAGGTGACTATCTAAAAGTCGGCTCTAGTGAGATTATACTCAGCCCTATTAACAGATTATGATTAATAGCAACATCATCGATGGGAGTTTTCGATGGATCATTCAGATCAATCAAATCTTGTTTTATTACATTCCCAGCTTTCGGTTCTAATATATTGTACTCAGCGTCAAGCATATCAAAAGATAATCGGAAATCAAATCCTGAGTATTCGAGTATATTATTAGTTTGGAAATCTGCAAGTAGCCCAATGCTTAGTCCTACTCCTGTCGCATTATCAAACAATGGACTACAACAAGGCACGCCTGGAAGAGTAGAAAAATCAGAGCTATACATATTATAGTTTAGACCAGTGAAAAAACCATAACTGTTATACACTCTTCTGCCATCGTCTTTGCTATAAGCAAATAGAGCACTAAATATTAAAACTAAAAATATTATTTTCTTCATATTACTTTATTATTATTAATTTATGTGTTTTGTAACGAGCAGGAGTTTCGAATAGAATATAGTAAACACCGCTACTCAAATGCGAAGTATCATACTCTATCGAATAATCGTTTCCATCGTTATTTGTTCTAACTATTTCTTTAACAAGCTCTGTTTTACCAGTCATATCCATTAATCGCACTCTATGAACTCCCGGTTCAACTAGATGCGCCTCAATCACTATAGATTGCAAAGAGTTAATCAAGGTATAGTTGAATCCTTTTGTATATTCTAATAATCTATCTCCACCCTCTGAACAAACTTTGAGGTTGAAGAAGCTACTAGTAGCTATTATAGCTGAGATTCCAGTACTATCCAATAGTGAAGGAGTGGCACTCAAATGAAACAGATTATCTTTTGTATCCCCCAACATAGTCGGGCCTACTAATTCGGTCAAAATTACTTCATCAGAAGTATTTACAGTAACAGCATTTTCCATATTAATACTTAATAATGTAGAAGCAGCATCTGTCTCTCTTCTAGTGAAAGTACCATTAGTAATAGTCATCGGGAAGAATATTGTCTTATTGAAATCAATATCAAGATTTGATATTGTTATATTAGCAGATTTCTCTACTCCTGCATTACTAGATATCAACTTACCATAAATAGGTATTCTAAATCGGTCTATGTTTGGTTCAACTCCTATTGTATCTTTAGTATATATAAGTAGCGTATCACCAACCGTAGTCACTCCACGAAGAGCAACCGGGATTAAGAAATCACAACCGTTTATCGATACTTTCAGATTCAAGGTATCATCAAAATTTTGATTATTAGTAGGAGTAAAGACAATATCAAAGGTCTTCGGTTGTAGGTCTCCTCCTAATAAAAATAGTGAATCTGGCGAATTAAATTGGTAATCGCTATAACCGAATTTCATATTCAATCTGTCAACATCTACTCGGAAAGATGCCGTATCAGAGAATTGAGCACCAGGGTCTTTCGCTACAGTCACACTAATTGTATTGGATTGACCAAGGTTAACGATACCAAAATCAACTGGCTGCGGTGTAACAACTAAACCTGATTTAATATTTGCAGTTATTAATTGCTCATATTTTTGAAACGTACCATTTTCAGTCGTATATGACTTTAGAGTAGCTTCGTATCTAGTCCCTATTTCCAAACCAGATTTTTTGATTTTAATATCTTCTTGATAAGCATTTGCACTTGCTAATACAGTCAGTGTCTGAGGCATATTCAACAATCTATAGATCTCCACACCATTTTCTACCACTATAACGCTATCCAAACTAATATCGGCAGTACCTTTATTCCTGAATCTAACAGCTTTAGATATATCAAAGCAAGGAGGCTGATCGCCAAGATTCAAATTAGTAACTATCTCCAACTCACCTTTTACACCATTAGCTATTACAGGTACTTCTAACTTATTATTACATTCAGCAAAGTCGAATTGAATATACTCACTAAATGAGCCCACATCTTCTAAAAGCAGTGCTATATCTACATCAAAAAATTCCCACCCACCAGGAGCTATTGTCACTGGGAAACCTGTAAGATGTGTAACCATTAGCTTACTAGTTGGCAAAGTGATGCCTGTTATAGTTCTTGGAAGTTTACCCAAATTTGAGATTCTTAACTTTTGTGGTACTACGTCGAATAGAACAGGTATATCTCCCATATCGAAAGGTTTACCCGGTGAATAATCCACTAGGAAAGTATCAACTTCGGCTTTTACAACTATTTCGAATGTCTCACCAGTAGTTGGGTCTAATTCAAATTCAATTTTTGTTTGTTTTATACCGGCTGTAGTAGGAATAGTAGGAGGTTCATATTTTACTCTGAACTGATTCTGTCCACCAACAGATATAGTTCTTGGCTTAGCTAAGAGCTTGAAGAATGAAATATCTCCACCAATCAATTTTGCATTAGCTGTATCTATTGTTATTACGAAGTTAGATAAATTCTTAATAAATAAATCGGCACTATCCACCTGGCATTCGTACATTAATCCAAAATCAAGAGTATCACTAAAACTAATCTCAGCTAGAGTAGAAGTACCCGTCAGATTCATTTTAATTTCGAAATCACAACTATTCGATGGTATATCTGCTAATGATTTGAAAAATGTACTATCTAATGCATTACCATCTACAGTCGGACTAAATCTATATATAAAATCAATCTTTGCAGTTGGGTCTATATTAATAGGCTGAAGTACAAATGGGAATGAACCCGCAGTCGGTGAAATCATTGTAAATGGTGCAGGTACAGTTGGCAACTGAATCAATGCTGGTTTATCACCAGTATTAGTAAGGGTTACAGTCATATCCTTCGTTTGTCCTTTCGGTACACTACCAAAATCCAAGCTCTTATCCGCTTCACTCAAGGCGAGTTCGCTAGTTAATACTTTGATTGAGATTTCAAGTGAATCAATAGGGTCAGGACATTCACCTGAGAATACGTATAATGTAACACTTACTCCATCTCTAAAAGCATTATTATCAGCGTCACTAAAGTTTACGTCATATTTTACTGAGTTTGATACTGGAATTCTAACGGTCATAATTGGCAAAATAGTAAAGTCAGCAGATTGGTTACTTCCATTTGATTTAATTTTGAAATCAATATTAGTTAAATCAAACTTAGAATCATTTCTTAAATTGAAACTAGAAGTTCCTAATTCTCCAATACATATTTCTCCTAAAAAAAGTGTATCTATTTCATTTATATTGTTCTTGTCTAAAAAAGTAACTTTAGGATCATTCAGGTTGATATTCACCGCTATTCGGCAAGTGTCGACTATAAGAGGAATATCAGAAATAACATGAGACAATAATAGGGTATCTGTAATAGTCCCTGTCTGACCTGCTAACTTAGTATATCTAAAATTAATGTAAAACAAACTATCTGGAGAATGTGGTAAAATATCAAAGTCACCGAGATTAAGAATTTCAAATCCACGATCACCGAATATCCATTTATTTTCAACTTTTATTTTTAGGAAATCCCCACCAATAGATTGTATTTGTATGGAGTCTTCGTAAACAACATTCGCACAATTAGTAACATCAAAGCTTGTATCTTTCGGACAGTAAATCTCTGGTTCGCCGAATCGAAGTATATTTGTAGCCGCTTGAGAAAGAACGAATCCAGGTTGATACGTATAATCATCAAACTTTAGAGTTTCTTCCTGTACCGCAACTATATAATATTCATCTTCATGATTGACATTGTAATTAAGTGGATTCACCCATCCAGGAGATGGAGAGTTGAAATCGCTTATAAGTGTCCAGTCTGTTAGTTTGGACTTTTGATATAATTTTATTTGACCATTAAGTCTATGAGTCCCAAATAGTCTATGTTTAGGTTTGATATATCTCGACGTATCAGTACTTATACCTCTATAATTAGATGCATCAGCAGGTGTGAAATTAGGGTCACTATTACCACTGTATCCATCATATCGGATTCTACCTGAGCCACCATTTCTCCCACTTCTAGAACCACCCTTTGCTGAAAGATCGAACCCACTTATTCTAACTTTCCCCATTAATGAAATAGCACCACCAGAGCCTGGGCCGCCATCTGCAGCTCCATCTCCGTCTGTTCCATTATGACCATTTGCATCTATTTTAATATTTACAACTTCACTACCAAATAATTTGATAGCGCCACCGCCGCCACCACCTTCACCAGATTCAGCACTTAGACCTTGAGGGTTTCCACCTGCACCACCTGAGCCACCAGCTAAAGGAATTGACGATTTGTTACCGTGTATTTTTCCACCCGTAGTTCCACCTGTTACATTGAATCCACCTCCAGCAGTTGCAAATCCACCTGCACCACCTTGAGTAACATTTCTGTAACCAGTTCCTCCACCAAAGCCACCTTGTAAATCAGCATTTAAACCATCTACAGTTTGCTTTCCATTAGTTCCAAATGGGTGTCCGGTACCACCATAAGAGGCCTCGTATCCACCAGTTGGGTCATCTATTGGAACACCATTAAAACTTATTCCTCGCCCACCAGTACCTGTTCCTATTTCTCTATATTCATCACTTTGTCCAGGTACACTTGAAGAATTATAACCACCTTTACCTCCTCCAGTATATCCACTCCCTCCATCTGTTCCCCTCGAATTATCAAAGAGACCGAAGTCATCAAACCTTCCTCCTCCACCGCCACCACCCGGCCCAGCAATTTTACTTTGTGCCGAAACTGATATAGTAGAGCCATTACCTTTTATTGGTCCTTTGCTCAATATAATAGCAGGGAAGAATCCTTGATTACCGTTAGCTATGTTGCCGTCAGGGTCTTTTACAGAAACAGAATAAATTGTACTTGGCTTCAAAGTCAAAGAATCAACAATCATAGCTCCTCTAGGGGAACGAAAACCTAGGTTCCCATCTCCTAAAACAGTTTCGTTAATTCCAGAGATATCGCCATTATTACCCAACGATTGGGGCTTTACTATAAAGTAGTTGAATATACGTGTTGCTGGGACTGTCGTGCCAGTGATTTCGATTACTACTTCGTAAGCTGGGTCAGCAGTTACTGAAGTAGGGTTTGCAGATCTATCTATGAATATATGAGTCGAAATTAACCGTCCATCCCACGAGACGACCATTGGCCCAAACGTAACGAACGCAGCATTCTTAGTTGCATTTATCTGTACTTTCGTATCTATTCCCGGTAGATAAAAACCATCATCACCGAAATAACCTTTCTGGTCGTGTGGGGCAATCATCTCTACATAGACCGCCATATCGGGTGCACCTATATCGGGTATGATATAGTGACTTTGTGAAAAAGCTATAAATGGGAATATAAAAACTAAAGCTAGTATTATTTTTTTCATATTTTTATAAAATCATTGAATGATTAATATTATTGTACACTAATATATGTAAATATTAGGAAGTAATAAAGATTAAATTAATGTATTCACACATAAATTCGATTTTTAGGCATACTAATTGCACTAACTGTGTATGAATTTGAACACTGCAATAGAAAAATTTATAGCATACCTACAAGTAGAAAAAGGGTATTCTAATAACACAATAGACACTTATATCACTGCTTTGAGGCAATTTGATGAATTTCTGACTGAAGCATTCGGTACCGAGATTGATGTCTCTATGCTTGACGGCGATGATATATCCCCATATCTTGGTTATATGCACGATAGAGGTCTGAAAAAAACATCTTTACGATTGAAAATATCGGCTGTAAAGTCCCTATTCAAATTTCTCTATAAAAAAGGACTAATCGAATCGAACCCTGCGAGTAGTGTGATACTACCAAAGAAAGAGAAAAAACTACCGAACTATATGCAAGTAAAAGAAGTCGAAACTCTTCTCGAATATTTTGATAGTGATACATTCGAAGGAATAAGGGATAGAGCATTAGTTGACTTGATATATTGCTGTGGTTTGAGGATTAGCGAGGCATTGCAATTGAAGATCAATCAGATTGATTTCAGTGGTAAAATGCTAAAAGTACTCGGTAAAGGTAATAAAGAAAGGTACATACCAATCGGCTCTAAGACTTTGGAAACAATGAGAATGTACGAGCGAGTACGTGAGCATATACCGAATAGGGAAAAAGCTCTATTCATAAAGCCAGACGGTACTAAACTTGATAGATTCACAGCATACAGACAAATAAATAACGCTATGGGAATGGTTACTGACATAAAACAGAAAAGCCCTCACACATTGCGTCACAGTTTTGCCACACATTTACTTGACAATGGTGCAGATATTCGCTCAGTCAGCGAGATGCTAGGTCATAGTTCCCTATCCACCACCCAAGTCTATACCCACTTATCTATAGAAAGATTGAAGAACGCATATAAGAATGCACACCCGAAGGCGTGAAACTATAAGATTCTTAATATTTTTTTAACCAAATCACTATTATAACATTTTGTCGTCAAGCCCTAGAATTTCTAAAAGGGCTTGTTTGACTTTACGACCATTTTACTAATTTTTATTAAAATAATTAAGGTTTATTACAAAAGTTCTTTCGGGTTTAATAAGTTTTAGAAGTTGTATATTTGTATTGTAAGCCAATATTTGACTCCGCCTAATTGTCTCAAACCCCTCCAAAACATCTTTACTTGTTAGAACTGTAACCAACTCTTTGACAGCTTCCAAATATTCGTTATCTTCAACTAAAAGATTAATAGAATCTATCATTTAAATCACCTTATGTAAAATTTTTATGTAACATCCTAATACTATTTTAATTTAGGACTTTTAATTGTTAAGAACATACGTAAAATAATTGACAATTCCAAATTGGGTATTCTTGGAGACTTGATGCTTTTATTTCATGAATCCCCACACAAATATCCACACCAAAAAGCGTAGCTCCATTATTTTTCTTATTTTAGTTTTTTACTAAATCACAAAGAAAATAACAATGAGCAAATTAAAAGTATCAGTAATAGGCACAGGCCATCTTGGTTCTATCCATTTGAAATTATTAAAGCAAAACGAAAACGCTGAAGTAGTTGGTATATTCGATGCAAACACCGAAAGAGCTAACGAATTAGCAACTGAACATGGTGTAACTGCATTCGCTACTATAGAAGAAGCAATTAACAATAGTGATGCACTTATTATTGCGGCACCTACTGTAAACCACTTCGAGATAGCTGACAAATGCTTAGATGCGGGTAAGCATATATTCATCGAAAAGCCAATAGCACAGACACATCAGCAAGGGATAGACCTATGTGATAAAGCTGAGAAGAATAATCTGAAGCTACAAGTAGGCCACGTAGAAAGATTCAATCCAGCATTGGCGGCACTTAGCTCGTATAGCTTGAACCCGATGTTCATAGAAGCGCATAGATTAGCTCAGTTCAAAACTAGAGCAACTGACGTTTCTGTCATCCACGATTTGATGATTCACGATATCGACATAGTTCTTCACTTAGTGAAATCGAAAGTAAAGAGCATAGATGCTAATGGTGTAGCTGTAATCACTGACACTACGGATATTTGCAATGCTCGATTGACATTCGAGAATGGAGCTGTAGCTAACCTAACAGCTTCTAGAATTTCAGCTAGACCTATGAGAAAGATGAGATTCTTCCAGCAGGACACTTATATTTCCTGCGATTTCGGGAAGCCTGAAGTTGAGATATTCGAGATAGTAGATGGCGAAATGCCTAAGTCGGACAATGTAGTACCAGCGACAATGCTAGGTAGTATAGAAGCAGGGACAAAGAACAGAAATATTTACTTCAAAAAGCCAGTTGTCCCAGAGATAAATGCAATAAAAGAAGAACACAGCTCGTTCGTAGATGCTATACAGAACAACAAAGACGTATCTGTAACTGGTAAAGAAGCAACAGAAGCCCTAAGAATTGCTGAGTACATAAGCGATAAGATTAACTAGAAACAAAAAAAAGCCCTTGAAATTAATCAAGGGCTTTGAGTGCGGAGGATGAGGGACTCGAACCCCCATGAGCTTGCGCTCGGCAGTTTTCAAGACTGCTGCAATACCAATTATGCGAATCCTCCGTTGGTATTGAATGACGATTACAAATATCGGAAGTATAATTTTAAAATACAAAATTATTTTTGAGTTTTTTTATGAAAAAAGTGCTAAAACTTTTAAAAATTATAGGTAAGCTAATACTACTTTTTTTACTCTCGTCAGTAATAGTAGTCGGAATCTTCAGATTTGTACCAATTCCTATCACTCCCTATCAGATACTGAACGCAATTTCTGGTGATGGATTGACAAAAAGTTGGGCTAGCTACGATGAAGTTTCTCCTAATTTTTATAGAGCAGTGATTGCAGCAGAAGATGCTAGGTTCTATTCTCACTCGGGAATTGATTGGCGAGCTGTGAAAGATGCCCAAAGACACAATGAGTTGTACCCCAAAAAACGTCGCCGAGGAGCTAGTACTATCACTATGCAAACAGCAAAAAATACTTTTCTTTGGCATGGACGGAACTATGTCAGAAAGGGATTGGAAGCATATTTCAGCTACCTAATAGAGTTTTTTTGGGGGAAAAAGCGAATACTCGAAGTATATGGGAACGTAGTGGAAATGGGCGAAGGCCTCTACGGAGTAGAAGCTGCCTCTCAGAAATACTTTGGGAAGAGTGCAAGTAAACTAACCAAACGTCAAGCAGCACTACTTGCAGCTATATTGCCAAATCCTAAGTTGTGGAATCCCGCTAAACCAACGAGATACCTGAATAGACGTGCAGGTAAAATACAAGCAAGAATGAATTCGATTGGTTTGAAGGATTGAGGGTAAAGATGAATGTATTTGAAAAACGAATGGAAGATTATTGGATTGAAAGACCTGAAAGTATTTGGACATTCCTTGGTGACCCAAAAGAAGCTGATGCAATGCCAAATGAACATAAAGACCAAATTCATTTTCTAAGTGAAGAAGGTGATAAAATTATTGGTAAATTAATTGATAATTCAAGAATGTTATTTGGAGAAGGTTGGGAGGAAATTGATGGAATTAGAGTGCCGTTTAATAGAGAATACTTTAATACTTTTTATAAATATGAAACTACTATATATTCCAAAGATTTAAAAAAATGGCTTTATGAAAGAGGCATACCATTTTCAAAATATGTTTTCTTATATGGTGATGATTCAGCTATGTTGACTTGGAAGATGGTAATTAAATACTGTGAAAGTATATTTCATGCTCACGACTTAATCATTATAGACACCTCACTTGAATGGGCTTTATTTTATATTCATGATGGTAGTATTTATTTCGGTAAAGATGTTATTTTTGATCGTGATAAGCATGGTGAACAAGTTTACAAGATAAATCAGATTATTGAAGATGCGAGAGAGAAGTCAGAAAAAGAAAATTTGATGTAGAATGACCTCCTCAAAGAATAACATACAGCAATCCCTAAAAGCAAAAATGTCAGTTATTTCTCTAATTGTAATACCAACCATTCTATTTATACTAATAAGTAGTTGCTCTACTGAAGATAAGAAAGTAATTACTCTATTTGATACTTTGAAACCAGACCCAATAATTAAGGAAAAATTAGATCCTCAATATGAAAAATATAGACAACAGTATGAATGGTTAAAAGCAAGTAGAGTAAATATCATAAGTAATGAAGGAATTACTTTTGAATACGAAATAATCGATACTATTCACATGTATGAAAGAAGATATTTTGTATTAGAATGTAGTATAAAAAATACTACCAGTAAAGAAATTAATTACATCCGACATAGTGATACTGGACTTCAGTCTTTTTTAGAAGTTCTTCCTAGTGATTATATGGTTGAGCCTTCTCTTATTGGAAATTCATTTTCGACATTAATTTCAAAGTTAAAGTCTAATAGTACTTATAAATTTAAAACTAATCTCAGAGCATCAAAAGGAATTCAACCACTTGAAAGAATAGGAATTAATCTAAAAGTTGTTGATACATATATTCCAGATGATACATTGAGAGAACATTACGAGTACGTGATTAGTGCATCAAGGCAAGAGATGAGTAAAGATAATATTATTTGGAGCAAATGACCTCCTCAAATAAGAAAAAAATACTACAAAACGAAAACCTAACCGAGTTAGAGAAAGTACTCCTCAATTCATATAAAGTTGAGATGGTGGCTTTTGTTAATTCTAGTCCAAAGGAATTTGATGAATTGATAGAGCTATCATTGTCAGACAAACAACCTTTCGCATGGAGAGCTGCTTTTATACTAAGCACAGTGATGAAGAAGAATGATAAACGAATTAGCAGTGTGATAGATGAAGTCATAAATGCAATAGACGGAAAGCCAGATGGTCACAAAAGAGAGCTACTCAAAATACTTCTCAAGTTAGAATTATCTGAAGAGCAAGAAAGCCAATTGATTGATATATGCATTAATCTATGGAAAGAGTTAGACTCTAAACCAACTGTTCGGTTCTATGCTCTTAGGATGCTAATGAACATAGCGAAGAAGTACCCCGATTTGGAATCAGAGATTAGATTGCTGACTAATGATTTGTATATGGACAGTTTAACGCAAGGGATAAGAAGGGTGATAGAGAAGAGGTTGGGTTTCGATTCCTCTCATTAACCACATTTCATTCACACAAATATTACATTTTGATTTTGATTAGGTTTCGTAATTCTTTTTTTCCCTAGACTCTTCGCTCCACTTCGTTTTGCTCTGTGTGACGTATTCATTTGAGACGTAAGTACTTCGGCTTCGCTCAGCATAAACATTACGTCTCTACAATTTCACTTCGAGACTTGTGCTGAGGTTCTCGAAGTAGCCTCAGTGAATTTGACAGACATAAAAGAAATCATTTTTATTAGGTATAAACTCATTTTTCTATTATATTTGAGATTGTATTAAAATAGTAAAACCACACAGAAAGTAATGGCTAAAGACAAAGAAACACCCCTTCTAAAGCAATATAATGGCATAAAGGCGAAGTACCCTGACACGGTATTGCTCTTTCGTTTGGGCGATTTCTACGAGACATTCAACGAAGATGCGGTCATTACAGCAAAAGTATGTGGGATAACGCTAACTAAACGGAACAACGGTGCTAATGGCGATATGCCACTAGCAGGTTTCCCACACCATCAACTTGATGTTTATTTACCGAAGTTAGTTAAGGCAGGGTACAGAGCCGCCGTTTGTGAGCAATTAGAAGACCCTAAGCAAGCCAAAGGTATAGTCAAGCGTGGAGTTACAGAGATAGTAACCCCTGGTGTGGCACTATATGACAAATTATTAGAATCAAAGAAAAACAAGTTCCTTGCATCAGTTTACTTAAAGCAATTGAAAAATGGCCCAGAGTTGATTGGCTTTTCTTATGCCGATGTATCTACTGGTGAGTTTTTCACTGGCGATATATTAGCCAAGGATATTCAGAACAACTTAGAAGCAATTCTGCCAGCCGAGATAATCGTTTGCAAAGCACAGAAGCAATACTTTATAGATAAATTCAAAACACTCAGCTTCTCCCCTGCTATCAGCTATCAGGAAGATTGGATATTCGAAGAGGAATTTGCAACTGATTTACTACTAAAACAATTCAAGACGAAGAACCTGAAAGGGTTTGGGATTGAAGAGCTTTCGGTAGGAGTAGTTGCCGCAGGTGTTGTGCTGCATTATCTGAACGAGACTCAGAATGCGGCACTCAATCATATCAGCCGCGTTACTATGTACGATACGGCAGAGTACATGCTATTGGATAGCTCGACTCGTCGTAATCTAGAAATAACTATGACTACTGAAGGCGAGAAAGAGGGTTCTCTTTTCTCTGCTCTCGATGATACTTATACCCCTATGGGTGGGCGATTGCTCAAAAAGTGGATATCAATGCCACTTAAGAATAAAGGACAAATCGAAAGAAGATTGAACGCAGTAGAGGAACTTTACGAATCACAAAAGATAAATCAGCTAAGAGAAGAGCTAAAGAAAATAGGCGATATAGAGCGACTTTCTACTAAGATTGCAACACTCAGAGCAAATCCGAGGGATTTGGTTGCACTCAAAAACTCACTGATTATACTCCCAGATATTGCGAAATTCCTATCTGCTTTTGAAGATACTTATCTATCACAGTTGGGAAGCGGTATTCCTGATTTGCAAGAAGTAACGAACAAATTAGAAAACGCATTGAAAGAAGAACCAGGGTTGAACATTGGCAAGGGCAATGTATTCAGAGATGGGTACAATGAAGAGTTAGATGAGTATGCTACTGCCCGATATTCTGCGAAAAATTGGATAAGCAATTATCAAAAAGAACAAAGAGAAATAACAGGAATCAACAGTCTAAAAGTCAGCTTCAATAATGTCTTCGGATACTATATAGAAGTATCGAGATTAAATTCGGACAAAGTGCCGGAGAGCTATAATAGAAAGCAAACACTTGCAAACTCCGAAAGGTATATTACACCTGAACTAAAAGTATTCGAAGAAAAAGTATTTAGCGCCGATGACAAAATCGATGCTATAGAGAAAAAACTCTACTCGGAATTGATGAATAATCTGATGTCATATTTGCAAGGATTTAAACTTAGCAGCTATATTATTTCGCAAATTGATTGCTTGCAATCATTCGCTTTTGTTTCGCTTCAGCGTAACTATAGCAAACCAATACTTACAGATGACAATAATTTGGAGATAGAGGACGGAAGACATCCGACCGTTGAAATTAGCTTGCCACATGGCGAGAGTTTCACCCCAAATGACACAAAGTTCGATACAAGTACTGAGTTAGTACATATTATAACTGGCCCGAATATGTCCGGTAAATCCTGCTATTTGCGTCAGACAGCGATTATAGTACTAATGGCTCAAATAGGGTGCTACGTACCAGCTAAGAGCTGCAAGATGGGGCTTGTTGATAAGATATACACGAGGGTTGGAGCTGGTGATAATATCCGAACTGGTGAAAGTACATTCCTAGTAGAAATGCAAGAAGCAGCGAATATAATGAATAATGCTACTGAAAAGAGCCTGATATTGCTCGATGAAGTAGGACGAGGAACGGCTACATTCGATGGTATTTCAATAGCTTGGGCGATAGCTGAGCATATACATAATGTAATACAAGCTAAGACACTATTCGCAACTCACTACCATGAGTTGAATGAGCTAGCTAATAGATATGACCGAATAAAAAACTACAAAGTAGATGTAGTAGAACGCGATACTAATATTATATTCACCCACAAAGTACTCGAAGGTAGTGCCGATCACTCGTTCGGAATTCACGTAGCCAAAATGGCTGGACTTCCGTATGACGTAGTGGAACGTTCTAAAGAGATTATGGGAACACTAGAAAGCGACATAAGCCAACAGAAAATAGATGGTGACGAGCTAAGTTCGGCGAAGCCAGATATGAAAAAACTAAAACCAATAAAAGCACCAGACACATCTGGTCAAATGGCGATTTTCGCATTTGAAGATGATAAATTGAGAACAAGACTAAAGCAAATGAGTATAGAAGCTATAACCCCTTTGCAATCTTTTCAAATATTGTCCGAGTTGATAAGTGAAGCGAAGAATAGTAACCATTAACAATTATTCCAATTAGTAGCTGCCCTCTCATAATTAATCCTTTCAAGCCAAAACTTAACAAAGGATAACTTTGGCTTAATTATTGTAGTTTTGTTAAATATTAGTATTTTAATCGATTGAAAAAGTAACATTTTAATTTAATATGAAACATGAACAACATACATTTATAAAGTGGGTTAAGTACAATTTCGATAACTTAATGTCTAAAGGTACTTCTGCCCCATTGTTCCTATTACTAGGTAGCTCTTTTATTTTTCTTTTAGTCTTAGCCGCATTACTTCTTGTAAGCGGGATATTGACACCAGAAATAGTAGCGAATGGAAAAGTTGCTGGTGATGTTGACTTTTTTGATGCCATTTATTTAACATTACTTCGAATGTTAGATCCAGGAGTAGTTTCTGACGATCCTATAATATGGCCTTTCCTAATATTTATGTTAATAGCGACTTTGGGAGGTATGTTCTTCTTCTCTGTGTTGATAGCGATTGTAAATAGTGGGGTAATCAATAAACTTACTGATCTTAGAAAAGGTAAATCATTTGTATTAGAAACAAACCATACTATTATATTAGGTTGGTCATTCCAAGTATTCCCAATAGTCAAAGAACTTGTAATCGCGAATGAAAATCAGAAGCATGCTTCCATTGCTATATTAGCTGAGAAAGATAAGATATATATGGAAGACGAGATTAGCTCAAAAGTTAAAGATTTGAAAACTACCAAAGTTGTTTGCAGAACTGGTAGCCCGATTGACCTAATTGACTTAGAAATATTAAACATACACGAAGCAAAATCTATAATTATAATAGCGCCTGAGTCCAAAGACCCAGACTCTATTGTTATCAAAACAATCCTTGCTATAACCAATAATCCAAATAGAAGACACGATACTAAATATCATATAGTTGCTGAAATTAGAGACCCACGTAACGTAGCTATAGCCGAAATAGCTGGGAAAGATGAAGTACAATTAGTAATTTTTGATTATTTAATTTCTAGAATAACTGCTCAAACTTGTCGCCAACCTGGATTATCAGTAGTATTTAATGAGCTACTTGACTTTAGCGGTGATGAGATTTATTTTCAAGAAGAGCCAGCTCTGATAGGTAAGACATTCGTCGAAGCAATGTTTTCTTATGAAGATTCTATACTAATCGGGATAAGAAGAAAGAATGGTGAAATACTGTTAAAACCACCTCACGATACTCAGATTGAGAAAGGTGATATAATAATAGCAGTATCCGAAGATGATGATACAATCAAGCTATCTGGTAAAAAAGAGTTCAATATAAATACAGATGCTATCAGAAAGAACCCAACTTACGTTGATCCATCTCCCGAAACTACGCTTATAATCGGTTGGAACAGACGTGCTCACCTTATTATAAACGAATTAGACAATTATGTACATCCAGGTTCAAGGATAACTGTTATTGCTGAAAACACATCTGCTGAGAATGACTTGTCACTTCATTGTGCAGATTTAGAGAATCAGACAGTTACATTTTGGTTCGGAGACACTACTAATCGACGAATACTTGATGATTTGAATATAGAGACATACAATCATATAATTGTACTTAGCCAAACTGATAATAGTGATATACAAGCCAGTGATGCTAGGACGTTATCTACGCTACTCCACTTACGCGATATAGCAGATACTAGAGGACATGAATTCTCAATTGTCTCAGAAATGTTAGATGATAGGAATAGAGAATTGGCAGAAATTACTCATACTGATGATTTTATAGTCAGCGTAAAACTAGATAGTTTGATGCTTTCACAAATCTCTGAAAATGCTGAATTGAAGAGGATTTTTGAAGATTTATTCTCAGCGGGTGGCCCATCTATATACATCAAACCAGCTGAGCATTACATTGAGCTTGGAAGAGCTGTGAACTTCTATACTATAATGGAATCAGCTAGACAACAGGGGCATCTTGCAATAGGTATTAAGTTGAAAAATAATGATTCATCATTCAAGAAATCAGAAATGTTAGCACATGGGGTTATAGTTAATCCGAATAAATCGAGAGAAGTATTCTTCAGTAAAGGTGATAAGATAATAATTCTATCTGAAGATGAAATAACAGATGTTATTGGTTAGCAAACTCAAGGATTGTTAGTTTAGATATACCAAAGGATTTCTGTTTAACTAATGTGAAATTTGTTGAATAGACAATTTCTTCTTTGTCTTCAGTTTCAAGAATCAAAAAGCCCTCGTGCTCGAGTAGTTTATTTTCTTCAACTATTGAGACTATCTGATTTGCTGTTTGCAAGTGGTAAGGTGCATCGGAAAAGATTATATTATATGTTGTTTCGCATTTCTTCAAGAAAGCCAGTACATCCGACTTTATGACGCTATACGAGTCTTTTTGAAGGTCTATATCCGAAGCGAATTGTTTAATCACTGTAATAGGTTGGTAATTCTTCTCTACGAAAGTGCAATGCTCAGCCCCTCTACTCAGAAATTCAATCCCCACTAAACCTGAACCAGCATAGCAATCTAGAACTTTTTTTCCCTCGAAGTAGATGTAATTATCTAAAGTACTAAATAACGATTCTCGAGATTTATCAGTAGTTGGTCTAACACCAGCAGGCATCTTACCTTTTATAGAGCGACCACCATATTTACCAGAGATGACTCTCAAAACTCAAATACTTTTCCTTTGTCAAAACTATTGAGTGAGCCACCAACAACGGGAGAATAAATGTGAGAAGTACGAATGCAGTACTCGCGTAATCTGTCATCTATATTAGCTCTGACTAATCTGAAAGAATTTAGCCTCTTAATTTCTATATTCAAAGATTCAGACAGATTATCAAGCAATGATTTTCTTAGATTAGTCCCTATTACTAGGGCATTTCCCGGTGAAAGTCCATTTGCTTTTAGCTTTGTAATTTCGTTTTCTACAGCTTCTATTAATTTCTCATCAGTATCGTTTTTAATCAAATCGTAGAAATATGTTGTGTTATTATTACTTAAACTAATATCGCAGAATGAATCTTCAACATTGATTAGTAAATCGTATAAATGGCTAGTATCGGGGTAATTATATTCAATTGTATTCTGGGAAGCTATCTGTGCCATAGTAATATAGCTGATATCCAATCCAGTTATCTCTAATGCTATTTTACAGTTTTCAATTATACTTTTTCTAATGAAAACTACAAACAGCATTTCGGAATCGTCTTCATCTTTCTGTCCATAAGGGTATATTCTGAAAGAGAAATCAGAGATATTAAAAGATTCGTTATTTCCTTTTATTTCAAGTGCTAATAACTCTTTTAGTTTAGACTTATCCATATCCAGCTTACCTGGAATGATAGTCCAAAAAGCAGATTCATTGTTGAGGATAACGTTAAGTTCTTCTATTTTATGCTCAGTAGTAGTTAAGTTCCTATTAAGCTGGTTGATAGCTTTTTTAGAGTACACATCATCTATATCGTCTAGATTAACGGCATCTAGTGTAGAAGATATGTCTAGCAACGCTAAACCCTTGTTATTCCTCTCGAAAATACCAGAATAAACCTTATCCGAATTAAAAAAAACTGTAAGTGATTTCATAAAGAATGAAAAATAATTTTATTTTCAATCCACTAAATTAAAAAAAATTTAGATATGAGACCGTGAAATCTTTGCAAATTCGAAAACTTTAAATGATAATTCTGATTGTATCTCAAAATCTGAAATTAGATTTAGCATTATTATACTTCTTCTAACAGTAGATTTTTGCTTTTTAATTCGCTTCAATTGGTTTCTATATAGTTCTGAAGTATTAGAATTAAATTCTGTATAAAGTTTCTTTATAGTTTCGTAACTCTCAAAATCATAATCTGATAGTGCTTTAACGACAAGATTGTTATACTCTATATACTTCGAACCAAGCCCACTTAAAAGTTCCATTTCATCTTCTGTTAATGGTTTGTGATTATTATTCACATACTTATAGTTTTGCGAAACTGAGTGATATAGTTTATCAGACATATCTTGTAGCGATATAGTAATACGAATTGCAAGATTGGCATATTCTGTATCTTCGTATTCAAACTTATTTACTAATCTTATGAAATTGGAGTTAAGTACAACTACTTCTTTCTCTATTTCAGCAGCTTTTTTCTTAGATTTTTTCAGTTTTTTCAGATCTTCTTCAATTAAGCCAGTATTACTTTTACCGAATATATCAGAAACTTCATTTAAGAAAACAGAAACTTCAGTTATTACTTTTTTGTTAGAGTATTCCTTATCTCCTTCTTCTTTTCTTACTTTGTCATCTGCGATTCTGTGTTTTTCTTCTTTTTCTTTGTGGTATTTAGCACTTCTATATATAGTGAAAGCAGTTATTGAGAATACACCTAATAAGCCGAGCCATTCACCATAATAAATGATAAAACAAATTATCATAGCACCAATAGTAGCAAATAGAGCCGTTATAAACCAGCCACCAATAACTGTAAGTACACCAGAAACCCTATAAACGGCACTGTCTCTCCCCCAAGCTTTATCAGGTAAGGCTGCAGCCATAGCAACTATAAATGTAACATAAGTAGTAGATAGAGGTAGTTTGAAATATGTTGCAATTGAGATCAAGCCTGCAGAAACAAATAGTATTACTGCTGCTCTTAGTAAATCAAAAGCTGGTGCATTTCCTAATTCATCCAAATCAGGTTTGAATTTGGAAGTATCGAACCTACTATTTACAAACCTAATAACTGATGCAGGTATAATTTTTTTAAATTCACTGAATACACCATAAGTCATTCTAACAAGAGAACGAGCCATAGCATTTGATTCGAATCTCTCATATCCTTCATCTTGTCGTCCCAAACTGATAGTAGTTGCGGCTACAGAACGCGCCTTTTTAGATAAGAATAGTGTTCCTACCATTATCAAACCAGAGAATAACAACACCCAAGTATCAGCTGGAATTTTACCCTGCATACTTGACATACTTGCTGTCAATGGATTATCTGAAAGTGAAGCAATTGTAAACGCGTTAAGACCAGCTATCGGAGCACCAATGAAGTTTACTAAATCATTAGCCGCAAAAGCCATAGCTAGGGCAAAAGTACCTACTAGAACGATTAATTTTAGAACATTAAACTTCGTGAATTTCTGTACGATTAGTAGTACTACAGTCCAAAAACCATATAGATAAATAAATACTAATCCCATATTATCTTGGAAATATCCTTTGAAATCTCCTTTCATGAATTCAGTGTTTTTAGCACCTTTCATCATAATAAACATAGTGATTGAAGCAAGAGCCATAGCTCCCCAAAAAGCACCATATCTTCTAAATTTCTTTTCAAAATCAAACGAGAATATTAATCTAGTTACATACTGAAAGAACAATCCAAAAACGAAAGCCATAACAATAGATAATAATATAGCACCTATTATTGTTAGGACCATAGTTACATTCATATAATTGTATATCTCAGAGTAATTACCAGTGGTATTACCAATCTTAACTAATGTCATCGCCATACCCGATCCAAATAGACCAAATACTATCGAGACAGTAGTAGAAGTAGGGAGACCAAAGGTATTAAACGTATCTAAGAGTAGAATATCAAGGAACATAACGGACACGAATATGACCATGAGCTCAGGCATCAAGAAGAACTCAGGATTGAAAATACCCTTCCTGGCTACTTCCATCATACCACCAGACACCATTACACCAACTAATACTCCTATAGCAGCAACTATCATGATAGTTCTTAGCTTTGCTGCATTAGCACCTATAGCAGAATTTAAGAAATTAACGGCATCGTTTGCTACACCTACTGTAAGATCGACTATTGCCAAAAGAATTAAGATGACAAGAATTACTAGATTTATATCCACGTTTTATATTTTCTTTTTTATGAATTATGACAGATTCAAATATAAAAATATATATTTATAATAATAGAAGTAATTGCTAATCTTAACACTTTCTTAACAAAAGTAAGGTCATAAATCAGCAATTAGTAATGACGAGTTACAAATAAGTTCCAATAGCTATTAAAATAACTAAATACTTAGTGCAAATCATATATTTTTTTATGTCGAATAAGAGGTAAATATGGTAAAACATTAACTTTATTAAATATTGTTTACTTGAACAACACTTAAATTTTATCTCACTTTTCCGTTAATGTTTCAAGAAAAGTTATGATGTCACGCTTTTGTGTGTCAGTGATGTAAAAGCCTTTTATTAAAATACTTTTGTTTCTATGTGGATTGCCACCACTTCCATAGTGATCAAGTACTACATTCAGTGTTGCTACACTTCCATCATGCATATATGGGGAAGTTTTACTTACATTTCTGAGTGATGGTATTTTGAATACTCCGTTGTCCGAGTCAAGACCAGTTAATCTTTGTTTACCATTGTCTTTGAAGATCTCGTACAAACCATTGTTTGCGAACTCTTGTGAGGTGAATAATATTCCAGAATGACAACTCGCACAAGCGAGAGAATCTGAGAAAAACAGAACCATTCCTCTTTCTTCTTCTGTAGTTAATTTAGCTTTATCATTCAGATAATCATAGAATTTGGAGTTGCCTCCTATCAAGGTACGTTCGAAAGCAGAGATAGAACGAGTAATAACAAATGGATCTAAATCTCTTTTGTATGCTAGTTGTGATAAGTACTGATATATAGAATCTTTGCTAAGTTTCGATGCTGCAGCCAGTATATTCAAATCAAATTCATTATGCTCTTGGAAAGGGACTAAAATCTGCATTTCTAATGTAGGTACACCTCCTTCTCGAAGCAACCTTTTTTGATAAGCTACATTCATTAATGAAATGCTATTTCTGGTGCCATCAAGCCCCTCTACCCCTTTTGTAGTTGGTTTATTATCAGCGAATGCGTATTCTGATTTGTGGCAAGAGGCACAAGATACCTCATTAGTTCTAGATAATCTTTTGTCTGAAAATAGTAGTTCGCCTAATCGGATTCTATTATCATTAGGAAAATTGTCCTCGGGATACTCTATTTTAGGTAGCTCCCGAGGAAATTTATCTAGAAAAGTATATTCGTTTGCATCTTTATTAGGTGTTACTATTTCTTTTTCTTCTGAGCAAGAAAATAGAAACAACAGAAGTAGGACAGAATATTTGAGTTTATTTTTTAACAAACTTAGCCATATTTATTTTACCCTTACTATCACTAATTCTAATCAAATAAGTCCCACTAATCAGATTTTCCAGATTTATTTGAGAATTATTAATAGTCCCCGCTTGAACTAGATTACCATCTAAAGCAATTATGCTATAATTTGAGTTAAGGTATTCTTGCCCTACTTTTAAATAATTAGTTGTTGGATTAGGATATAACTCAATATTGTTCTCATTAGATTCAACAGAACTAGTAGACTTGATTGATATAGCACCAGATGGGATTATATTATCTACTAAATCTCTAATCTCTTTTGAGTTATTATAAAAGTCATGGAATATACCGAATTGAGTCATATCAATAGGTGCTAATAATTTTTGTAGATTAAAATCGATTTCTACATTTATTGCCCCATCTGTTTTAATTGCATTCAAGTCAAATGATAAACTTCTGAAAGATTCATCACCAAGAATATGATATTGAAATGATTTATCAAATTGTCCATCACCATCAGGATCTGATAAACCTTCAATTGCCCAAAAGCGATAACCTGCATTCCAACCCCAATGCATTGATGGATCCTTAGGTCCAAGTGCGTGGAAAGGACTATACATATTTGGATCTTTTCCAATGTTATCTTCTATCTTTACTCCGAATGACATTCCGATTTTACTTAATTCGTTGATATCATTGTCACCAAGAGAGTAATTTGGGTAATCTCCATCGACAAGTAAGTATAGATTTAATGGTTTCTCATTTAATTCGAAACCACACATATAGTATTCAAATCTTGTGACTTTAAATTTAATACCATTGGTATTAGTGTAAACTTCATTCTTTTTAAATTCTTTTCCATCTACATTGAAATCAAAATTTAAGTTTATCTCTGTTGACATGCTAGCACTAGTTGTCAATATTAGTATCATTGCGATTAATAAAGCTTTTGGTGACTCCACTGTCAACAGTATGAAAATGAGTTTAGCAATGGAACAATTTATGTTGACCTTTGTTTC
>PGYR01000056.1 GCA_002839765.1 Ignavibacteriae bacterium HGW-Ignavibacteriae-4
TGTCCAATCCAAATGATTATAGATGCGAAGCTCAAGATATTGAGTTTTCTTCTTTTGATAATGATTTGATTTATTATTCAGGACTATTTCCTAAATCTTCAGAGGAGATAGACCCAGACGGAGTTTTTAAGTTTACAATGTCAAATAATAAAACAGAACTGATTGAATTAAATGTTAGATACGCGGGTGGAATATTTAGTTTGTTTGATAATGAAAATAGAATTTTTGTTACTTCTGGTAATAGTGTTAGTATCATAAATCAAGGTTTGCAAATTAGAGAATTAAAAGCAGTTGTTAATTTTGAATATCCATTTGTATTTAAGGTTTTATATTCCAATAATTATAATTTATTTATTGGGAATTCCAATGTAAATATTGGTGGAGTAATGTTTGATAGTCAATCAAACATTGAAAATAATATTGAAAGTGAAATTAGGATAAGTCCTAATCCAACAAATGGTTATGTAAATATTAATTTGAACTGTACCGAACCAGTTATTAACTATATTATTAATAATACAAACGGAATCTTATTAAAAAAATCTGCTATTGAAAATCAAGTTAATAGCTTACAATTTGACTTTACACCTTACCCTTCGGGAGTCTATTTCCTAACTATTAGTTGTAACAAACAAACTAAAACATATAAAATTATAAAAGAGGGGTAAGTCCCATAGTACCCGACTAGTTCAGAGTATTGCCGTTGGCTTTAGCCAACGGATAAGATGTCAACTACACCTATATTGGACTTTAGTCCCATAAATATTGAACTCCTAACGGAGTTCATCTGGACTCTTCTAACACCTATGTCGTTATCTGAGTGACGTGACAAGTAAAATCTGCGAAATCTTTTAATCCAAACAATCTGTGATTCAGATAATTATACAAAATAAAAAAAGCCCACTTGGTAAAGCAGGCTTAAGTAGTTTAAATCTAATAGGATTGTCTATTTTTGAGTTTGTTCGCGAGGTTCTTGTTTCTCATCTAGTGAGTATAGCCCTTTGACTCCAGCGAATTTCGAATCGAAGAAATCTTGTCTAGGAACATCACTTATTGATTTACCAAGATTAGCGATAGCAGGTCTATATTTCTGATCTATTCTGTCTTGGATAGACATTAGAGCTCTGATTACAGATTCTGGTCTCGGTGGACATCCCGATACATAAGCGTCAACAGGAAGGAATTTATCTATACCTTGGCATACAGAATAGCTTCTGAACATACCGCCAGAAGAAGCACATACACCCATTGCTATAACCCACTTAGGGTCAGGCATTTGGTCATATATACGTCTCACTACCCATGACATTTTCTTAGTAACAGTACCGGCTACTAATAGCACATCGGCTTGTCTCGGAGTCATACGCATTACTTCCATACCGAAACGGGCTACGTCGAACCTAGTCGCACCCATTGCCATCATCTCGATAGCACAGCAAGAAATACCCAGTGGCATAGGCCATAGTGCGTTCTTCTGTCCCCATTTGATTAGCTCTTCTACACTCGTAGTTAGGAAGCCGTTTTCTTCAGCATCTCTTGAAAAACTTAGTCCCATTTCAGACCACCTTTTTTAATCTCATAAAATAAGCCGATTAGTAACACTACAATGAATATAGACATAGCTACAAATCCTTGCATACCAAGCTCACGTAGTTGTACAGCCCAAGGGTAGATAAATACTACCTCGATGTCGAATATTATAAAACTAACGGCTGTTAGATAAAACTTAATTGAAAATCTATCGGATGCACTACCGTAAGGTATCATCCCACTTTCGTAAGTTGTTTGTTTCTCTTTTGTAAATCTTTTGGCACCAAGCCATTCGGAAAACAGGGTAAATTGTAACCCTATAATCCCTCCAACCACTAACATTAGTATCAGCGGCAAATATTCCATTAATATGCTTTGTGTCGGCATGTTTTATTTACGCAATAATGTGGATAATATTATCTACGAAGTTAGCTAGTTTTAGATTATTTTCAAAGTTTAATTATTAGTTTAATTCTTTTTATATATAATTAGCTATAAATCAATAAAATAATATCTTTGTAATACTAACAAAACAGAAAGAAAAAAAAGTTTCAATTGAGTACTTACAGGAAAAATACACTATTCGTAGTTTTAATCTTCATAATCCTCTATCTGATGGAGTTTTATGGTGGTTATTTATTGGCTGGGCTCAACTTTGCTTTCCCTATGGATGACCCATATATCCACTTAGCAATGGGCAAAAATCTAGCTTTGCATGGTAATTGGGGCCCAATGGCAGGAGTATTTAACTCCTCTAGTTCATCACTGCTTTATACTTTGATTATTTCTGTATTCTTTTTCCTTGGGTTAGGTGGTATTTCTACACTCTTTATTATTAATATAGTTTCGAGTATTGGTTGCCTTTTTGCTTTTGAGAAAGCCATAAGGGCATTGGACTTCAACCCCGACAGATATATAATATTGGTTTTTGCTTTTGTTCTGATAGTACCGCTTTATCATATTGCTTTCCTTTCTATGGAGCATACACTTCATATATGGCTCATACTATTGGCAATAACTAGAGCGGCAAAGTATTTTGCAAATGAAGATAATAATACCAAACTTACAATCTCACTATCTATTGTTACTTCATTAGCTACTATGGCTAGGTACGAAACTCTTTTCTTCGCATTTATAGTAGGTTTACTCTTGCTATATAGAAAGCAATTCAAGAATGCTTTTATATTCGGAATAATAACTCTATTACCAATCGCTATATTCGGCTATATATCTGTTATGAATGGCGAGAGCTTTTTGCCTAATAGTGTTCTAATCAAAGGGATACGTAGTGGGGATACTAATTGGGTTTACTATGCCAAATATCTAGTTCGATGGGCAAAGAATATGATCGAATTTCCCGACTATGGTGTATCTCTTTTGCTAGTGATTAGTGTAGTTATTTGGAAGTTGAAAGATAAAAAATATGACTTTGCTTATTGGTTTTCATTCATCGCATTATTTGTTATTGTACTTCATGGTTCATTTGCCAAGATAGGATGGCTGGCTAGGTACGAAGCATATCTAATAGCAATAGCACTTGTATCTCTTACTTTCTTATATGATAAATTTAGTACGAATAGAAAAACAAAGTTCATTCCGTTTTTAATAATTGCAATCTTCGTATTATTGAGGACTTTCCCGAATACATTCGATTATAGATACGGGATGCAAAATATATATAATCAGCAATATCAGATGTCCCAATTTATCAAAGAATATTATAATGAAAGTGAAATAGTAATAAATGATATCGGTACTACTTCGTATTACACCAATGCTAAGTACATAGATGTATGGGGGTTGGCAGACTATGATATAGTTGAATATAAGTTAAAAAATGGATTTATTGACCAAGACTTAGTATCTAGATTGTCTTATGATAGAAACTCACAAATTGCTATAATTTATAATGAAAATAGCTTTCATTACGTCCCAAGCGAGTGGAAAAAAGTTGCTTCTTGGACTATAAAAAATAGACAAGTTTCAAATTTTGCAACTATATATTTTTATGCAATTAATGAATCTGAAGCAACTTTAAAACAACAAGTGGCAAATTTCAGCAGTCATATACCATCGGAGATTAGTGTTGAATATTACAAAGAAGAGCAATAAAGAAAAGAACCTCAAGATATTAAGAATAGTCGGAATAATAGAGGGCATCAGTTATCTAACTTTGTTTGGAATAACAATGCCGCTAAAATATATGATGGGTATGAAAGAACCGAATTACATAGTAGGCTTACTGCATGGTGTGCTGTTTGTAGGATATGTATTCTTGACATATCTCGTATATAAGCAGTATAGTATAGGTATAAAAAAAGCGCTTCTCTTACTGATATCTTCGCTATTACCTTTTGGTACCTTTGTCTCCGATTCCAAGATACTGAAACCATTAGAAAAGACAGTAGAGATATAACTGTACTGATTCTCCAATCCCTTAAAATTTAAGGGGGCTTTCACGGGTAGTCTATGTATTCCCTCTTAAAGATTTAAGAGGGTCAGGGTGATTTGAAAAGAACTAAGAAAAAAAATGGGTAAAGCCAACGACAATACTTTTGTACTAAAATCTTATCCTAATCAGTTCTACGCCACCAACTCTCGTTTTAAGCGGTCAAATATATATTGCGGAGTCCCATTATCAGATATTATAATATCGCCTTTCAAATCTAATACTACTTTGCTTAGCACTTCTTCAACTTCTTTTATTGAGCGATTCTGAAGGTTAATCTTTGAAATTAACTGCTCCATACTTAATGGACCACCATTTTCTGCAATTATCTGACCAACTAGTATCTTACGAACAACATTCCTACTTCTAATTGTTTCCTTTTTCTTCAGTGTTACTGCTCTACCTATGGGTATTAGAAAGAATAGTAATGAGAATACTAGTGGGAACCAACCCATTGCGAAAGTAATCAAAGGAGATTCTATCTGTGCTGCTCCTTGTAAAACAGCGATTGACATCATCAGATTGAATAAATTCATAAACCCGATACCGAAATTACGTCCCGAAGTATTGCCAGTCATCTCATAAGGTGGCTCTACTTCGTCTATATAATATTCTACTTTACCACCTTCTAGCTTGGAGCTTATAACACTCAAATCACGAAAATCAGCAATAGCAGTACCGTTTTCTGTAATATCTATATCACCTCTGAATTTCGATGCATACTCGGCTAATCGGCTATCTGCTTCATCATAATCTACACCTGATAGGTTGATTATATCAGCAGAAGTGATTTTATTAGAGTGATCTCTGATGTAAGTAGCCACTTCCTTTGTGTCATTTAGTGGGTCATATTCGGGTCTTTCTGGCCCGAAAACGAAGTCATAAACTGACTGTATGAACTTCTTGCCTTTGTGCTCGGGCTTCTCGTAGTAGCGGTAAGCCATATTATCTTGGTCGCGAGCAGTACTGTAATGCTTATTAATTGCGGCAAACTGCATCCCCTGGAAAATTGCAGAAAACAAATTCGAAACCATTTTACTCGAATTATTATTCCGTCTATCTTTGTCCCCTCCTTGGCTCGCTGCTACCATAATGACTACTACGAAGATGAGGGTGTATAGAATGAGGATGACCCCGATTGCAACCTTATAAACCTTCTTGAATACCTCCCAGAAGAAATTGATTGCAACAGCTAGTTTTTCTTGAAAAGTCTTCTCCCCTCTCTTTTTGAAAGGTATATCGAAGTTGAAGATTGGACGTGCATTTTGCTCATCTACTTCTACTTTGCATTTGTATAGCTCCATTAACCTTGCAAGTGAGTCTTCTACTTCTTGGGTAGAAAAACCGGTTGCCGCTGCCGCATCTTGGGGGGCTATACGCCCATTGCTACTTTTTATTAGCTTTTCTAAAGCGATTAAAATTTCTTCTTTCGAGTGTTCTGGATTCATAGTATTTAATATTTGTCGTAAATTGGAAAACTAAAATAAACTTTATCTGTGATATGAAAAACTACTTAATTATCGGTGGCGGAATAGCAGGCGTAACAATAGCTCACCAACTACACAACCGCAACCTGACTTTCGATTTGGTGGATGACAATCCAGAGTATAACTCCACAAAAGTTGCTGCTGGATTTTGGAACCCCATTGTCTTCAAACGATTGACTATGAGCTTCAATGCGGACAAAATGATGCCAAAACTGAAAGAGTTTTACTCTGATATAGAACAGAAACTAAGTATCCAATTCGTTCACAATATCCCACAGTTAAAGATATTCAGTACGAAAGAAGAACGCCATAGATTCATAGATAAAGCAATAGTTTCTGAAGTAAGTCAATTCCTAGACGAAGAACCAATAGAAGAAATAGCTGGTATAAAAGCACCATTCGGTATGGGCAAAGTCATTGGTACTGGCTACATAGACACTGCTGAGTATATAGAAAAATCGCTCAAGTTCTTCGAATCAATTAGCTCATTTATTGAAAGAAAAATGGACTATTCCGAAGTGGAATATGCTTCCCAATATGTAACTTATAATGGCAAAAAGTACGGCAAAGTAATATACGGCGAAGGATATCACGCAGTTAATAACCCACTATTTCCAGAGCTAAAGCTAAAGCCGACAAAAGGTGAATTGCTGATATTAGAAATACCCGATTTATCACAAGACTATGCATTCGCAAAAAGTGCAGGGTTGATACCGCTCAGCAATCAGCAGTTCATAGTTGGTAGCACTTACGATTGGGAAGATATGAACGAGCTAGCAACTGATGCCGCAAAGAAAAAGCTACTATATAATCTAAGTGATTTCCTTGAGTCAGACTACACCGTAATAGACCACCAAGCTGGCATACGTCCATCATCTTATGATCGCCGACCTATAATAGGAATGTCAAAACTAAAACCCAATGCATGCATAATGAACGGTCTCGGTACTAAGGGCGTTATGTACGCACCTTACTATTCGGATATGCTAATTGATAACATTGAGAAGGGTGCTGTTATAGATGAAGAAGTAGATTATGGGCGGATGTAAATATAGACGTCACTCAGAGGACGCGTAGTGTCCGAAAAATCAATGTTTTGTTTTGAATGTCATTACTACGAAATTTCAGCTTGCTGAAATGACGTGGTAATCTCCGAGATTCTTCTAACACCTTCGGCGTTATCAGAATGACTGGGATTGACCGACGTGGTCTATGCGTTAAAACTAATAATCCTCTTTATTCGTATCTTTGTTAATTATTAGAAACTAAAAACGATAAAAGATAATGAATCCGAATGGCGATGTAAGCATACAAATTGAAAATCAAGTAGCGACTATTGAGTTCTATCACCCATCTAGCAATGCACTACCCGGCAATGTACTCCGCAAATTAGCAGAGACAATTGAAACAGCTGGTAAGAATGAAGAGATAAGCGTAATTGTTCTGAAATCGGGTGGTGATCGTGCGTTTTGTGCGGGTGCCTCATTCGATGAACTAATATCTATTACTGATTTCCCAACTGGCAAGAACTTCTTTATGGGATTTGCCCTAGTGATTAATGCTATGAGAAAATGTCCAAAATTCATAATCTGCAGAGTACAAGGAAAAGCCGTAGGCGGTGGTGTTGGATTACTTTCAGCAGCTGACTACACTCTAGCGACTAAGTATTCTTCTGTCAAATTGAGCGAGTTGGCATTGGGCATAGGCCCATTTGTTGTAGGCCCTGCAGTAGAACGCAAGATTGGTACTTCTTCTTTCGCACAAATGTCAATAGATTACGATTGGTACGATGCTGAATGGGCGAAAAGTAGAGGTTTTTATGCTAATATATACGACAGTATAGAAGAGCTAGACACGGCAGTTGCTGCATTTGCAACTAAGATGGCGGGCAATAGTCCAGAAGCTATGAAAGAGCTAAAGCAGGTTACTTGGGTTGGTACAGAGCATTGGGATGCCTTGCTAGAGAGCAGAGCTGAGATAAGCGGACGCTTAGTGCTATCGGACTTTACAAAAAATTATATCACACAATTCAAAGATAGTAAATAATGTATTTGTTTTTTGACACAGAGACTAGCGGATTACCGAAGAATTATAATGCTCCTATTTCAGATTTGGACAATTGGCCAAGAATAGTACAAATAGCATGGCTCGAGCAAGATAAATATGGCAATGATATTTCTACAGGTAACTATTACGTTACACCAGAAGGATTTGATATATCACCAGATTCGGAAAAAATACATCGCATAAGTAAAGAAAAAGCTACGGATTTGGGCTATCCAATATCCGACGTATTGGAAGTTTTCAATGCCATTATTAAGAAATCTAAATACATTATCGCTCATAATCTCGATTTCGATTACAAGGTTCTAAGCTCCGAATTCGCACGCATATATATGGCCAGCGATATAGAAGAAAAAACTAAAATTTGTACTATGCGTGAGACTATTGAGTTTTGTAATTTACCTGGAAGCCATGGGCTCAAATTCCCAAAATTAGCTGAACTTTACTATAAGCTATTTGCTAAGAATTTCGACAATGCTCATGATGCAAAAGCTGATATTGATGCTACAGCAGAGTGCTTTTGGTCGCTAAAGCAGCGTGGTATAATAGACACCGAAGAGCTGAAATCACCTCAGGTAATTGGCGCTCCGAAGCAAGAAGCAGAAGACAAAGCCGATGATGATGGTAATATCTCATTATTTTAGAAATTAAAATTCACTCCAAACAATGGCAAAAATAGCAGTAGGTTTATCGGGTGGAGTTGACTCCGCCGTTGCAGCCCATCTCCTCGTAGAAGAAGGGCATGAGGTTATTGCTCTGTTTATGCAGAATTGGGATGACCCAGTAGGCACTCTACGTGGCGATTGTGAGTGGGAAGAGGATTTCGAGATAGCACAGCTAGTAGCTCGACATTTGGGAATACCCATACACCACATAAACCTAAGCAAAGAATACAAATCTCGTGTAGCAGACTATATGTTCCGCGAATACGAAGCAGGTCGCACACCAAATCCTGATGTACTATGCAATCGTGAGATAAAGTGGGATGTGTTTCTGAAGGCTGCATTGGAGTACGATGTAGATTTAGTAGCAACTGGTCACTATTGTCAGAAAGATATGTTAGGAAGCGAATATCGTCTATTAAAGGGATATGATGATAACAAAGACCAAAGCTATTTTTTGTGTCAGCTGGATCAGTATATGCTAAAGTATGCTCACTTCCCAATAGGTGGTATAGCTAAACCAGAAGTTCGTGAAATCGCCAAATCATTAAAGCTACCGAATTATGATAAAAAGGATTCGCAAGGGCTGTGCTTTATTGGTAAAATAGATTTGCCTACTTTCCTCAAGCAACAGCTAGAACCGAAGAAAGGCGACGTAATAGAAATGCCGAATATAGATTATAATTGGGAAATTGGGGTTGATTTACTCGACCAATGTATGCTCGATGAAATCTGCTATCCCGTGCATCTATCAGCAGCTAAAGGTAAGAAGTTGGGTGAACACGAAGGAGCTCATTTTTTCACAGTCGGTCAAAGACGAGGACTAGCAATAGGAGGAACAGAGCTTCCTCTTTTCGTAGTAGCTACCGACACCAAGAGCAATATAATATACACAGGTCAAGGCGAAAATCACTATGCCCTCAATCGCCCAGGTATTCATATCAAAGCTAACGAAGTGCATTGGGTACGTCCATCGCAAGAGATGGCAATAGATGAAATACGCGAGTATGACGTAAAAATTCGATACCGTCAGCCCAACCAAAAAGCTAAGTTAATCCGCAAAGAAAATGGAATATATATAGTATTCGATGAGCTACAAAAAGGCATTGCAGCTGGGCAGTTCGCTGTCTGGTACGATGGTGATGAGCTAGTCGGCTCTGGAGCTATATTTGCGTAGCTAGCATTTGTGCATCATAACAAATGTCCGAACAATGTGGTTTATTAAATCTACTTTACTAGCAATACATGTATTAAATAGAACTTGATAGACAAAAAAAGAGGTCTTGAATAAGACCTCTTTAAATGTTTAATCTGATAGAATTAAGTTCTAATGTTTTATGAATTTAGGGTTTCCATTAATAGTTGCATGATGACCGTTACCAGTTAAATCTTCAACTTGATTTGTTCCATAAAGTTCATTCATTTCCCAGTAAGCAATAAGATCTAAGTTAAGTTCAATACCTTTTGAAACGGCGACATTTCTTTTAGATGGACCCCAGATTTTAATATAATCTATTTCGCCAGTTAAGAATTCTACCGCTTTAAGGTTATTGCTAAACCATCTTGCACCAATATATAAGTCATTATCATTTGATTTAGAGCTTCTTGAATTTATATTAGTAGTATTTTCTAATTTACCATTTATGTAAATACTAAAAGTTCCAGTTTCTATGTTATGAACACCTTCAACTTTAATCCAATCTCCATTTATTGCAGTAATTGCGTTTATATCATTACCCAATGAACTTGAAATATGTCTATATTTATTATTATATCTATCTATTCCTAACATGTAGTCCATATTATCATTTAGATAAGCTTTAGATAGAAACCATTGATAATAATTATTAGCTTTTGGTTTCACCATAGCTTCTAAAACATAAGTTTTATTTGCTAAATCCAAATCATCATGATCTTCTACGACTAAAAAATCACCATTGCCGTCAAAATACAAAGAACCAATTTCTATAGGGTCAGGTGTATCATCGTCTTCAGGGTCAGTCACTTTAATCTTTTTACAACCCATAGCTAGTACTAAAGTCATTATTAGTAATAGTATTGTCTTTTTCATCGCATACCTCCTTAAGGTTAATTAAAATATAATTCAAATTTAATAAAATTTATTTCAATATAAAAACTTGAACTGCCGATTAGAAATATAAGTTACATCTTTTGGTTCCACCTAAAATTATTTTAAAGTTGAATTTATTAGATTTAATCACTCGTCATCAAGTGACAGATACTTTCAAATATTTTAGTATTAACATTTCCTTTAACCAAACACTTCTCACACTTATTACAATAAAAACGGTATTTATTCTTATCTTAGTGGACTTTAGAATATACAATTAGATAAGTTTATAAATAATAAATCAAGCGAAAAAAATGAAATTAAAATCTTATGTGCAAGGACAATGGCAAGAAGGCGAGGGCACAGGTCAAGTATTAAAAAATGCTGTAACTGGTGAAGTAGTAGCTGAAGTGAACTCAAAAGGAGTTGATTTCAAAGGGGCTATAGAGTATGCAAGAAACGTTGGTGGTAAAAACCTACGTAAGTACACGACTCACGACCGCGCGTATATGTTACGTGATTTGGCGAAGTATTTATTGGAAAAAAAGGACTTGTTCTACCAGCTTTCTTATGCGACTGGTGCAACCAAAGTTGATTCGTGGATTGACATAGAAGGTGGTATCGGTACTCTATTCACGTACAGTGGTAAAGCAAGACGCGAGATGCCTAATGAGAAATTCTACATAGATGGAAAGTTAGAACAACTATCAAAAGAAGGCACATTCCAAGGGCACCATATTTGTGTTCCGAAAGAAGGTGTGGCTGTGCATATAAACGCATTTAATTTTCCGTGTTGGGGAATGCTAGAAAAGATTGCTCCATCTCTAGTGGCGGGTATGCCGTGTATAGTGAAGCCAGCATCTTTGACTTCATATCTAACAGAGCTGATGGTAAGAGAAATAATAGCCTCTGGAATACTACCCGAAGGTTCATTGCAATTGATATCTGGCTCTGCTGGCGATATGCTTGACCACCTGGATATACAAGATGTAGTTACTTTCACGGGTTCACATGCTACAGGTGTTAAGCTAAAATCACATCCGAATATTATAAATAATTCAATTCCATTCAACATGGAAGCGGACTCGCTTAACTTCTCAATGCTAGGTTTGGACGCTAAACCCGGCACAGCAGAATTTGATTTATTCGTAAAAGAAGTATCAAGAGAAATGACTGTAAAATCTGGACAGAAGTGTACAGCAATCCGCCGTACATTAGTCCCAGAGCAATATGCTGATGATGTAATCAAAGCATTGAGCAGTAGACTAGCAAAAAACACTATGGGTGACCCACAACAAGAAGGCGTTCGAATGGGGCCTTTGGCTGGGATAGACCAAGTGAACGATGTAAATGCAGCTCTTAAAAATCTATTAGCTGACGCTTCTATAGCTTATGGCGACTTGGATAATTACGACCTAATCGGCGGAAGCAGAACGGAAGGTGCATTCTTCCCAGCTATGTTGCTATACTGCGATGATCCATTCAACAAGACTGCATCACACAACGTAGAGGCATTCGGCCCTATTAGTACAGTGATGCCATATAAGACTGTGGAAGAAGCGATCGAGTTAGCTAAGCTAGGACGTGGTTCACTTGTTGGGTCTGTATTCACAGCTGACAATGAATTCGCAAAATCTATAGCTTATGGAACTGCTGCTTACCACGGTCGTCTGATGTTCTTGAATGAGAAGTCAGCAAAAGAATCGACTGGTCACGGCTCACCAATGCCTCAGCTAGTACACGGTGGACCGGGTAGAGCAGGAGGTGGTGAAGAGTTAGGTGGTGTTCGCTCTATATTGCACTATATGCAACGTACGGCAATCCAAGGGCATCCTGACACGCTAACGGCTATTACAGGTGAATACCAAAAAGGAGCTACAAGAACTGAAGATGTAGTTCATCCATTCAAAAAGTATTTTGAGGAATTACAAATCGGTGATAGCTTAACTACTCACAGAAGAACAGTAACAGAGACCGACATCGTGAACTTCGCTGGTATATCTGGCGATAATTTCTATGCTCATACGGATATTACTTCATTAGGCGAGGGTTCGATATTCACGGGTAGAGTGGCTCACGGTTATTTTGTGATGTCTGCTGCTGCGGGTCTGTTTGTTGACCCTAAGAAAGGCCCAGTATTAGCTAACTACGGATTAGATGAACTTCGTTTCATACAGCCGGTATATGTGAATGACACTATATACGTAAAGCTAACTGCGAAATCGAAGCAAGACAAGCAACCGAGAGAAGATGAAATTCCTTCTGGAATAGTAAAGTGGGATGTGGAAGTTCTGAATCAGAATGATGAACAAGTTGCTCAGGCAACAATCCTAACTTTGGTTGCGAAGAAGTAATACAAAAAGAAATGAATTTAATAATCCCTCAATTACGAAAGTGGTTGTGGGATTTTTAATTTAGTCTGTAATTCAATCGATATCCAAATCAACCAAACACTTACACTTCTAATCTCTTCTCAATCCCATAAGCACAGAGCGGGAGCAAGAATGGATAGAGATACCAAGCAAAACGACCGTCCGTATATGCGGCAGTTAGTGAGTAAAAAATCATTATCACTACGAATATAGCACCCATAGCGAAAGCAAAAGTATGTGAATTTTTGAAATCAATATTTCTAAAAGTAAGTAAGAGTATTAGCAAAGGAATTCCACCCGTTAAAGCTAAACTAATATAAGTTCTCAATCGAGTGAGATTATCTATCAATGACGATGTATTAACTGTCCACATAAAGCTACTGTCAGCATTTATAGTATTAGCTCTTACTATAAGTGATGTTGCTAAAAATGCCACGAAAATTATTGAAGAGTTAATAAAACTTCTTTTGAATCCACTTTCCTTTATATAGAAAAAGAAGTAAAATGGAAGTAATAGAATAGCTTTCTCATTTACCATTGCTGCTATTATCATTGTTAATATTAATGGAATTAACTGCTTCCTAAGAGTCAGGTATATACCTAGCATAATGAGGAAAATAGCTGGTGCATCGAGTAAACCGACTACACCGTAATAGAAGATTGGGAAAGAAAATGCGTAAAGAAAAGAAGTTGCGAATATAGTCTTGTCTTTGAAACCTATGAGTGCCAGTATTTTCATTAGGAAGAGTAGCCCTAGTATCTCAGTAGAAAGGCATATCAGATTTAACGAAGTAAACGAATCGAATGGTAATAATGAAGCTATAAGTGGAATAAGAAAGCGGAATGAATATGGCTTAGTTACTTCACTTTCTACATCTTTACCATTGTAATAGTTTACGTATTGTACATAAGTATAAGAATCTAAGCTCATCTCTACGTCATAGCCGAGCTTTTCGCCGAGCTTCTTATCATCTGCACCTACGTAAGGACGAATAAACAAGTCTTGTCTATTCCACCTAACTACGGACATCATCACTATTATTAATGATAATAATATAAAATGCTTATAATTCATTTTCGAAGATACGAAAATTATTCGGCAGGGAACGACACGAAAAATGTAGTGCCTTTACCTAATTCACTCTCGAACCAGATTTGACCACCATTTTTTTCAACCATTTCTTTGGTAAGTAGTAGCCCTAGTCCTGTTCCTTTTTCATTATTTGTTCCTAGAGTAGTATGAATTATACTCTTTTTGAATAGTTTTTCTTTATCCTTATCGCTCATACCGACTCCATTATCCTTTACACTTATTATTATCATCTCATTAACAGATTCAGCAACTATTAATATACTGCTTTCTTTAGGCGAAAACTTGATTGCATTTGACACTATATTAGAGATTACATTTTCTACGTGAGTAGCATCAGCGAATATCTTTTTGTCGGTTTTTATTTCACTAGCTAAAGACACAGATTTATTAGCTGCATTTAGTTTTAAAACACTAATAATAGAGTTGATTATATGTTTAGGAGTTACTAATTCTTTATTTAGTTCTACGCGGTCTAGCTGCAACTGTCCCCACTTAAGAAGATCATCTACAAAACTATATTGGTTAACAATAGATTCATATAGAGATTCGACAATTTCCTTTTTCTCAGCCTCATCCATTGTATCATATTCTTCTACGAGTATTCCCATCAAAGCTTTAACACCAGAGAGAGGACTTTTTATATCATGCGCTACGAGCGATATGAACTTGTTTTTATCGTCAAGTAATTTCTCTAATGATTTCTGAGATTTGGATAGTTCCAGATGATTAGAGACTCTCATCAGTAATTCAGCTGGGGTGAATGGCTTAGTAACATAGTCAACAGCACCCATCTCGAATCCTTTTTGTAAGTCTTCAGCACTAGTTTTAGCTGTTACAAATATTATAGGAATATTACGAGTAGTCGGGTCTTCTTTGAGAGCTCGGCATACATCGAATCCATTAGTACCCGGCATAGCTATATCAAGTAAGATGATGTCAGGTATTTCCTCTTTTGCATTGCTAATAGCTGTTTCGCCGTCTTGTGCTACTATTAGATTAGCATTCTTTGCAGCAAAAGTATTACCAAGGACTTGTAGGTTTTCTGGGATATCATCTACTATAAGTATAGTTGAGTCTTGAAAAATAGTATCGGTGTTTCTCATATTAATTTCCTTTTTATCTTTAACAAAGATAGTAAATTAATTTAATATAATAAATTATTTCTGATTAAGACTTAGTTAATAATAAGACAACTTACCACTTCATGCTGAACTAAATAAAGCATCTACAAAAAACCGCAAGCCTTGACATGCGAGGGGTTGTGATATTTACATTTTAAATGATTATTCAGTATTATAATCGAACAGCTTCAATAGTGTTTGTTGTTTGGTTATAATATAAATACGTATTTCCAGCGGCTGCTCCGTTTGAAACAGTAATAGCCGAGACAGCAGCGGCTCTATTTACAAAAGAAGGTAAAGATGAATTTGAAATTATAGTTGCATTTGAGTAAGTATTCCCAATACCCGCTCCTAACCCCATAACTATCACATTGCTTCCAGTATTGTTAATACCTGCTCCAGTACCTAATGCAATTACGTTTGTTCCAGAATTATTAGATGCCGCTGCATTTCCAATTGCGGTTATATATCGCCCCGTATTTGATTGTGCTGCAATTATACCAACTGCTACTACATTTTCTTGTGTGTTTGATTTTGCTGCTTGATAACCAATTGCTGTAACATTACTTTTTGTGTTACTATACGCAGACTCGAAACCAACCGCAGTTACACTATCGCCTGTATTTTGATATGCTGAATAAGCACCCATAGCAGTTAAATCTTTTCCAGAATTGGATTCAGAAGAATTGATACCGAAAGCTGATAGATTATTTGCACTATTATTGTATCCAGCATTTACTCCATTTACAGTAATATCATTTCCAGTATTTTGAT
>PGYR01000057.1 GCA_002839765.1 Ignavibacteriae bacterium HGW-Ignavibacteriae-4
AGATAATGGTATTGGAATTGATGGACTACCAACTAAGATATCAAAAATCACTATTTCTCAAGGAATTGGTAATGACTTTGGTGATTGGACTACAATATTGGATGGAGCACAATTGTCCGATGGTGTAAATACTCCTGAAATAGGTAATATTACTAATAATTCAATTGAATTTGATGGACTAGACTTTGGTATTGGAGAATTTGGTGAAGTTCCAGAGAACTTAACTAAGACATATACATTGAAAGTTTGGTTATCTAACGCACCTTCTGGGTCAATAGATAATAAGAACTTAGCTTTCAAAGTAAATAGAAGTTCATTTACAGTTAATGGTGCTGGATCTTCATTCGCTGGCGGTGCTGGAACAGACGTAGAGTCTGGTTCAACAAACAATGCTATTGAAGTAATTGCAACTAAATTGTTATTTACAACTACGCCAACAAGTACTGAAATCAATACGAATACTACATTCGTAGTTGAAGCAACAGATGCAAATGGTAATAGAGATGTTGACAATGGATCTACTCTAACTTCATTCTTAGCTAACCAATCAACTATTGCATCGGGTAATACAGGAACATTATCAAGTGGTACTTTGACGTTGAATGCTGTTAAATTTAGTACTGCTTATGCAAATGATTTTGTGACTGCAAAAGCAGCTGGTTTAACTGATGGAGTTAGTGATAACTTTAATATTAAATTGGAAGAGCCTGCTGCGATTACAAACCTAGCTATTGTAAATAGTAGTACTAGCTTTCAGATTTCTTGGACAAATCCAAGTAATAACTCTCTGATACTTGCGAAGAAAGAAGCTGGATCATCGTTTGAGTATAGTGATGAAGCTGGAATGGATGATGAATATGGATGGCCTTCAGCTAGTACTGTGTTTGGAAATGCTGAATCTCCTGCTGACAATGATGTATATGTAATATATGCTGGGTCTAACACTTCAGTAACAATGACTGGTTTACAGAATAACTGGCAATTATATACTGTAACAGCTTATTCTTACGCAGGTAGTCTGAATTCTGGAGTGCAAAACTTCAATACAACCGAAGCTTCTCTAGAATCATTTACTTACCCTAAGGAAGTAGATTTTTCTGATAATATCTTGAAAGGTATGAAACTTGGTATTGATAATATCACTCCTCAACCTGCTAATCTGAATAATGTTGTTTCTTTACAAGTTGAGACAATTGAAGACATGCCATTGACATTAGAGTTATATGATAGTAAAGGACAATTAATAATGACATTATTTGAAGGGAAAGAATTCAATGCTGGTGAGACTCCATTCGAGTTTAACTTAACGAATACTGTTTCTTCTGGTCAACATTTCTTACGATTAACTGGTAACGGTCACGTTGTGATTGCACCACTTATGATTGTAAAATAGTCTAAACTATTATATTTAAAATTCACAAACCCCGACATTTATGTTGGGGTTTTTTATTTTGTATATCTTTATTCGCTTAAAATCGTATATATTAACTATGAAAAAAATAATTGTAATACTACTAGTCTTGTCAGCAATTAATAGTTTTGCTGCATTACCTGATTCAGTAACTAATGATATAAATGCTCAACTAGAGAAGTTCAAAACACTCCTTGAGTTTTCCTATGTGTATCATAAAGATAGCATTGATTTAGATGATAAGTCAGAAGCAGCCCTAAAAGCATATATGCAAGCTCTGGATGACAAGTCTTATTATTTCCCAGAAGAGCAGTATAGGTCACTAAAGGAGTCTAATACGGGTATTAGGAAGTCATTAGGTATAACTCAAATCGTTTTTGCAGACACTAGCTATATTTTTCGAGTAGATAAGGGAAGCTCTGCTGATACAAATGGAGTACTTCCTGGATGGAGGATTCTATCAATTGATAATAAAAGTACTATCAAAATGGATGAAACAAGTATTAATAATATTATTAATGATACTTCATTAGTAGCTTCAAATATTGAATTCCTTGACTTAGAGGGTAAAATCCAAAATAGGGTTTTACATAATTCACCTCATGTTACTTCTTCAATCGATGCTTCATTTATGTATAATGATAGTATAGCATACATAAAAACTCTAAAGTTTACTGAAGATGCAGGAAATGAATTTGAAAAAGTCATTGGGCAATTCCCCAAATCTATTAAAGGTCTAGTTATAGATCTAGAGAATAACCCTGGTGGAGTTCTTACTGCAATAGCAGATGTAATCTCATTGTTCTTACCAGAAGGAAAGCAAGTAATAAAAACTAAATCGAAACATCCAGATTTCTATTATGATGTTAAATCTAAAAAAGATGGTCCATATATTGAATTATTTGCAGGGGCTGTACAAGATTATGATTTAGGTATAGTAATTGGACAGCGAACATACGGTAAAGGAACGTTACAGAAACATTGGGAATTCAAAGACGGTAGTGCTTTTCGTGTGACAGTAGGGGAGTATGTAACTCCATTGGGTAGAAAAGTTCAGAAAGAATCTGTTAAAGCTTATGATAATTCGACACAAACCCTAGACGAAGATCTGAATAATCAACTTAAGAACATGTCAATCCCTAAGGATATTTCTGTTGTCAAAAGTACTAAAGGTAGAACTCTTATTTCAATCGGTGGAATTATGCCTGATTCAGTTTTAAATAAAAGAGAAGCTAGGACTAAGCTAACAGAAGTTGCAATCCAGAAACGGGTTCTATTAAGAACTGCTTTCGAAATATTTATTTCCGAGGGTAAATCTGTGCTGAGTATGTATCCTGATTTTCGATCTTTTTCTAGGGACTTCTTCTTTAATAGTACAATATCCGAGAGAATAAAAAAGAATCTTTTGATTTCATCATTGCAGAATGATGAAATGTTCGAAAAAGATAAAGAGATTATGATAGGAATAATAAAAGCAAGATTGGGTCAACTCTTATTTAGTGATGAGGCATATTATTGTACAGAAGCTTTTGAAAGTGAGGAAGTAAGAAAAGCTATTATATCGATTAAAGATGCCGATAATTTAGTTAGGCAAGAATAAAATATTTAATTTGGCTTTCATAACAACACTGGTTTTTCAATATTAATGTCTGATAACGTATTATTTGCTTTTTTACTTACTTCCTTTGCCGGACTTTCAACTGGTATAGGTAGTGCCATTGGGTTTTTTTCTAAGAAAACAAATAAAGCATTTCTAGCCGCTACTCTCGGCTTTTCTGCTGGAGCGATGATTTATGTTAGTTTTGTTGAGATATTTGCAAAATCAAAATTAGCTCTCGCTAATGTTTATGGAGATTACTGGGCGAATTGGTACACAGCTGGTTCTTTTTTCCTTGGTGTGCTAGTAATACTCATTATCGATAGACTAATACCGTCTTATGAAAATCCCCATGAACCGCATAAAGTTGAAGAAATGGATTCGCTTTCAGCAGATGAAGTAGAAAAAAGAAAATTAAAGCGAATGGGTACTTTCACAGCACTGGCCATTGCCATCCACAATTTCCCAGAAGGTTTGGCTACATTCACAGCTGCACTTTCAGACCCTAATCTCGGAATATCAATTGCAATTGCAATTGCTATTCACAATATACCGGAAGGTATTGCCGTTTCGGTTCCTATTTATTTCTCGACAGGTAGTAGAAAAAAAGCTTTTTGGTATTCTTTTGCTACTGGGCTTACAGAACCAATAGGTGCATTGATAGGTTATATTCTACTTAAAGATTTATTCAATGACGTGACATTTGGTATATTGTTCGGAGCAGTAGGTGGAATTATGGTCTTTATTGCTGTTGATGAGCTGATACCAACGGCTAAAAGGTATGACCTCGGACATAAGGCCATATACGGGTTAGTAGCTGGTATGATGGTGATGGCTTTGAGTTTGTTACTTTTCATCTAGTTTAGTTCAATAAATCCCCAATTATTGAGAATCAATAAAATAATTTGTACTTTTTATTAGTACCTAATTCATTATAATATTTTGAACTAACTACACTCTTAACATTTTCTTTGTAAAAATAATTTTAACAAGACTATTTTTTTTGTTATTTTCTTACTTATGAATAATGCTAAATCATATTTAATAAAAAATTTTGGATATAGTGATTTCCGTCCTGGTCAGGAAGAAATCATTAATTCAATATTAGATGGTAAAGATACACTTGCTATCATGCCAACGGGTGGTGGTAAATCTATCTGTTATCAAATACCTGCGTTGGTACTTGAAGGAACGGCTATTGTTATTTCTCCTTTAATCTCTTTGATGAAAGACCAAGTTGATGTGCTCAAATCTAAAGGTATAAGTGCAGAAAGTATTAATAGCTTGATGTCTGTTAGAGAAGTAAATGAGATATTAGATAATGCAGTAGATGGCAAATACAAAATGCTTTACATTGCTCCAGAAAGATTGCAAACTAAAAGGTTTGCTGATATATTTTCTCAGATTCCAATTTCATTTATTGCTGTAGACGAAGCTCACTGTATCAGTGAATGGGGTCATGATTTTAGACCTGCTTACTTGAAAATCCCCCAAGCTCTTGGGGCACATAGGGATTATCCAATTGCTGCTTTTACGGCAACTGCTACAAAAGAAGTACAGAATGATATTGCTATCAATCTTAAGTTAAGCAAAGCAAACAAGTTTATAAAAGGATTTGACAGACCTAATCTAACGTATATCACTAGAACTACTGAAGATAAAGTCCAGACTTGCCTAGATATAATAAGAAGTAGCGGGAATGATTCCACTATTATTTACGCTGGTACTCGTAAACGGGTAGAGGAATTTTACGAAGCACTAAAGCAAGCAGATATAGATATTGATATGTATCATGCTGGACTACCAGATGATTACAGAAATGAATCCCAAGAAAAATTCTTTAGTGGAGCTATTAAAACTATTATAGCTACTAATGCATTTGGTATGGGAATAGATAAAGAGAATGTTAGAAACGTAATTCACGTTGATTTACCTGGTACAATAGAGGCATATTATCAAGAGGCTGGTCGTGCTGGTCGTGATGGTAAACCAGCAAATTGTATTTTATTATATCATCCTGGTGATATTACTTTACAAGAATTCTTTATTGATGTTTCTTATCCTGCTGTAGAACAGATAAACAGAGTATATACAACTCTGTACAAAAAAGCTGGTGTAGAGATGGGCGAATACGCTCATGAGCCATTAGACGTTAGTTCTGCATTAATAGCTGCTTATTTAAGTATTACACAAAAAACTGTTTCGGCTGTGCTGAAATTTTTACGTAATCATGGTGTGATATCAAATTCTAAGTATTTTTCTAAAGCAACTATAAAGTTCCTTTCTGATAGGGATAGATTGATGGAGTATTATAATCTACTCCCTGATTGGCTTAAATTACCTACAGAATCAATATTTAGATCGGCAGATACTTCGACTAATAGCACATATCAGCATATTGATCCTCTAGAAATAGCTCAGAAACATGGTATTATGGCAGATAATATTATAAAAGCAATTAACAAACTTGCTTTCGATGGTCATATAGAGTATAATCCGGAAGCTAACAAAAGTGGTATTTATCTAATAATGGAAAGAATGCCATTTGATGATTTACCTATTGATTTTGATGAACATGCAAGAAGAAGAGAGTTTGCAAACCAGAAACTTGAATATATGAAGCAATATGCAGAAACTGATACCTGTAAGCGTAACTTCATACTTAATTATTTTCAAGATGTGAATGTTGAGTCTGATTGTGGTAGATGTACTTCTTGTCTAATTCCAAAATCTGTTAAAAAGCTTAATGATGAAAGAAAAGAGTTTATTAATATTAAGATTATAGACTCACTGCATGAGATAGATAGTAAATTTGGTAAAACAATAATTAGACATTTTCTTGCTGGGAAAGCAACACAAAAAGTGCAGAAATTTGAATTAGAGAATTTGAATATGTTTGGTTGCTTATCTGATTACACCGATGCTGAAGTTAAAGAGTATCTTGATTCAGCAGTTTCTAATAATTATATAGCAGTTAGTAGAAATAGATTCCCTGTACTTTCTGTAACCGAAAAGGGATATAGTCTAGTAGGAAGAAAACTTAATGAACAGCTTGTTAAAATTAAATCGGAACATAACTATTCCGATGAACTATTCTCAAGATTGAATGACTTGCGATTAGTAATTTCGATGAAAGAAAAAATAAATGCTGACAGAATTATATCACAAGATTTACTAATGAAGTTGAGTTCAGATTCTCCAAAAAACATATTGGAGCTCCGAAAGTTAAAGGGATATAGTCTCGATTTTGTTCGGAAATATGGTTCAGAATTCGTTGCAGTTATCAATGATTATTACCAAAATACTCCTCTTGAAGAAAGCGAGGTTCCAGAAGTAACTGAATTAACAAAACGAATTGTAGTGCTTTTCCAAAAGAATATTACAATTGATGAAATTGCTGATAGATTAGATCTGACAGATAATGAAATAGTGAAAAATCTGAAAATAGCAATAAATAATGAAATAGATGTAGATATGAGTACGCACGTATCTGAGTCTATATATGAAGAAATCTTAGATTTAGTAGAAGAGCATCCTAATATCTCAGCTTCTAGGGCTAGAGATGAGTTGGGTCCAATATTAGAATACAATTTGTTTAAAGTTGCTTTGGCTAAAGCCAAAAACGAGTTAGAATATAATTAATAAAATCTGTAATTTTGATTTTTCAAAGAATGCAACTGACTAATGCCTAAAAAGAATTATGCTCCCGAAGGAGAATATATATACAATGAGCAGCAAAAACTACGTCAGTGGTATGTTTGGTTTATATTAGTTCTATCATTGGTTTTATCATTAGCTTTTTTGATAAATAGCTTTGTAAACTATATGGAAGGTGCTCCAGGAGCAGCTTCTTTTATTGTTTTAGGGGTATTGATACTTTTTATTTGCTTATTCTTTGTTATTTCAACTGCTGGTTCTAAACTCAACGTAATAGCTACTGACGAAGCAATTCATTTCCAATGGATACCGTTGAATAATAAATTTAATAAAGTCAACTGGCAAAACGTACAATCTATAAAAATGGTTAGCTATAGAAGTATGGGTTATGGAATGCGGATTAGTGAAAAATATGGAAGTATATATAATGCCTTCGGTGGTTATGCTATTGATATAGTAACCAGAGGTGGAAACCATTTCCTCATTGGTACTGCTAAACCACGTGAACTAGAAGAAGTTTTAGTAAGATTAAAAGATATACATTATTTCGATTACGAAAATCAACTAGATAAAAAAGTAGAAAATGATTGATAATATTAGAAAAGTACACGAAGAAGTAAAAACTAGAATTAGTGAAGTTACTAATTTAGAGCAATTAGAAAGTTTTAGACTTGAATTCCTTGTTAAAAAAGGGAAAATTCAAGAATTCTTTGGGCAATTAAAAGAATTGCCAAATGATCAAAAACGAGAAGTTGGTAAAGAGCTTAATATACTTAGTAAGTTCACAGAAGAAATCTACAAGTCTACCAAAGAAGAACTAGAAGAAAAAGCTCTAACCATTTCTGATCTAGATTTGTCACTGCCTGGGATTAAAAATAATCTAGGTAGCGAACATCCTGTTCGCCAAACCATTGCTCAGATGATAGAGATATTCAAGAAAATGGGTTTCTCTGTAGCCGAAGGACCAGAGGCAGAAGATGATTATCATAATTTCGACGCTCTAAATTTTCCTCCGAATCACCCTGCTCGTGACATGCAAGATACTTTCTTTTTAGAAAATAAGTATGATACCGTTGTACTAAGAACTCATACATCTCCTGTCCAAATACGAATGATGGAGAACGTAAAACCTCCAATCAGAGCGATTATGCCGGGTCGTGTGTATAGAAATGAGACTTTGGATTCTACTCACTTGGCAGAATTTCACCAAATAGAAGGCCTTTACATTGATAAGAATGTAACTATGGCAGAGCTTAAAGCTACTATGATGCACTTTGCTAGAGTTATGTATGGTGATGATATTGAATTCAGATTCCGTGCTTCATTCTTCCCATTCACAGAGCCGAGTGCCGAACTCGATATTCGAACTAAGCACTCTAACAAATGGATGGAGATAGTTGGTTGTGGTATGGTTCACCCCAATGTACTAAGAGCAGGTGGTATAGACCCTGAGGAATATACTGGCTATGCTTTTGGATTTGGTGTAGAGCGAATTACAATGGCAAAAACACAACTTGACGATATTCGCAAGCTATATGAGAATGACGTTAGAGTACTTTCACAGTTTTAAAGTTTTATCACTCTAAGTAAGTATATCCGTACAATCCAGATTTGTAGATTGAAAGTAACTCTTTGCCTTCTTTGGCTGAGATTGTTCCTTTTTTCACTTCTGCTGCTACTCTCGATTCCATCGTACGTACTAGCTTTTTGTGTGAAAACTGTACATATTCTAAAACCTCAGATACTCTTTCACCATCTATCATTTCTTCTATCTTGTATCCTTTCTTAGAAGAACGAACATGGACAGTATTAGTATCACCAAACAAATTATGCATATCACCAAGTATCTCTTGATATGCACCTATTAGAAATGCTGCTAAATAATATGGCTCATCTTCTTTCAAGTCGTGTAGTGTAAGAGTATTAGATAATTCACCTTCACCTATGAAGTGGTCGATTTTTCCATCTGAATCGCAAGTGATGTCTTCTAAAGTTCCACGTCTTTTAGGCTGTTCGTCCAATCTATGTATCGGCATAATAGGGAATATCTGATCGATTGCCCATGAATCTGGTAATGATTGGAATACTGAAAAATTACAAAAATACTTGTCTGCTAGCATCTTTGAAAGACCATCAAAGTCAGCAGGTTGACGTTTCATTTTACTGAACATCAAATATACTTTCCTTGCGATAGTCCAAAATAGCTTTTCTACTTCAGCGCGGACTGTCAAATCTAAGTGACCTAAGCTGAATAAATCTAACGCTTCTTGTCTTATCTGTTGAGCATCGTGCCATGGCTCTAACATTCTTGATTTTTTGATACTATCGTGTATGTTGATTAGCTCTTGTACTAGCTCATTCTCACCAAATTCCTCAGGGAAATCTCCATCAAAATAGGGCTGAGAAGTTTTTTCTAATACATCGAAGACTAGTACAGAGTGGTGTGCCGTAATAGCTCTACCAGATTCAGTAATTAAGTTTGGATGTGGAATATCATATTTATTACATACATCTGCAATCGAATAAACTGCATCATTTATATATTCTTGGATAGAGTAATTTACAGAACTAGAGTTACTAGACTTAGTACCGTCATAGTCAACGCCTAATCCGCCTCCTATATCAACATTCTCTATATTACAACCTAATTTACGTAACTCAACAAAGAAGTGAGAAACTTCTCTTAGTGCATTCTTTATATTTCTAATCTTAGTTATCTGACTTCCAAGGTGGAAATGAATTAAGTTAACACATTCTATCATTCCTTTTTCACGTGCATAATCAACAGCTTCTAAAAGTTCTGCAGCATTAAGACCAAATTTACTTGTATCTCCTCCAGACTCTTCCCATTTGCCACTTCCAGAGCTAGCTAATTTGATACGAATACCTATGTTCGGCTTAATATGTAATCGTTCCGAAGCCTTTATTATCATCTTCAATTCGTTTAGCTTTTCTACTACTAAGAAAATCTGATTTCCCATTTTCTGAGCAAGTAGTGCCATCTCTATAAAGCTTTCGTCTTTGTATCCATTACAAATGATTGGTGCATTTTTAGGTATCATAGCTAGTACAGCGTGAAGTTCTGGCTTTGATCCTGCTTCTAGTCCTACATTGCGTTCCTTGATAGAGTTCATTATCTCATTGACAACGGGGCTCATCTGATTTACTTTTATAGGGTAGATTAGAGTGCATTTACCTTCAAACTCATATTCTTTAGAAGCATTTTCGAAACATTCGAATATCTTGCTAATTCTTTGTTCTATTATCTCTGGGAAACGAAATAATACGGGAGTAGGGAAGTCCTTAACTGATAGTTCGTCTATTATCTCTTTGATGTCTATATCTTTATTCCCATTGTTGGGTTGAAATATGACATTGCCTTTCTCATTGATTCCAAAAAAATCAATGCCCCAACCTTTGATGTTGTATAGCTCTTCAGCATCTACTATTTTCCATTTCTGCATATTATCACCCGAGAATAAATATTGATTCAACAATTAATATAGTTCCTAAAATACGGAAAAAATAAGTATTTATTGAATAGGAAAAATGATTGTGGGGATTAATTGTGGAATAGTGTTAAGATTAGCAGTTTATTAGAATTCAGAATGTTCAATTTAACTCTTCGGCCAAAACTTAAGAGAAGGTGCTGTCATAGAAAGTATTTTGTCTTTTTATAATTATTTCTTTTAAAATGAGCGCTAACGGTTCGGGGCTTGGCGTAGTGGGGGTTTTGCAGCACAATTCTTGATACAAAGCCCACAGTTCAAATTTAGCACAAATTTTCATAAGAAGCACGTCTGCCCCCTATTACTCCAAGACCTTGTTAGCAGCAGGGCATTCTTGTTTCATGTCTTATTAAGTTCTGTCTTTCGATTTTCTTATTCCTTTAACCAATAAATAAATTCCTAATGTAAATTCAAAAAAAGCAACCATAATAGCAGATGATCCAGTCAATGGTGATGAACGTTCTATAAAACCAAACATGAGAGCAAAGTAGCCAACAAATAATGGGAAAGCACCCACAATACCTATAACTGAAAGCCAACGAGGTACTAAACGAGATTGGTAAAGCAGAACACCTAAAAGTATGTCATCTATTGCAGGCATAAAACCTTGACCAAGTACAAAAATGCGGTCGTAAAGTGCAACTAATGCATGGCTCGTAGTTAAAGCACTTTCTCCCGCCCCTTGTTGATGCAGGGTTACAACTCCCAGTATGAAAGATACACCAACGAATATTGTTGCCGCTTCTAATATGCGAGCAGCAACGAGTCCTAATGCAAGTGTTTCATTTTGTTTCTTTAATACAGAATATAAAATGATTGATGATATAATGCCACATAAGGCTACAATTATTTCTAATACTCCTCCAAATACTATAATGTTATCATTGGCGTTACTCAATAAGTAATCAGGCTCGTGAATAGGCTGATATAAAAATAGTGTAGGTATAGAAACAAAAGTTAATATATAAAAAAAACCTGTCCAGAATGCCGTTTTATGAGGTAATATCGTTTCCCCGTTTATCGAGGTGTCAGTTAAATTAGTTTTGATTATCATGATTTTTTTTTATTAGTTTATTGATGGACTAGTTATCTGAACAGCTACATTTCCTTTTTTTCTGAATTGCTCAACATACAAATGGGCTTCCTTAATATCGTATAATTTATAGGTACGGTCAATAACTGATGAAAGTCTTCCTGATTCAATTATCCCCTTTATGAAAAGCAAATTATCTTGTGTGGGCTTAGTTTGACTCCTCACAGAAACAAAATTTCCATTGCGATGGATGACTTTTGAAAATTTAGATTTTCTTAATTTGCCAACTGCGTCAAAAACTAAATCGAATTTTGAGTTTAAAGTAGTAAGGTCTGTATTGGTGTAGTCGATTACATAGTCAGCCCCCAAAGACTTTACAAGGACCATATTTTTAGTGCTACAGACAGCGGTAACTTCCGCACCAAAATATTTAGCAAGTTGAATAGCAAAAGTTCCTACACTACCAGAAGCACCATAAATCAATATTCTTTGACCACCAGAAACATTTGCTTTTCGTAAAAAAAACAATGCGGTTAAGGAGCCTAAGGGTGTAGTTGCAGCTTCTTCAAAAGACATATTCTCTGGTTTGTGTGCAATAATATCTGTTTCATTTAAACAAATGTATTCTGCATATCCCCCAAACTTTAATCCGCAATAGGCAAAAACGGCATCTCCTTTTTCAAAGCCCTTTACATTCTTCCCAATTTCTTCAACAATTCCAGATATTTCAAAACCTAATATTTTCACTCTTTTGGGTTTAAAAAGTCCATTAAATATACGAGCTAGAAACGGGTCGGCTTTTCTTAATCGCCAATCTGCTGCTGATACAGAAGTTGAGATGACTTTTATTAAAACCTCATCATTTTTTGGAATAGGCTTGTCGATTTCTGTCAAATTCAGAACTTCGGCTGTCCCATATTTTTCATAAACAACTGCTTTCATTTTATTTATTTTTAAATTAGAAAATCATATTTAAAACAACAAGTTACAGCTCACTGGGCTGCCATCGATGTAACAAAAGTATACATACGATTACCAAAAACAATCCTGGCAAACTTCCTTCAAGTCCAAAATTTCCACCCGTTATCCACTCAAGATCAGTGTGAAAAATTGGTTGAAGTAAACTTGAATCCTCATTACCGCTTACTCCAAATCCTAAAATTGGTCCCTGTACTAAATTGGCCATAAAGTGTATACCGATTGGCATAGCGAGGCTTCTTGTTTTAATGAACGCCAACCCAAACATAATGGACGCAAGAAAAATATTGATTGATGCTAACGGTTTAATGCTTACTGTAAATTCAGGTTTGTTTATGTGGATCAATAGGAAGTAACCAGCCATTATTAATTGTGCCGACCATTTACAAAAACCTTCTATCAACCGTTGAAATAAAAAACCACGAAAAAGGAACTCTTCAGCTACTGCTACTGCTAGAAAGATTACAGCTCCTGACAAAAGCAGAGAATCATCCAATGATGAAGTTTGCCAACTTACCCATCCCCCAAGATATAAGAACACTGCAGGTGAAAGCATTAATGCCGCCCCTATGACTGTACCAGTTAGGAAATGTTTGAACCAGATGAAATTAATTGCTCCTGTTAACTCGGTGAATGGCCTTTTTCTTAACAACTGACAAAGCCAGGATACAGCTAGGACAATGACTGACTGGTGGGTGTAGGCTACTTCCCATTTGTAAGTCTGCGACAGGAGTATGATTGGTACTGTAAAAAAAGCCAATACTCCAAAAAAAACAGCTACCCACCAAATGTTGCGTAATTGACCTATATTATTTAGAAATATATTCATTCTTTGTTGTTAACAGATTAATTCAGTTGAAAGTCTGATTATAGCATCAATCCAATAGAAAATTCAATTGTTTTAATATGCTGTTTATTAGATTTCTAGTAATTTTAAAAGCTCTCATCAATAAGTTCTTTGTTTACCATCATCCCCGTTGCCGTTCCCATTGACACAGCGTTTGCAACGGTACGCATGCGGGTTACGTTATCACCACTGGCAAAAATGCCTTTGATTGTCGTTTTATGTGCAGCATCAATTTTGATATATCCGTCTTCGGTCAGTTCACAGCCTAATTGTTCAGGTATCTTGCAATGTTGCTCAAAGGCTAAGCGAGTGTATATTGCGTCAATATTATCCTTTGAGCCGTCTTTGAAATTGATATTTTGAAGTTGTCCGTTGATGTGTTCTAACTCTCCAATTTCTTTTTCTACTATTATAATGTAATGTTTTTCAAGGGTTGCTGTTTGTTCGGCAGTCAATGTTGATTTTCCATTAGTAAATAGTGTCAAATCTTTTGTCCAATTTGAAATGAGCTTTGAAAATTCGAATCCATATTCGCCATTGCCTAAAATTGCAGTTGTTTCATTTCTTACTTCATATCCGTGGCAGTAAGGACAATGCAGAACGGAAATCCCCCAACATTCTGCAAAACCTTTAATGTTGGGAATTTCGTCCTTTATTCCGGTTGCAAAAATCAGTTTTGTTGCTCTAAATATATCTCCCGATAAAGTTTGAATTTCAAAACCATTTTTCATTTTGCTCCCATTAGTTGCTAAACCATTATAAAACTCAACTGTGTTATACATTGATACTTGCTTCTTTGCAAGTGTTGCAATTTCTTTTGGTTTTTTTCCGTCTTGTGTTAAAAAGTTATGTGAGTATGGAGTCTGTCTGTTACAAGGTTTTTCACTATCAATGACGAGTACTTTTCGTAAAGCCCTACCTAAAGCCATTGCAGCAGCAAGCCCAGAATAGCTACCTCCAATAATAATTACATCAAAGTTCTTTTTGTTATTCATTTTTTTTGTATTTAAAAGTTTATAATTACTAATTGGCAAATTAAATGATGTTGCCAATATTACGCTCTGTTTTATAAAATATCGTCTACTTAGGTTTTTCATTTTTGGATGTTTTTTGTTGTATTTTGTTCACCAGAGGCAACCCTATAAACACCATCCAAGGAACTAAAACTACAGTTAGGATAAGTGTTTTTATATATAAAGGTAGATCGATTAGATAACTTCCGAACAAAATATTAAAGAATGTAATAGAAGGATAAATTACTACCCAAACTTTAAATACTTGTATAAATTTTGCTTTAGTTTTCATTTTGATTGTTTTTTAAGGTTTTATTATTTGCCCGGTTACTTTCCCAAACAAACTTTTCTTAAAACCGAACTCTAATTGTTTCATAGTAGTAGGAATTTCACCAGGAAAAAAAGGAAAATATTGTGGTGAATTTTCAATTACGTTTGGGCTAACAGCATTGATTCTAATTCCATTTTTCAATTCAATTGCAGCAGACCTTACAAATCCTTCTACTGCTCCATTTGCAGCCGAGGCATTGGCAAAGTTGAGTTGTGGCTCGTGAGTTAATGCACCAGTTATTAAAGTAAATGAGCCAGAGGGCTTAATATACTTTTGACCAATCAGTACTAAATTGATTTGCCCCATCATCTTTCCTTCAACGCCAGTCCTAAATGTTTGGTTGTTAAGATTTTTCCAAGGTCCTACAAATGTTGGTCCTGCTGTTGATACTAATGCATCAAATTCACCGACTTTCTCAAACATTTCCTGTATTGATTTGGTAGATGTTGTATCAACTTGTATGTCGCTTGAAGTTTTACTAGCCCTAATAATATCATGATTTTCTTTCTCAAGAATATTGGCTAAGTATTGACCCATAGTGCCTGATGCACCTACAATTATTATTTTCATTTTAGTATTCATTTTAAATTTATTTATTACACAAAATTACTTTAACTTAACTATTGTCTTATAGGACATTTAATTAGTTCAATAGGATTATTCTAAGTTTTATCAAAGTTGATTAAATGGTCAATTTTAGAAACACTCCAATATTATTCTTGGTAAGTTTATCTTCACCATAGCGGTCAAGATTATGAGCAAGTCCAAAGCTGAAAAATTTATATGTTAAGCCCAAACGGCTATACGCATAACTTCGGAAATGATTATCATTTTCAAGATCATGGTTGTAATGTAATTGTAAGCGTGAATAGACAGACCAATTCTCATTTATTGAAGGCTTATATTCTATGAGGGCAAAATTGGAAACCTTGTGGCTATTGATAAAATAATAACTTGGTATATATATCAACGAAAGTGTTTTGCTCTGATAGATATAATGCAAGCCCACAAAATTTTTCAAGCCCTCTACAGAAGTAAAACTTGCACCAGAATTAATACTGATTCCTTTGAAAAAGTGATGATAAATAAGTGATGTGTTTTGAAACTCATTGTTACCTAGATTGTAATTATAATCGGAAGCATAAGACGTAAGGGACAATAAGCCAATTTTTCTCTTTTCTTCAAAAACCTTATTAACTATAAGTTGTAGAAATTGTCGTTTGTCTCCAATCATTTCTTCCAAAGAAACTATCTTGGGTTTAAGAATTTCAGTTGTGTCTTGGGCATATAAAGTTTCTAAGCCAAATACAGATGTAATAAGGATTGATAAGAATTGAATATTTTTCATGTAAATACTTTTTTATGATAATTAATAAATTAATATCACAAAATTAACTACTATGTAAGTCTGTGTTATAGGACAGGCTTTTAGTTTAATAGGACTTATTTATAATTTCGGCGAAATTCCTCAGGTGTCATCCTTGTTTGCTTTTTGAAAAAGCGTATGAAATAGGATGGGTCATCGTAGCCCAATATATAAGCTACTTGATTTACTTGATTGCTAGTGCCAATTAAAATTCGTTTTGCTTCTAAAATAATTTGGTCATCAATAAGATCCGAAACCGTTTTTTGCAGTAACGTTTTTGTTATTGAGTTCAATTGGTAGGAAGTCATATTCAACATTTCAGCATAGTTGACAACTTGTTTTTTTGTTTGAATGTTTTTTTCCAATAAATCTTTTAATTCTTCCAAACGCTCTTGTGAATAAAGTTTGGCTTCATTAACTATCTTATTTGGGTCATTACTTTGACGTAATAATTCAATAAAAAGAATGTCTAAACTTGCTATAATCACATCCTTGAATCTAGCTTGTTTTTGAGTAAACTCTTGAAAGATAACTTGCAATAGCAAATCAATTTTTTCAAATCGCTCTGTACTTAAAGGACAATGATTTTTATTACTAACCTTCCGTAATACACTATTGGCAGGGTTTTTACTTGGGGCATAAAAGTCAGAAGTAAATTGCAGTATAAATCCTGTAGTTCCTTTCTCAAGTTTTAATTGATGTACTTGTCCTGGACGTAAAAGAAAAACCGAGTAGTTATCCACTTCATACTTAATAAAATCTATTTCGTGTTCGCCCTTACCATGTTTAATGAACAATACAAAATAAAAATCGTGCCGATGAAGCTCATGAATCAAATCCCCTTTAGCCACCAAAGGTTCAATTGCTCTTATACTAAAACGGACTTCAAAATAAGAATCTTTTAAATGTCTTATAGTTATTTTTTTCATTTGAAGTTTGTCACTATTATTTTTGTCGTACCTTTGGGTTGTGCGGTAGCTTTGCTTGCTACCAACTATCCAAATATACTAACATTCGTATATCCAGCCATAATTATCTACCTATATAAATATCGGTATAATAATATCTATAATTACTAAAATAAAGAAAAATTAAGTAATTATTGAAAAACAAAAGCTGAATATGGAATTAATTATAAAATAACTTTCTAAATCGGTATATTTGTAAATGTACCTAACAACAAAATTGAATCCGATTAATGTCATTTTTTAATGTATTTTCAAACGATGTCGCTATCGATCTCGGCACTGCTAACACCCTTATCTGGATGAAAGGTAAAGGGATTGTACTCAACGAGCCAACTATCGTAGCTTTTGACAGACAAACCAAAAAAATTATCGCCATTGGCAACGATGCGCAATCAATGGTAGGGAAGACCCACAAAGACATAAAAATTATCCGTCCACTTCGTGATGGTGTTATTGCTGACTTTGAAATAACCGAAGGAATGCTCCGTGCATTCATCAGAAAAGTATCTAACACATGGCAACCAGCACGTAGAGTTGTAGTAGCTGTACCTTCTGGTATTACAGAAGTTGAAAAGCGTACAGTTCGTGATAGTTGCGAGCATGCAGGAGCTAAGGAAGTTCACTTAATAGCCGAGCCAATGGCTAGTGCTATTGGCATTGGTCTTAATGTTCACGAGCCAGTTGGTAATATGATTGTTGATATTGGTGGTGGTACTACGGAAGTTGCAGTTATCGCGCTTTCGGGTATTGTAACTTCCGAATCAATCAAGCATGCAGGTGATGAGATGACTGACGCTGTTTCCCAGTATTTC
>PGYR01000058.1:0-10030 GCA_002839765.1 Ignavibacteriae bacterium HGW-Ignavibacteriae-4
CTTTTGGTATTCCAATACCATTATCTTCAATTACATTAAAGTCGAAGTTTAATACGGCTTCTCCTTGAGTGTCAACTAATGAAGATAATGTTGCTGGTTCAGAACCAGGTCCTGCTACTACCACAGAAGCACCAGAAACATTGAATTGAACAGAATTGTATGTGTTTGTAGTTGCTGTGTTGTCGTTTCCAGCTATGTCTTTTACAGTACCAGTACCAAGAGTGATTACAACTGTACCACTTCCAGTCATTCCTGAAACAGCTACATTGTAGGTGTCACCAGAACCAGTAACTACGGCAGTAGTTGCATTTGCAGTACCACTTATAGTTATATCGCCACTTATCAATCCATATACATTTTCACTAAATGTTAGTGCAAAGTTAATTGGACTGTCAGTTGTAGGATCAGCTTGACCACCTGCCAAAGCTATTGTTCCTACTGGTGGTGTCTTATCAACTGTCACAGATGAACCATTTGTAACTGAAGTTAATAAAGTCCCAGAGTTTCCATTTACATCTTTGTATCCAATACTAAATGTTACTACACCAGCAGAGACACCAGGGTCAGTACTGACTGTTAATACATAAGTATTATTTACTCCAAATTGATTAGATATTGAATTAATACCATAACCAGCAATTGTTCCAGTAAACATGTTAGGATCTAACTCTTCACTTGGTGTAATAGTTAAGATTATATCATGTCCAACTTTAGCATATTGATCGTTAATGCTATTAGATGACTTGATACTTGCTACCGTAATTGTAGGTGCTTTAGTATCAATACTAAATACATTATTCAATGTTTGAAGTGTCATCGTATTTCCTATATCTTCAGTATCATCTTTTGCTCCTGAAACTGTAACCGATAGGTTAGTTATTTCTTCGTTAGAAGCACCATTGATATTACCGAATGTAGCTGTAAACTGAGTACTTGAAGTCCAAGTTCCAGTAGTTGTAGAATTTGTTACCGTACCGTTCGCAGTCAATGCTACTGTTGGGTTAACAGTTTGATCCATTCCTTCGCTGAAGTTAACAGCTACAGTGAATGCATTTCCATTATCAGCAGTTGTTATCATCAAGTCACTTGGTGTTACGGATGAAACAGTAGGTGCAGTTGCATCTTTTAACAAATCTCTCGTTCTCGTTGTAAAGTTACCAGCTACATCAGATGTTTCGAAGGTAAGTGTAAAGAAAACATCACCTAAAGCATTAAATTCACTGATATTACCTAGAGTTGTAACTCCAGAAGTTGCAACTGTCCAATGAGCACCGTTATCAACTGATACTAAAGTATTTGCTACACCACAACCAGCAATATCAGTAGCTGTAAAGTAAAGCACTTTTGATGCGTTTACTGTTGTTTCATCATTAGGTTGTGTAATAACTAATACAGGTGCAGTATTATCAACAGTGAAATCAGTATTTCCACTACCATTACCAGTTGAAGCATTTCCGGCTACATCTGTTACATCAATTGTTAAATCAACTGCTTGACTTGGATCATTACCATCTATCATTAATGTAGATGAAAATTGGTAAACGTTACCAGTATGATCTAATAGAGTAGTATTCCAATTATTAACTGATATCAAATTGTCATTTATAATTACATATGATGCATTTATATTACAATAAGCACCCTCATTAACATCAAATGTTACTGTAACAGTTGTACCTCCATTGACACATGTAGAACCTGAAACAGCTATATTACTAACTACAGGAGCAGTTCTATCAATTAGAATATCAAATCCAGCAGGTGCAAAACTATTAGTGTTACCTGCATCATCAGTTGCAACTACAACATAATCATTATTACCACTACCATCAGCAGCATCAATTAACAATCTAAATCTGTATGTATTTCCGTCCGTAGATACATATTCAAAATTGTTTGTTAAAGATTCATTGAATGTGATATTAGTTTCATCAAAATCACCACAACCGTTTATATCAGTTGCTGTAACATCAACATAATAATAATCTCCAGTTTTAACGCAAACTGAACCAATTGGTGCTTTATTTACATTTGAAATTATTGGAGCAGTATTGTCGATTGTGAAATCAGTATCGCCAGCGTCAACCCCAGTTACTGTATTTCCAGCTTCATCAGTTGCGCTAACTGTTACGTCAACAGCGCCATCTGGGTCAAATCCATCTATCAATAATGTATATGTATATTCACCATCATCTTCTGAATCAAATACCCAATCCCAGTTAGTATTAACATTATCACTTATTGTGATGTTACTGTTATCAAAAGATCCACAACCGTTTTCTATAACATCAAATGTTAGAGTCACTGTTGATCCACCACTTGCACAGCCAGGTGTTACAGTTACATTAGATATTGCTGGTGCCGTATTGTCAATAGTATAAGCATTTAATACAGTATCTATTCTTTGATTTCCAGCATCATCTGTCATTGTCAAGTAAATATCGTATGTTCCATCATCGGCAGCAGTTGTACTATATAAGCCGTATTGTATAATATATATACTAGCATAATTTAATACATAAGGAGTTACTCCAGGTAGATTAGTAGAAGCCGACATATTTGATATTCCGAATGATCCACATCCACCTGCATCTTCGGCATAGAAAGAATGCGCAAAGAATTTAGTATTATTTAAACACGTTGTATTTAGAGTACTACCATATGTCTTAACTGGTGCTGTCTTATCAATAGTAAATGCAGCGTTATTCACAGAAGGAGTTGCATCGTTTCCAGCATCATCTGTTACATCAAATGTGATATTATAAACACCTTCAGCATCAGTTGAACCTACTGTATAAGTAGCAGTAACTACATAAGGAGAATTTCCAGTTATAGTTGGTTGTGATAATACTCCATTACCAGCTGGTAAGCCGGAAACTGAAATATTATCTGCAATTATAGTTCCACATCCAGTTTCAGTAATTGTGAATTCTATGTCAATCACATCGCCTGTAGTTACACAAGTGTTTGTAAATGATTCTCCACCAATTACCGGTGCAGTTACATCTGCAGTGAAATCTCTACTTATAGTAGTTTCGTTTCCAGCAAAATCTAGTGCCTTTAACTCAAGAGTTATAGAACCATCTGTGCCAGGCCATCCATTCAATGCATTTAATTGTACTCCAGTTGTACAAGTTGCAAAAGAACCGCCGTTTATTCTTCCTTGAACTTTATCAAAGTAGTTAACATCACCAGCAGTGAAGTCAATCGTTTCAGTTCCATTAACACACGAATTTTCAGCAGGATTAAGACCATCAAATACAACTGTAGGGTTAACTAAATCAATATTGATTTTACCATCACCTTCATTATCTGTTGTGTAAAAGACTTGTGTGTTTCCACAAGCATCTTTTCCACCAGAAACTGTAGCTCCTAGTGATTCTTCAGCAGCTGCTAAATCTACTACATCAAAAGTAGCTGTATAAACAGTTTTAGCAACGTTCCAAGAACCTGAAGCAAATGGTAATGTATTACCAATTGTTGGTGGTGTTGAATCAAACTCATCTAGAGCTATTGTAGGGTTAACCTGATCATCCATTACTTCACTATATGTTACAGCAACTGTAAAGTTGCCATTACCAATATCAGTTCTGTTTATCCAACCTGGGTGGCTGCTAAACGTAACATTAGTTACAGTCGGCTCTATTTGATCTATGTCAAATGTCTCAGTAGATGTGTGAGTTAACATAGCATTTCCAGCATAATCGTTGGAGCCAAATATACTAACGGTTGTACCATCAATATCATAATCCATATCGTTTACATTAAAGTCGAAACTGTAAAGTGAATCATTAACCCAATCCGAACTACCTTGTTGAGTCATTGTAGATTCAGCAGGACTGTTAAAAAGCAGTGTCGGGTGAGGTCCACCACTCATTAGTTCATTGAATTGAACTAACACACTAAATGTAGTAGTAGTTCCAATTACTTTAGTAGGACTGAAAGTCACACTTGAAACAAGTGGCTTTTTAGTGTCTATATCAAATTCGGCTGTACATGCAGGGCCAACTATAGGATTACCAGCTAAGTCAGTTGGTAATGAACCTGTTAAGTTCAATGTTACTGTCTCAGGTGTCTCTTCCGCTGTTCCATTATGAGTTGCGTTTACATTGTAATAAACTCCACCAGACCAAGAACCTGAACCTACAGTAAAGTTACCACTATTTGCAAATGCAAAAGTAGGTACTGGACTAGAAGCCATTTCTTCACTGAAGCTAATTGATAGTTCTTGAACCAAATCACCTTCGTAAATAGGGTCTGTACCAGCTACAAATGTGCTACAAGTAGGAGCTATTAAGTCGATTGCAAACGTTTCCGCTAGTTGTTGATCACCTGAATCATAAGACTCTTGTTCATTTCCACATGCGTCAGTTGCAGCTGAAATAATTGCAGCCACTTCATCTAATTCTACTAATGCATTATTTACAGTATATTGTTTAGTATATTCGGTTGTTGATGTCCAGCTTCCAGTTCCTGCAGACAATGCAAGTGCTGAAGTACCAGTTCCACCTTGTGGGTCTTGGAATACTATCGTTGGAGCAGTACCACCGTCCATAGCTTCGTTATAAGTTACAACTACTTGGAAACCATTAGCACCAATATTACTTCTATTAACACCGAATAGGTTAGAAGGTATTGGGTTGAAAGCGATTCCAGTTACTGTAGGGCCTTCAGAATCTACGTTGATTTTATCAACACCATGTGTATTGTCTAGATCCATTGTATTGCCAAGGGCATCTTTAGCGCCAGATACGCTTATATCAACACCTGTGTAAGTATAACTTCCCACTGTGTCTATTGTATATGTTACTGTGAATACAGTACTATCAACATTCCAAAGAGTGCTTGGTGATTTTAATATATTAGTAGTCAAATCTTCATCAAATGTAAGAGTTGGTACTGTTAATATATCCATAGCTTCGTCAAAAGTAATTGTTATTACTTCCGTTCCTTCCATGTTACCACATATATTAGACTCGCTAACAGCAATCGATACGATTTCTGGTAACTTAGTATCTACATCGAAGTCAGCAGTACAAGCAAGAGTTTGTATGTTACCGTGTGTATCTTTGAAACCACTTATTGACATAGTCTCAGATACGTTCTCTTGTGTTCCGTTGTGTGTTACTGTGAAATTGTATGTATCATTTAATACATTAGTTTGAGCGAATGTTCCACCAGAAACAGTATAATTAGCATTACTATTAGTAAATGCAATTGTAGGAGGAACACCAGCGTCTAGTGTTTGATCCATTACAACTGATACGTTAAAATCTAAGTCAGCTACTATAACAACAGGGGCTGCTGGAGTCATTGTAATTCCACTACAAGCAGGCTCTTTAGTATCTACTGAGAATACACCAGCTTCAAATACAGCACTGATTGGGTTACCAGCTAAATCTTTGGCATTATCTATACCAACACCTATATTGTTAACGTCCAATCCATGAGTATTAGTTATATCAAAGTTCGCATGATAAACTGAACCAGACCATCCTGAAGTATTATTAGATGATCCAAGTACCAGTGCTAATGTAGCATTATTTGGTCCACTACCAGTTTGGAAGGTAACTGTAGGAGTTGTTGTATTATCCATTGCTTCTGTAAATGAAAAAGTTAGCTGTAACTCTGGAGTATTGTCTGTTACAATAGTTGTGCTAGGCGCGTTAACTACAACTTCATTAAAGTCAGGAGTTAAGAAATCTATTCCGAATAGATTACTGTTTTGTCCTGCAGATGTTTGTATGTTACCTACTAAATCTACTGCACCATTGATTCTTACACCAATTTGACGCATATCTATATTATTAGAATTGTCAGCGCTAAAGAAGTATTCGTATGAACTAGTAGTTGGTTTTCCTGAAGGAGTTACAGCTACAAGTCCAATAGGAGAGGCCGTAGGGTCTTTTAAGTTCTTATGGAAAACTAAAGTAGGAACAACTGTTTGATCTAACTCTTCGTTAAACTGAACTGTAATTGTGAAATCAGTTGAACCAGCATTTCCATCATCATCTGCTCTATTAAGCAATGACTTACTAGCCGTGAAACCAGTTGCATAAGGTTTTTCATTGTCTATTATAAACTCAACGCCTGATGGGTCAAGTGTAAATAAGTTTCCTTTAGTATCTGAAGCTACTACTTTTATGTTATAGCTACCAGATGGCTCATTGCTAGGTATAGTTACCGTAGTTGTCCAAGTTCCAGCATTATCTGTTGGAGGTGCATCAATACCTACTGTTAAAGGCGTATTGCCCGGGCCAGTAATTGTATATGCAAATGCATCTAAAGCAGCACAGCCAATAGTTACTTCATCAAAAGTAATAGTTAACACTCTATTAGGAGCAGTACCACCAACTCTAGTTGGACTACCACCCGGTACACTAGATGTTCCTAAGTTAGTAAGCTGTGGAGGTGTATTGTCGATTGAAAATTCAACACCAGCTTCATTATATTGAGTAGCTGCATTGCCAGCATCATCCGTTCCGTTGAAAGTGATTTGGTAATCGCCATCATTATCGTCTGCATGTATTACTGCACTAAATTTATAAGTTCCACTACCAGTAGTGTTTCCAACGTCAGCTACTAGAGCATTAGTAAGTGCAGGAGTAATACCGATAATGATATCATCACTATCAAAAGTACCACAACCATCTTCTACTACTGTAACTGTGAATTCGATTGTTTCGCCTTCTATTAGACAACTACCATCACCACCAGTTACAGTGTAAGCACTTAATACAGGAACAGTGTTATCTACGTTGAATTCAGCTCCAATAGGGTTCAATTCTGTTGCTGCATTTCCAGCATCATCGGTTGCGTTAACAGTTATATCATAGGGACCGTCAGCATCATTTGCACTATTTATGTCATAAGTATATGTGAATACATAAGGATCAAGTAATGTACCTGTACCTGCTTGGCCAATTGAACTAGGAGCCGCAACTAAACCTGTTGTAACTGTTAAATCAGCACTTGTAAATGTTCCACAACCTTCTTCTACTACTTTAAAAGTAAATACTAAGTCAGGATTCTCATTAAGACAAGATGCGCTTGTTACTGTTAAATGAGAAATTATTGGGGCAACATTATCAATTGTAAATTGAGTAGTTGCTTCAGTTGCTGCATTACCAGCATCGTCTGTTGCATTAATTGCTACAGTTACCAAACCACTTGGGTCGCCAGCGTCTAAAAGCAAAGTATAAGTATAAACGTTAGCAATAGGGCCTGTTGCATAAGTCCAAGCACCAGTAGTAGCTACATCATCAGTAATGGCAATATCATTTTCATCAAATGTACCACAACCAGCTTCTGTTGCTGTGAAAGTCAAAGTAACTGTGTTACCTCCATTCTCACAAGTAGTGTTCATAGACACAATACTAAAAGCAGGAGCAGTGTTGTCTACGTTGAATGCGCCAACACTTTGAATTTGTAATCCTGCATTACCAGCATCATCATTACCGTTTACAGTTAAGTCAAAAGCACCGTCAGTATCATCTATTTCTAATTTATATGTGAATAAATAAGGAGATGCATTAGTACCTAAACCAGATTGAGAAACAAATTCTGGTGTTTTTGAAGAGCTTGATGATACAGTCAAATCGTTTTGATCAAACGTTCCGCAACCTTCTTCTTCTACATTAAATGTAAATGTAATCTTATCCGCACCATTATTCACACACTCGTCACTTGTTACAGTCAAAGCAGAGAATAAAGGAGCAATATTATCTATTGTGAATGGAGTAGTAACTTCAGTTGCTGCATTACCTGCATCATCTGTTGCGTTAATAGATACAGTTACTATACCTGATGGGTCACCAGATACTAATGGTAATGTATAAGTATAAACGCCAGTACCTGAACCAGAAACCCAAGTCCAAGTGTTAGTTGCAGTCGTTACATTATCAGTAATTGTAATATCATTTTGATCAAATGTACCACAACCAGCTTCAGTAGCTGTGAAAGTCAAAGTAACTGTGTTACCACCATTCTCACATGCCTCAGTTACTGAAGCACCAGTTATAAGTGGAGGAGTGTTTTCGATATTGAATACATTTGTTTGTACAAATTGTGTGGTTACGTTACCAGCACCATCTGTGAAATCGATATAAACATTATAAGAACCTTCTTCCTCTGTACCTTGAAGCTCATAAGCAAAGATATAAGTTCCTGGACCATCGCCACCGGGGCCACCAATAGCAGTTAATCCAAAACCTCCGCCAATTTGATTTTGGTCTTGTGCTCCAACTGTGAAATTAGTAGCATCTATTCCAGCAGCACCATAACCAAAATCACTTACTACAATTTCAATAGTAATTAAATCGTTATTAGCACCAGAGCGGCAATAAGTTTGATTACCAGAGTTAGCAGTTGTGTAATTAAAGTCGGAAAGTCCACCATCTATATTATCTATATTGAATAAATCCTGTACGCCGTTATTACCAGGATCAACTTCATTACCAGCTAAATCGTGTACAGAAGCAACATCGACAAATACATCAATACTTAATGCTTCTTGTGATGTACCACCAAAAGTATAGACAGCAGTGAATTCTTTACCATCATTACTCCAAGAACCAGTCTTGTAAGTAAGGTCAGCTGCAACTACGGGGTTTGCTACAAATGTAAGCGTAGGAGTTTCCCAAGTTTTCAGTGGCTCATTGAAAGAAATAACGAAAGTAAAGTCTTCGCCATTATCTAATTCGTTAATTGTAAAATCAGTTCCACTTCCACCAGAAAAAACTATATTATCAACGGTTGGATTATCTAAATCTACAGGAGTGAAAAATTCTTTCTCTACAACAGTCGAATTACTATTACCTATATATGAGTATAGAGTATATTTATAATCAGAAGGACCTTTTAGGTCTGTAATATCAAACGAAGTCAAATTAGAAACATCTAATTCATCATAAGGTTGTACTACAGTTCCAGTACCATCATAAGTAGAGTTACCGGATTCTTCACCATCATTATCAACTAATAGTGAGAATATATAACCATCTGGAGCAGGCGAAGCCGCAGTCCAAGAAAGGTCAGCCGTAGTAGCTGTTACGTTGTTAGCCAATAAAGCTGACGGCGGATTAACCGTCACTAAAGTAGTGAAGCTACGAGGGTTGTTAAGACCATCAGCAGTTTTGTAAGCGTTCTGTGGAGTACTTCCGTCGTTATTAAACTCAAACACTTTAACAGTGTAAGTAACACCAGAAGCTAAACCAGTAACGGTAGTAAACCATTCAACGCCGGATAGTATCTCAACGACGATGTCTGAACTAGAACCATTAACAGCAGGACCAGTAGAATAATCACCATTAACGTCAGCTAATGCTGTGTTGCCATCTACGGGATTATCAACGGTACCATCAGTTGAGAAAACAACTAATCGTTTGTTACCATTCCCTTTCACGACAGTCATCTTAACAGAGTTAGAGGTGACATTGGAGAATGTAATGAACCGAGCTTGACTGCTCGGAGCGGTGGCAGCGAACAACTCGCCGAGCCCTACGAGGGCAATAACCGCAAATGTGAGAATAAATCTAGTAATTCTAGACATAAGCTCTCCTAATAATTTATTAATAAAAATATAATTTTTCTTTATTTATATAGAGTTATGTGTCAATCTCTACACACTTTTTCTATTTTATATATTTTGACACATTCAAGAATAAATGAATTTATCGGAATAAACAAACAGAAACTTAAATAATAATCATTTTTTTTATCGGTATTATTACTGATTTTCAATGTAATTAATTGATATTAGTAATATAAGAGACATTAATTAATCGAAAATTATTATTTAATTGTGAAGAAAAGTTAACCAAATAAAAGCCAGATATTAACGGATGTGAACTACTGTTTTTTGGGGGAAATTCAAAGTAATTCTGTCAAAAGGGTCATTTCAAGGACTGAAAGGACGTGGCAATCTCTAATCCCCCCACCCCCCCTTTATCAAGGGGGGCTTTTGGATTGAGGGAAGTTCATAGTAAAATTACACTAAACGCTTAATTTCATTTATTTTCAGCTTGGCTTC
>PGYR01000058.1:10308-25387 GCA_002839765.1 Ignavibacteriae bacterium HGW-Ignavibacteriae-4
GGGCTTTTGGATTGAGGGAAGTTCATAGTAAAATTACACTAAACGCTTAATTTCATTTATTTTCAGCTTGGCTTCCCCCATGATAAGGGGGGATTGAGGGGGGGTAACTACTCGCCCTTCTTAGGGTACTCATAGCAGATGAGTCGGGATTCTGCGTTCTTGATGTCTATCCAAAGTTCGGTTTGCATTTCCACACCTACTACTGAGCAAGTAGGCATATTGCCTATATTCTCATTACTTAGGTAAGTAGCTAGATGGCTGTGGTCGGGGTTATGCCCGAACACCATAACTGACCCCACTTTTGGAGAAAGTTTTGTTAACATATCTAATGTGAATCTTTGCCCCACATCGTATATTTCGTGGTGATATATTATGCATTCTGGAGCGTATCCGAATACTTCAGCGAAGTACTTAGCTGTAGTTTTAGCTCTCATAGCTGGACTAGATATTATTAGATCAGGTCTTTCACCTAGTGATTTGATACGTTCCGCCATTTGGGGAGCGTCGTGGTGTCCCCTCTCGTTCAGCGGTCTCTCGAAATCAATTAGGTTATTGTCCCAATCGGATTTTGCGTGTCTAACTATGAATATTTTTTTCATTGTATTAACTCCAAATCCGATTCGAATTCTGGTTTAGATTTATTCTTATTATTAAGAAATAAATTAGATTCTTGTTCTATAAGCTGTTGCACTTTCTCGGCATTTGCTGGCTCTTTTTTCTTTTTGTAAGCGCTTACTAATAGGTTTTTAATCGTCTCGCGGTAGTGGTGGCGAGTGTTTTTATCCGTAATCTGCAACCATGCCTTTTGCTGAAAATAAGTTTTTAGCGTATTGATTGTCAAAGTTGCTTGCCCACTACTATCAGAGCGAATTGCCTTTCTTACGGCATTTCTCAATTCATTTATTACAAGCGAATCGGTAGATACTTGGCTAGAACCTGGGTTAGTCCCAGAGTACTGATCAACTTTAGCGCTCATGTGGGCTATTATATCTTTATCGTTGAAATCGAAATTTTTGTAATCGTAAGGGAATTCGGGACGCACACGTAGAGTGACATCTTCTGATTGACCGAAATCACTTTCTTTCAATTTTTTTAGAATAGCATTCAATGTGCCAGATGTTAGGTTGGTTTCAGTAAGCGAAAGCCCACCCATCAGCACCAAATCGCCGAACATACCACCATAGTTGTTGAAGCTTTTTAGCATAGCTTGCTTCATGAACTTACCTTGGTTATATGTTCTCTGCCAATCTCCCCCACCGAATACTTTTCGTGAGCGTAATACTTGTAGAGTTTGCTTGGAGTTATCGTAACCCAGCCACTCTATTATACCCATAGCCTGCGAAAAACCAAATTCCATATAGTAATGAATAGTGTCTAGCTCTGCTATCTGAGCTATACGATTCAGGTATGCTTTTCTTCCTTTCGCTGGTCTAAGTACAGCAATTATGTTCTGTGTAGTAGTATCGGGCATACCAGCATCGGCATAAGTATCACGCGGAATAGAGGTAATTTCGATTTCACCTTTATCTATAAGTATAGATAGAACGTGATTGGCATCTGCATGCTTGAAATTACTACCAATACGCGAGTCCACACCAGTTACACATATATTGATACGTCGACCATTGTACTGTTTTTTGTAAACTACACCAGCTTTTTTATCGACTGTGAAGGGAATATCTTTATTAAAATCTGTACTAGTACGGATAATAGAGAACTCCTTGTTACCAGCGGCTTTTTTGGCATTATCTAATTCGTGTTGTTTCCTATTAACTATAGTATTAGTCCCAGTCCTTATAAAAGGCGAGAAAGTAGTAGCCGAATTTTTTTTAGCAAACTCGTCAGACGGCTCGGAGAAGATATTGAAGACAAAAACAAGGATTCCTGCTATAGCAAGAAAAAACAACCCAGCAATTATACTGAGGTGTTTTAAGATATTTTTAGATTTACGTTTCACTTTTCTCAATTATACCAATTAGATAGCCGAAAAATTATGGACTTTTTGTATCAATGTCAAGAAGAATCTTTAGAAGCACGTTATATAATTAACATTTATGAGAATAATTTCTTAGTTTTGCCCTTATGAAAATAGGCAATGTAGAAATAGGCAACGGAATATTCCTTGCACCGATGGAAGATGTATCAGATTTACCTTTCAGAGTAATCTGTAAGAAATTGGGTGCGGATATAGTGTATTCGGAGTTTATCGCTTCCGAGGGGATAATCAGGCATTCGAGACAATCGCAACGCAAGTTGATAATAGACCCAGAAGAGCGACCAACCGCAATACAGATATTCGGTGCAGACGTAGAAAGCATGGTAACAAGTGCCAAAATAGTCGAAGATTCTGGTGCGGATATACTTGACATCAATTATGGATGTTGGGTAAAAAAAGTCGTACAGCGAGAAGCTGGAGCGGCATTCCTAAAACAACCAGAAAGAATGGTTGAGCAAACGCGAGCTGTTGTAGAAGCCGTGAATATTCCTGTGACAGTGAAAACTAGATTGGGCTGGGATCAAGAAAATATAATAGCTGTGGATGTAGCTCAGATGATGGAGCAAGCAGGAGCGAAAGCCTTTGCTATACATTGCAGAACAAGAAGTATGGGTATGACTGGCAAAGCAGATTGGAGCTGGGTACCTAAGATAAAAGAAAATGTAACGATACCAGTTATATTGAACGGTGATGTACGAAGTGCAGAAGATTGCAAAATCGCATTCGAAGAGTACAACGCCGATGCACTAATGATAGGCAGAGCTTGCATAGGCTATCCATTTATTTTCCACAGAGCCAAAGTGATGATGGAGCAGGGGTTCGACCCAGGTGAGCCGGATTTACGATTGAAAATAGACACTTGTCTTGAACATCTAAGATTAACAGTAGAGCATCGTGGTGAACACGGACTATTAGTATTCCGTAAGCATTATTCTGGTTATCTGAAGGGATATTATAACGCTTCTGCAGTCAGAAGACAGTTAATGGAATTTACTACTTTTGATGCTGTTAGGACTGTACTAGAGAAATACTATGATGAGCTAGATAGAACTGATAAATTAGAGCCAATAAGTAAAGTGCGAACAGTTCAGAAACTGAGCTGCGAAAGCGACGCTTACGTCGATAAACAAACTGCTGGCACGTAATACTTATCTGAAATCTATAACTTCTACATCTTTAGTAGGAGTATATTTGAATTTATTAGAATCGATTTTCGGGTCTTTTTCTATTAGTTTGATAGTGTAATTCATAACTCCGTTCGGAGTATCTACTATTACACGAGTCAAATCTTTATTATTACCAAAGTACAGAGTAAGGTATTTCAGCTGTGCATTATAATCAGAGCGAGCTTTTGGCTTTAACTTCAAGCTGAATTTCTCATTATTGCTCGTGTTTTTGAGGGCAGTGTAAGTAATTGGCTCTAACTCATCCATCAATCCAAAGAAAATAGTTTCCAAAGTCATATCTTTAGAATCTTCATAGTCGCTAACAGTCGCTGACGAACCCGGGCTGATATTCCATATAGTTTCACCATCTGAGATTATAATATTGTCTTTCAATGACAAGTGCATTTTGCCACCTTTCTTAGCGTATAGTTCAGCTGCTTTCTCATTCATTTCTGACATACCGAATATAACATGAATCGTGTTTATTCCATTGTACTCAGATTTCAATGCTTTGAAAACGCTTTCTTTATCATTCTGTGAGAAAGCCATAGAAGCAGACAGCACGAATACTAGTAGTATTATTTTACTCAATTTTTGCATCGACTTTACCTCTTACGCCACTATATTTAGTTAATTCGGCACCTACGTACCCGATTAGTATTTTAGTCGCTACTTTCACAGGTATTTTCCTGTCATCAGCAGTCATCCATACTACTATGTTTCCTTCACTTTTGAATAGTCCACCCTCTTGAACTAGTGGCTCTACTACGTGACATTTGAATTTACCAGCTTCTACCTCAATAGTCTGAGTTCCTAGCATCTTTATACCCAAAGTAAAAGTCGAATCTTTATAGAAGTTCTTAAGATAAGCTATTGAATCTTTTTTCATATTTTTCAGATCCCAAGTACGCACATAGTAAAGGGCAGAAACAATATCATTCACATACTCAGGGATTTTGTATTGACCCTCAGTTGTTTTAGCTATGTTTTTCTTTTGATCGAAATCAGCACTGAAATCACGCTTATATTTTCCTTCTCGTATATGTTGTTCGAATCTCCAAGGGAACATCCCTCCAACATCCAGAGCTGTCTTATACCAATCTTTTACTTCGTAGATCCAAGCAAGACTTTCTAATGATTTTACATAAAAGTTTACATCATAAGCCTTTCTCCCATTTATTATGAGCGGTTCTTTCTTAATATAGAAAGAGCCAGTCCCAGCAGTGATGAACTTGTAGCCGACTTTGTAGTCTAGCTTCTCACCAAAACCAAATGCTTCATTCTCTACGTAGCGGAAAGATTCATTGCTGTAATCTTGCGAACTAGCCACAGTAAATGAAAATAAAAGGATAGAAGATATAATTATTACAAACTTATTCATTAGTTTTTACCAGTTGTTTCTTGTTAATACGAAATATAGAGTATTTTTGTTCAAATGTAAAACACAATCGTCAACAATTATGAAAATACATACCACAAATTATACAAATACTTTTATATGTGTAGCAGAAGATTGTAAAAAGACAGAATCAGAGATACCACCACTCAAAATAGATAAACCAAAATCGATAGCAAGAATGCAATTCGAGATGATAACTGAAAATCCTTTTCATTTCACTTCCGATGATATTATATTCCAAATTCATTGTGAAAGAAAAGGGATAATACCAACTGACGAAGAAAGAGAATCATTTTTCTCCAAAGGGCAACCCTGCTTTAGGTCATCTCCTCTAGCGAAAAGCTACGGATGGGGTTTTCATTATGATGAAAAGTCTAGAGTTGGACTAGTAGCTATGGATGATGATGCTTATGAGAAACTGACCAATAGCCAAGAGTTAACAATAGTAAAAGCAATGCGAAGTAGTAGAAAATGAAAAAAGGAGCCGAAGCTCCTTAAGTTTATTTCTATTTCTTATTCCACCACTACTTTCACCGCCTTCTCTTCTGTACCGTGTTTTATATTTATTAAATATATACCAGGCTGCGCAGTGGAGCAGTCCCAACGTATCGAAGTATCATTAATTTCAATAAATTGATTTTCTAATTTCCGTCCTAAAAAATCATATATAATTATATCTTTTTCATAGATAATAAAATTAGATTTATCGAGTGCTATAGTAACATCAGTACGTGCTGGTTGTGGGTAAGGAGGACTGACTTCTAAATTATTGTTACTCTCAACTATTCCTGTAACATTCTCGTTAATTGTGACTTTTGCTATTGTGTTTTCATTATATGCAACTAATAACGTTCTACCATCGATAATCTGAAAATCAGAAATTCTACCTATATTTTCTGATTCAATTCTACTCCAATTAAATCCATTATCAGTAGAACGAAAAATATCCGACAAACCTGAAAATGCAAACAATGTTGAGTCATTTGCTCTTCTAAAACTTTTGAAAACAAATTTGTACTCATCATCTTCATAAATCTTTTGCCAAGTCTTACCTCCATCTGAAGTACTATATAGTCTTGGATATAACAACTGGTACGTTTTAGATGTTGATAAGAAACCGTTCTGACAATCATCAAAATATATGAAATGATTAGCTATTGAATCAGTAAACCTAATATTAACGACCTCCCATTCAGGATTTTCTAAATCTCTTATTTTTATCAGACTTCTTGTTAATATTGGATACTCCTCACCAACATCAATCCAATTAGCAATTGTTGCGAAAAAACAATTATCTTTAGTTAAAAATTCGTCATCATAATAAGGACTATCATCTCTTTCGCCAATTCGGAAATCAGTTAATTTTTGTATTTTCTTCATATCAAAAGGTATGTTTTTCCTTGTCTTACTCTTATGATTTAAAATAGTAATTGATGAGTAATCGTTATAAGTAGTAGAATTATTTTTTCTTGTATAGATATAATATTCATCACCGTCTTTTTTACTTAACATTACATCTAAACTTCTTCCATCTTCTATACTAAATTCATTTTGTAACAGATATTCATCTCTTTCTAAAGGGTTTAATCCATATTGAAAAAACTTGTTATTATCAGAAAATATTATTAATTGTTCTGAGTTGTTGAAATAAATATCTTTAAAATCAACATAATATTTCGTATATTCATAAGTGAAATTTGGTTTTTCCATTCTATCCACTATTGTCCAATTTGTACCGAAATCTGAAGAATAAGCCACACAATTTGGATAATCTGAACTACTCCCCGAAAGTCCTATATACTGTCCATCATTATATAGTGTAATCCTAGAATAAAAACCATTTGAATCGATTTCAATTCTTTCTACAGATGCATTTACGTGACCTAATTTGGAAAATGAGTCATTTAAACTAATAAAGATTAATATTAATACTAAATAGTTCATTTTTTATTCTCTATTTATTAATAATAAATTGACTATAATAGTTGATTCCATTGTTATCTTTTAATATCAATATATAATTCCCATTTGAGAAGGATTCAATATTTATTTGTTTGTCATCAGAAATCATGTTTTTATTTACTTCGACTATTTTACCATCAGTTGTTATTATACTAATACTACTAATTTTAGTTTCATTAGTAAAATCAAAAGACAAAGTGGTTGTAGAAATTGGATTAGGATATACTTTAAGTGGATTTAATTCACTTTTAAATTTATCGTCTAATACCCTTTTAGGAACAATTGCATCATCTACCCAATTACAAATAGTTTTACATTCAAGTGGATGATATGGATCATTTCCACAGTCACCAGTAGTCTCAGTTTTAATACTTGAGATTTTAAGATTTCCATTCTCTAAACAAAGTTGAAGATCTTGTTTACAACAGGTAAAAGTATTACACAACCTTAGAATTTTATTACCTTCTGTATCAAAATCCTCTCTAAAACAATTTGTTATGGTATAATTTTTAAATACTGTTCCACAATCTGAAGGGGATATTGGGCCGTAACCTAGTTCAAGCAATAAACTTGTCATAGCCTCTTGATAAGCTTGTTCCATATCGAAAGGAGTGAAGTTGCTACAAGGTGGATAGTAACAAGAACCCGAAACCAAAATAAATGAAAATTTATATTCAACAGCTGGAAGAGATAGACAATTAGGATTAGTTGATTTAGCCCTTGTCTTATAATAAATTTTCACCCAACAATTGCTGCAAGCAGGTTGGATACCATAAGTATATTGTTTTACATGATCAATCCAAGGTTGAGATTGATAACAAGGATCACTATCACATTCAGTTGGTGGCTGTGCCTCTGCTTCGCTTTTCATCCCCACTGTCAGCAGGAATAATGTTACTCCAAGAGCAACCAATATGTTAGTAAATCTTTTCATACTAAAAACCTCTTAATAATTGAGTAAAATAAATTTGAGGTCTAATTTAATTTAATTTAATTTAATTTAATTTAATTTAATTTAATTTAATTTAATTTAATTTAATTTAATTTGCAAATAAAAAGTAGAAAACAAGAGTTTTTTACCAACAGGTGTATCTAAATGTTATAGCTAAAGTTAGACAAGTCGCGATTAGTAACATTTTGGGGCAAGGGAAAAAGTTAAATTTTTGTGTTTGATTGTAATAAAGAGGAGAAAGTAAAAACAGGACAATAAAAAATCCCGACTTGAGCGGGATTTTTATAAAAAGTGGTATAACAAAGAAATTGTGTAATCTCTAGTTTTGCATATCTTTTGAGATCTTTCTTTGTCTTCTTTCTGCTTTTATACGAGCCATTCTCTTCTCTACCGAAGGTTTGATGAATTGCGTTCTTTTCTTGTATTCTCTAAGTACACCGCTTCTCTCGTATTTCTTCTTGAATCTTCTTAGAGCTCTGTCTATTGATTCATTATTTTGGACATTTATACCTACCACTTGATATCACCTCTTTATATGGTATTTAGTTTGAATAATTTTCTATTAATCTTTTTTCTTCTGATTTTTCGAACTGAACAACTATAGCGTGACCGCCAGTTGAAGTTACTTCTTTTGCACGCACGATTCCCACGTCATCGAAAATCTTATGATAAAGTATTTCTCCGATGTCATAAGCTTCTCTTGGAGAATATTTACGAGCATCATCTTTAGAAATATGGATAACTGCCTTAGACTTATCTCTTTCTGCTTCGATAGTGTCTAGGTTAACAAGCTGAGAGTGTCTACTACGAGTACATCTAGCCCATTGGTGTCTTCCATTTTCTGTTTCGATAGGCTCGCCTATCAGCTCATGCTTAGTTTCTTTCATCAAGAAGGGAGAGTAAAGTGTTAAGTACTTTGCTCTTCTTGTTCTTCTTTTTGCAACTTTTTTAGCCATTTATATCACATCTATGTTTTATAGGGATTACAAAAATAAACATTTTTTTTCAATTAATCAAAATCAATTATACTATGGCTGATTTTTTACAAGAAAGAATGTGTCTCGAATTGCGTACATAGACCCAAATACTCCGATTCCATTCCCCTCTACTGTACTCAAATTCTGGTCATATTCGCTTTGTACTACCCTTTGGAAGAACCATTTGAGATAGTTGTTGTCCATATTGTATATAGCAATTTCGTGCAGCCCATACCATTTGAAAAAGTTCCAAACAACTGGTGTCTTTGAATTTGGTATAACACCCCATTGAGCTAATTCTTTGTATCGCCATTCATTTGATGAACTAGAAAATGAGTTATAAAGTCTTCTATTTTTTTCACTATTGGGTACATTTTCAAGATAAATTCCATATTCTAATGTATCCAATGCTTTTACGGAAACGCCCCAATATCCGCTACTCTTAATAGCACCTTCATCTATTGGAGTTGGTATACCATCCCAAATTAGTGTGTCCGTTGATGCTTTTTTGACAGTATCAATTGGGTATTGGATAGTATTTGGAAGATCACGAACCCAATTTACAATATCAGGAGTAAGAGTAGTTCCAGTTATAGTTGTACCATCCGGCATTCTTATCTCAATATTATATCTTGTATTAGATTTTATTATGTAATCCTCATTGCTGTAGTAGCCTCTAGTACCAGTAGGATCAATACGCAGCTTGAACTCTTTGTCATCACCAGTTATTATTACTTCTGCATCTCTGATTAGTGATTTTTCGTAATCGAAAACTGCATTAATAGGTTGCGAACGCATTAGTATGATATTATCAATCGGTTGACCTACTAACAAAGCTGCTTCCAGATAATTCTGTGGTATATAATCTGTTGGAACTGGGTCTCCGCAGCTATTCAGAGCTATTATCGAGAGTATTATGATTAATATTTTTTTCATATTCTTTATTAGAATTTTATTTCAAATGAGAATGTTGGGATTATTGGCAATAATCTAAAATCTTCTACAGTTATCACTTCTTCATTTACATTGTAGAATCTGAACCATATATCCCTACGATTGTACACATTAAATATATCAAGCAATAGTTTTGCATCATAACCGAAAGCTTTGAATTTGTAGCTTCCATTCAGATTAAGCTGATGAGAAGGAGGTAATCGAAGTCCATATCTTTGAGAAGGGACGGTTTTCCCTTTCCCATTTGTCTCCCCTTCCAATTGCAATTGGAAACGTGAAGTTTGCCCAGTATAAGATTGTCCTGTTTGAAATGTGAAGTTTGCACCAACATCCCAGTGTTCATTTATATTATATTGGATTACACCTTTGATATCGTGTCTTCTATCAAATTTGGGGTGGAAAGTTTCTCCACCGTTCAAACTATCGTATTGCGAATAGATAAACCCTAAACCGTATCCAAACCAACCTGTGAAATCACCCATTTTCTTTTGAATAAATAATTCAGCACCATAAGCTTCTCCTTTACCTTCATAAAGTACATCAGCACCATTATCAATTTGGAGAACTACTCTTCTAATTTCGTTGATGTTCTCTAAAGTTTTATAATAGACATCAACATTGAGATTAAACCCATCCCAAGGTTCAGTTTCTACTGCCATTATATAGTGAACAGCACGACCTATATTAAGTGAGCTATCTGTACCCAACCACGTATCAAAAAATGAGAAATCTTGTAGAGTAGCCAATTTCAAATTTTGATGATAAATACCCCATGAAGCTTTGAGTGCTATATCGGGTTGTATATTATATTTCAAGGCAATTCTTGGTTCTATTGCAGATTGATTTGCAAATTCAAAATAGTTCCCTCTCAATCCGAATTGTGCTGATAGGAGCGAGTTTACTTGCCATTTTGCTTGCGCAAATACAGCATAATTCCTATCATTAAAATTTAGATTGGTACGTCCTGCACCAGATCCCTCGGCAGTAGAATCAGTCGAACCAGTGAAATTTGCCAAATAATTAAATTCGTAAAAGTTGACTTCATATCCATATTTTGTAGTGAAATCTTCGTTATGGAACCAATCCAAAGTATGCTTGACAGTGTAATCGGAAATAATATTCTCTTGGAGAACTTTGTAACCAGAATTATCAGCATCAAAGCCATTTATATATTGGCTAGTGCTGAGGTTAACTGTACTGAATAACTGAGGACTAAATATATGAGTCCACCTGGCTGAGCCAAGTCTATTCGATATACCGAGATTGAAATTTATATTTCCAGCACCATAGTCTAGATTATCTTTACTATAGAACCCAGATACTGCAACTTTGTCATTGTCACCAAAGTCTTGAGTTACCTTGGCATTCACGTCATAAAATGCAAAATCAGGTATTGGGTTTAGTGGATCTTCACTAAGGAAAGACTTAATCACTTCGAAATAAGTTCTACGTCCACCTAAGAACCACGAGCCATTACCAATTGGGCCTTCTAAAGACAACTTAGATGAAATAGCACCGACCGAGAACATACCCTCAACCTCTTCCCTATTACCACCTTTTTGGGTTAGAGTTAGAACAGATGATAGTCTTCCTCCATATTCTGCATTGAATCCACCTTTGATAAGCTCAACGTCTTTGATAGCGTCCGTATTAAAAGCAGATATAAATCCGAACAAATGTGAAGGATTATAAACCATAGACCCATCAAGTAGAACTAAGTTTTGATCAGGAGATCCACCTCTAATATAAAGTCCAGAAGAAATCTGTGAAGAAGTTAGAACTCCTGGTAGCAATTGTAATGAACGAAATATATCGGACTCACCACCGATTCTTATTTCCTTTATTTGCTGCATAGGGATATTTACTTTACTAATTGATATTTGAACTTTGTCATCATCCCTATCAGCATATACAGAAATCTCTTCTGATGTCATATTACCTGATGAAAGTAGTGCATCTAGTCTAAGTTCTTGATTAGCTTTTAGGTTAATAGATTTACGAGTTTCCTCATAACCTATGTATGAGTAAACCACGTTATATTTACCGGGTTTGATATTACTTATTACAAAGTAACCATCTTTGTTAGTTTGAGAACCCCTAGTCGTACCTTCTATTCTGATAGTAGCACCTATAAGAGTTTCTTTATTCGAGCTATCTTTTACATAGCCGCTAATAGAAGCATTTTCTGCAAACACATCAATAGCAAAAAATATTTGTATAATAGTGAAAAGTAAAAATTTAAATTTCATTTAGACTTGGGGAATTGTAATTTCTCATTTGCTTAAATACGATAATCATAGCTCATTGTTTTATATTTGACATACAATTATTAATCCTTACTTTTTGTTAAATTAGTAATCTATTAAGAAACCATAAATGAGATATAAAAATGCCAAGAAATATGAAGCCCGAAAGTCTAATGATGTCTTTCGGCTACAAGCCAGAGTTATCAGAAGGTTCACTAAAATGTCCAATTTTCCAAACATCTACATTTGTATTCAAAAATGCAGAAGAAGGCAAGGCATTCTTTGAAGTAGCTTATGGAATACGTGAGAAAGGGCAAGATGAGGAATTAGGACTAATATATAGCCGTATAAATAATCCAGATTTGGAAATATTAGAAAATAGACTTTGTTTGTGGGACAAAGCTGATGAATGTGCTGTATTTGAAAGTGGAATGTCTGCAATAACTACCGTTTTTATGGAATTTTTGAGTCCTGGAGATGTCCTTGTTTATAGTAGTCCACTTTATGGAGGCACTGATCACTTTATTCATCATTTCCTTCCTAAATATGGTATAGATACAGTTGGTTTCAAACCAAATGCTACTAAAGAAGAAATAATGTCAAAAATAGAAGAAAAAGGATTTTCTGACAAAGTAGCTATGATTTTCGTTGAAACACCAGCTAACCCAACAAATGCTATTGTTGATTTGCAGATGATAAATGAGCTTAAAGTTCATTATAATACTGAAGAAAAGCAAGTATTAACAGTAGTAGATAATACGTACATGGGGCCTCTATGGCAGCACCCACTTCGTTTTGGAGCAGATTTGATCGTCTATTCAGCAACAAAGTATATTGGTGGCCATAGCGATGTTATTGCAGGTGCGGTTTTGGGTTATAAAGGACCTATGAAGAGAGTAAAAACACTTCGTACATTCTTAGGTAATATGGCTGGTCCATGGACTGGTTGGCTACTAATGAGAAGTTTAGAAACACTGAAAGTAAGAATGGAACAACAACAACAAAATGCTATCGAAGTTGCGAAATTCCTTAGTTTTCATCCGAAAGTTAGCAAAGTACATTACTTAGGAATGATAGACGAAGATAGCCCTAGCTATGAACTGTACAAAAGACAGCACGACGGCCCTGGGGCTATGGTTGCTTTCGATATAGTTGGTGGAGAAAAAGAGGCATTCAAATTCCTAAACTCGCTAAAATTAATGACATTAGCAGTTAGCTTAGGTGGTACTGAGAGCTTGGCAGAACACCCGAGTACTATGACTCATGCTGGTGTAGAACCTGAATACTTAAAGAGTATCGGAGTAACAGCTAGCTTAGTTCGATTGTCAATTGGCGTAGAGAATGTAGATGATTTAATTTGGGATGTTAGCCAAGCTTTGGAGCAGGTGTAAGAAAAACTCATAAGAAACTTGCTTTAGTTAGGACTCCTGACTATATTTGTTCTGGTGCTTTTGCCAAAAAAATATATTATAATGGAGTTTGTTATGAATAAGCCAATTTTTTATCACGCTGGATGTTCTGTATGTGTTAGTGCAGAGCACGATATTGTAAATCTAATCGGTGCTGACAATGTAGAAGTTGTACACTTAGGTGAACAGAAATCTAGAATTGCAGCAGCAGAGCAAGTTGGAGTAAAATCAGTTCCAGCACTAGTAACACCTAATGGTAATGTGTTACATCTTAATTATGGTGCATCTATAGAAGATGTAAAAGGATAATTTAGTTTGAAAAAGTGCAGGTGATTGTGTTAATTACATCTGCACTTTTTTTATTTATCCAAAAGTATAAGTATGAATGACTCTGTATATAATTTAGAAAACCAAAACTCAAATTTATCAAGTAAAATAGTTGTTGCTTTGGAGAAAATATCAGAAGCATATAGAGCTATGCTCTGGGAAAAAGCAAAAGAGTACAAACTCAGCCCCATTCAAATACAAATACTTGTTTTCTTAAATACCCACAAACTCAAATATTGTACAGTTAGTTATTTGGCAGTTGAGTTTAATATAACAAAGGCAACTATCAGTGACTCAGTCAAATCATTATTATCAAAAGGACTAATAGAAAAACAAGCTGATGAAAAAGACACTAGGAGCTATACTATATCTTTATCTGATACAGGTAACAATTTAATAACAAACCTAAATAATTATTCTGGTGAATTAGTCAACCCTTTAACTGAAATGAGTTCTGAAAATCAAGAAAATCTGTGGGGAAGTCTTTCAGAAATAATACGTAACCTTCATCATAACAACATAATAAGTATGCAACGAATGTGTTTTAGTTGCAAGTACTATACTGCAGTTCCTGAAGGTCATTATTGCGGATTATTGGAAAAGGAATTAAAATCGATTGATATCAGATTAGATTGTCCAGAACATAAACAAAAATAAAAAAGTCGCCCGAAAGCGACTTAAATCTTATAATTATTTATAATACTTTTATTCAATAATTATCTTATTTGTACTTATAATAGTACCATTTGCATCATAAGAATTCAACAAATACGCCCCTGCAGAAACAGTATTTGGAATACTTATATTAGAATTACCACTAATTTCTTTATCTAGAATTATTTTTCCAGTCTGATCTACTATAACTAGATTAGATAAATTGAATTTAGAATTAGAAATATTCAAAACTGAACCAGATTTGATTGGATTAGGGTAAATACTTATAGAATTTATTACATCATATCCTACTGATGAAGTCAAATTAGAAACCTCTGAATAAGCTACATAACCTGATTCCATATCATAAGACGCTACATATTGTCCATACCCAGGAGAATAAAATTCATAAGTTACATTAGTAGCAACTGCACCTTGAGTTAATCCGAATGCTGCCATTAATTGTGGAGGCGCTGGTTGACCACCTAAGAAAACACTATCAATAACAGTACTTTCGCCCTTTACTATCAGAGCATCAATAGTCATTACACCGCCATTCTGATTAGGAATTGTTAACTTACCAGAACCTACTACCGATCTAGTTTGAGTGACATAGTTATAAAATACACCTGGAGTTTCATTTAATCCCAAAGCTGCAACAGTCAATTCATAATGTGTCGGTACTGTATAACTCTCCGTCCAAGATTTATCTAGTTCTAATGGATATTTAATATAATCCATTCTCCCTTCAAATGGGAAATTTCCACCTACTATATGTAATATATCATTGGGTCCACCAGTAATCTGAGTTATTGAATATTCAACATCAGTAATCCTTCTACCAATTCTTGCATATCCTTGATCATCATTAACATAGAAATCTTTACTGTTAATGTCAAAATCATTGAGTTTGTATAAAGATATTCTATAATTCACAGCATCTGTATAATAGTCATCCCCAGAAGCATCAACATAAGTCTGAGTGATAAAGTGGGTTGTAACTAAATCAGACAAATCCCAAGTCTGATTATCACCAG
>PGYR01000059.1 GCA_002839765.1 Ignavibacteriae bacterium HGW-Ignavibacteriae-4
TATCTATGTCGAACACATCGAAGTACTGGGCACTCGCCAGCATTGGTAGCAGTAGGATTAGGAGTATTGCTTTTTTCATTTTAATTCTGTTGTTTTAGTACTTTAATTTTAGTTTTTCGTACGTGCCTTCGGCTCCGCTCAGGCAACGTTCGGCTCCGCTCAGGCAACGTTCGGCTCCGCTCAGGCAACGTACTTCTCCGCTCAGGCAACGTACGGCTCCGTTGGTTGAGCGGAGTCGAAACCATCGGAGTGAACTGCTCTAATAAATCACCCTAGCCCTCTTAAAATTCAAGAGGGAATTAATTGACCCTCTGCCTTCGAGTACCTCAAGCATCGGGTACAGCCCCTACTTTATCGGAGTTTCTACTATTATCTCTACTGTTCTATTGTACATTCTACCTTCGGGTAGGTTGTTGTCGTATAGTTCTATTTTTTCGCCATATCCCTTGCTTACTGCATTGCCCTTGCTTAGTGCTTTGTTGGCACTTTCGGCTCTGCTGTTCGATAGTCGTTCATTTAGTCCTTCATCGCCCATACGATCGGTGTAGCCCTTGATTTGGATTGTCGAGTTGTTTTCTATTCTCGAATCTATTATGTCTATTATCTCGCTATTTCTGCCTGATATTTCTGCACTATTATAATCGAAAAGTATCAAGTTGAATTTGTCTATTCGCTTGTCGCCGACTTTGTTAATCGCTTTTTCGGATAGTTTTATCATCTGCATTGGTAGCTGTGCGTTTGCTTCAGCTGTCTCGCTGCCCTTTGTTAGCACTAGCTTGTAGTCTAGAGGTGCATCGAAGCGAGGTGTTGTGGTTTGCTCTTGCTCCAAATTCCAATCAATAGATTTAGGTAACTTTCCATTACCGTTGTATTCTTTTAGTACTTTGCCATTTTGGCTCACTACTACTTTCCAGCTATCGTAATCGCCTGTTCCCTTGTATTCCGTCATGAATCGGAGTGTTGGCGGGTCTGATTTTCTCAGTGTGTCTTTCGCCATTATCACGTCAAGTATTTGGTTGTCAGCACTGTATATCTCAACTCTTCTGTTTTCTGCTATACCGTCTTCTACACTTGTGTTTGATGTGTTTTGCGGTAAGTTCCGAGCTTCAGTTTTTATACGGTTAGCGTCTATTCCCCAAGTATTCACTAGGTAGTTTTTGATTGTGCTCGCTCTGCTTTGCGATAGTACTGTGTTGTCCTTTTCTTCACCAGTGTTAGAGTTAGTCCCTGTTAGTTTGATAGACGAATTAGGGTTTTCAATCAATCGCTTACCGACTATGTTCAGCAAATTGTAATATACTTCCAAAGTCTCATCGTTAATCAATGTATTCTCAGAGAAGCTATTAGTATTCGTTAGTTGCTTGTATTTCGGTTGAAGTTCGCTGCTATTATGAGAGAAGAAGATGTAAGGCAATAGCGGATGAATAACATCACTTATGAACTCCTCGACTTTCATAGTCGCCACCGAGGTCAGATTACCGTCATAGTCAACACCCTTAGCAGTAATAGCTATATCACCATTTACAAGTGTGGATTTATTTGTGTTTGAAGTGCTGTTATTGTCTGCAAAGCTAGGGTCTAGCACTTGGTTCAGGTATTTATTTTCGATAGTCGTAGTGATGATTTTTGTGTTTCCTTCTATCTTTTCCGTTTCATCTACCACTCTTGAATTTATCATTTTTAGAGATTGTTTATTCTCCGTTATATATTCTGTAGTAGTGTCTCGGACGATAATTGTATCTCGGATAATCTGCCAATCTTTGTCGCTTTGAGGAACATATTTAAGAGCAATACCGCCTTTTAGCTCATTTATTGACCAATCGATACTGTTTACTACATTCGAGAATGCGAAATTGAAATTTACCTCTGGCATTAGTCGTATAGAATTGTCACTATTCAAAGGTAGCTCATAACCAATACCTGTAGATAGAAATAGTCTCATACTGTTTAGTTCTGGGATGTCACCCGAAAATTCATTTCTTGTTCTTTTGCCTGTATCAAAACCATTTTCATCGGCAAATGTGCCTTTGTCAGATGGCTTTGATAGGGTTTCCACTTGCTCGAAAGTAGCGTTTATTACATTGCCAGCACCAAATCCAGCATAGAAACTAAGATTAGGTGTAATCCTGTACCCAGCAAGGATACGGGCTGTTACTGCTTGGATATTAGCATTTATTGAGTGGTTGAATTCTCCTTCCTCAGGTGAATTATTGACAATTACCGTGGTTTTATCTAAACGTATTAGCTCACCGCTAAGGTCAGTATAACCAAGACGTCCAGCAAGAAAAAGATGGCTTGTCAAATCCATCTCGAAAAGAGCTCCCATAGATAATCCGAGCCCGTCTCCCTCTTGGAAATTAGTACAACAGTTCGGTATTCCGGGGAGTGCACGAAAGTCTGCGGAGTGCATGTTTAGGCCGTAATCAGCGTAAACGCCATATTTTTGGGTGGTGCTTTCCTGAGCGTTAACTAGTATAGAAAGTCCAATAAATACAATTAAAGTAATGCGGTACATAACAAATTCCTAAATTTCATATTCCTATAAGTTTAATTATAAGAAATAAATGGAAGTTATACAATATGAAAGAAAATTAAACTATACTAATGGTCTCATTAATTCGGAAGACAAAGAGGTTATGGTCATTCCGCAACTTTATAAATAATTCCGAAATTGCGGAAGACTTTTAAGTATTTACACTGTAGGTTGATTGGTAATCTCAACTATACTAGGAGGCCCCCATTCTTCATGTGATTCACTACTAGTTGCTCCCCATATTAAACCACTAGGGCCATTAGAAGAAGGTAAAAGTACGCTAGTAGGTGCAGCATCCTTATCTTCAAAGATAATCCGATATTCAATCTCACCATCTTTTTTATATTTTAACTTAAGTCCTGTTATTGTTGGGTCCAATGTAAAGCTTAGTGTATCACCTATCCATTGGTAATTCGTTGGTGGTAGTGTGTTTCCCATTGTTTAATCTCTTTTTTTGTTGAAAATCAATACCGCTTTTTACGGTACTGCGAATCTTGTTAGTATCATCTACTACTTCACTTACCAAATCAGTAAAGTATTTCTTCTCTTGAAAGGATTTATCTAAAACCATGTAGTTGTTAATTTTTGTCAGATTTGTTTTTAATCGTTTTGAATCAAGTTGATATATTATATCTAAGTAATTATTATAAGCATATACCAATCTTTTAATATGATTACTACTTCTAATTTTATAGAATACAAATCCAATAGTTAATAGCATAGATATAATTATTGAAATTGAAAGATAAAGCGAAAGTCTAGTATATTGCATTTCATTTTCCATTTCTGAAATATACTTATCTGATATAATCTTAGTGTTTATATCATTTTCTAATTGTTTTGAATAAGCGATTAATTGCATCTCAGTTAATTTGCTTTGAGTGTAATTAAGCTTATTAATTACTCTATCATTTGCATATTTTACAAAAGTATTGGTTATTTGTTTTGCTCTTATTATATCACCCATACTAACATATATCTTTACAGCATGATTCAGATATACTATTGATTGCTTCGTGTTTCCGAGCTTAGCTTCCAATAGAGATAATTTGTAATTCACATCAGCACTGTAAATTGAATTATCATTACTACTTTCTAAACTTTCATATAGTTTTAAACTGTTCATTGTGTTAGATTCACCGTTTAGCATTAATATCAATTCATAATTTGTGATGATAAGTAGTGAATCATGAATATTAATATTCTCAGGAAAGTTGTTAATGGCCTGAAAAGAATACTTTATTGCTTTATCCAAATTTGATTTAGTGAAGTATAGTAGTGATAAATTGTTAAGTATATTGTGCTTACTGGCTGTGTTTTCGTTTGCGCTTGATAGAGATTTCTCTAAATAACTCTCTGCTGAATCTAGCATACCTAGATTCAAAAAAGCTATCGATATATTGTTAAGGTTCTTGATTGAACTTTTACTATTATCGTTAGCTGTGTTAATATTATATGCCTTTTTTAGATAATAAATTGCTTGATGATTCAACCCCATACTTGAGTATATAGTCCCTAACTCATTCAGGGATATTGCAGAATTCAAATCATGTTTTTCTTCTATGCTCAAAGCAATTAATGTATTTTTTAAAGCTGAATCAATTATTCCTAACTTTGTAAAATTAGAGGTTAAACCCCTGAATGCGTAGTCCATTTCTTCTGGATCAGCATCCGCAATTATTTGGTCAAGACAAGAGTTGATACTATTGATTGCCTTATTATATTCTTGTTTGTTATAATATTTCCATGCATCATCTAGACAATCTCTGGAAAGTAGATGCACTGGTAACAATATGATTAGTGCTATTATATATCTCATTTTTTCACCTGTTTTAATAACTTTCTGCCCACTCTATTCTCAGTATATTGTGAACCATTACCGTCTATAGTCCACTTCAAATTGCACCCTGCATTTTCTAACTTAATTAATAACTCGTGGTCTATAACTTCATCATTATAAAGTGAATCAGTTAGGTCTTTATCAATTATGTCACGCTCTATTTTGAAGTTTTCTATTGAGTTATAATTGTATTTAATCCATTCTATTATTCTTGATTTCTGAGCATCTACATCAAAACTACTTGCTATTTCAAATGTATTTTCAAATTCTTCTGGTTGAAAATACATATTACCTAAACCAGTATATAACCAATCAATACTATAACCTTTCTCCGAAAGTATTCTAGTTATCATTTTTATATCACTTCTTCCCGATATATAATCATTCAACGAAGATTGACTAATACCAAGAATCTTTGCGAAATTAAACTTCCGGAGCCCAGTACTCATAAACATATTGTATAAACGCTTTGCTTCTTCTAACTTTTCCATAACAAATCAAATCTAAATTAGTTATAAGATTTATATTTTCATTACGGTCAGCCCGCAACTTCAGAAATTAATCATAAAAACTTGATTTTCATTACGGTCAGCCCGCAACTTCAGGAATTGTACTTCATTTCTGTAAAATTTTTGTATAATTTGATTTCTATGATTACGAAAATCCAAATAGACGTTTTCTATCAATATGCTATACAGAAGTATGGTAAAGGTGTTAGCGTTGAAAAAGATGACATTCTATTAGATATACAACAGACACTAGATGTTGATTTCGCCAGAGCTAGTATATTATTGCTATTAATGGTTGGGGTGAACTACTTAAGAGAAGAATATGAGAAGCTTTACATAGCTGAAAGCAATGGGGAGTACTTCGATAATTCATTGGTTAGATATTGGATGAATAAATAATATAAACAAAAGCAAAATGAAAAAAAATTTAGATATAAAACTAATTAACGCTTTGCTTAAGAAGATAGAAGAAACGAAAACTCTTAAATTAAAAGAAGAGTCAGAGATTAAGTTTTGTAAAGCTTATGAAGGAATACTCTTTAAAACAATTATTCCTCATAGAGGAAAGTATGATGGGCTATATAAGCTCACAACGCAAGGAGAATCAGTTCTAAACAGTGGTAGAAATCTATAACTTTCAAGAGGAGGAGCTATGGATATAGGTTATTTGAATTCAACTTATATTAATTTCTATCACGGTTTAGACTTTTTAAGAATTACGCTCCACATTCCCTAGGAATTTTAATTCCTGAATAAAAATAAAAAACCTTCAGCAATCTATGATTGCATTTATCTATTGGATAAATGAATTCTAGTCTAATATTTTAACCCAATCTAATTAACGACAAAACTAGTATAAGTTGGAAAATATGCAGTTGCATTTTTATTAAATTGGAATAACATAAATGGAAACTAACTAATACTTATGACCTATTAATGAATGTTATTCTTCTTGTATATTCAGGTAGAAAGATTTAGTCTGTAATTGTAATAAACAAATAAATGACATGAAAAAATATTGGATTTTGATAGTGTTATTTCTTGTTGGATTAGGATATAATTGATTTTATAAAACCATTGTTACCATAACACCACATTCAGGTTTATTCTCAACTATTAATTCACCATTCAGAGTATCCATTATTAATTTAGTTGCAGTTAAACCTAGTCCATATCCTTCGCTATGAGTCAAGAGCTTATCAGATTCAAACATATTAAAAATTGTTGCTAGTTTTTCTTCAGGTATTCCTGAACCCTCATCTGAAATCATAATTTTATTTTTATCTGTTTCGATAATAATATTTTTCCCAGCTGGAGTATAAGTTAAAGCATTATCAATAATCATAGAAATAGCTTTTGTTATTAGACCAAAATCTGATTTAATAATGAAGTCTTTATCATAATGGTTTACTCGTATTTCCATTGATTTTTCTTTAATCTTATTATTTAAATAACCTATTGAAGATTCAATAATTGAATAAATTGGTTCTTCAGTTATATTCATTTTATATTGATTTATATTTAATCTAGTTATTAATAATGCAATTTCAGAGAACCCTCTCAGGCGTGCTTCAGACTTCATGATTTCTTCACAGGATTCTAGTATTTCTGGATTAGTAGTGAATAATTTTATCAATTCAGTATTACCCTTAATTCCAACTAGTGGTGTAAGTAATTCGTGAGATAAAAGGCTCAGGAAATATGACTTTGAGGTATCTAGTTTAGTTAGTTTCTTGTATGCATTCTCTAATTCAATTCTTTTTTCTGCTAAATTTTTTTCCTTATTATATGCTGATATTGCTTCTTTCAAAGTTAGGTTAAGGTCTAAAGAATCCCAAGGCTTGTCTATAAACCTATATAAACAGTCATTATTAATGATATGAATAACATTCTCTTTTGAAGCTTGACCTGTGAGGAGTATTTTCTTAGAATTAGGATAATATTCATTGAGTTTCATAAGTACCTCGTCACCCTTCATTCCAGGCATCATAAAATCTGTTATGATGACTTGAATGTCTTGGTTCAAAACATAACTATTTCTGGCTAACTCAATACCTTCCTCCCCAGATTCTGCAAATTCTAATATATAATCAGTATCAAAGTATTTTTTAAACTCCTTTTTTAATGAATCTAAAACAATTTTTTCATCATCAATACAAAGTATTTTATTTTTCATTATCATCACATATAAATATATAGGGGTTCAATAATATTATTTCTTTTACTAAAATAAGAAATAGTTTTTAATGTTTTAACATCAATTTCATCGAAATGCTTAAATAGTATATTCCCCTTCGCATCAAGAATATCTTCTGCTAATTGCATCCCTACTTGTAATTCTTTTACAGAGATATCTGTTTTATTAAGTGAGTTAGTAATTTTAAGTTTTTTTAATATATGAACATATTTATTCTCAAATATACTAGGAGAATTTTCCATTGTATACATTAGTTCAGTCTTATTTTTTTCTAAAGGGTTATATAAGTCGTACTCAATTATTACTCTTAATACCTTACTAATATTATTTGTGGATTCAAATTCATTATCGTTATAATATATATTTGCAATCCCTGATCTAATGTTATCAAACAATGGAATATTTCCTATTATTTCAGATGATTGTAATATATGCAATTTAACAACATTGATTTCTTCTTCTTCCAGAAATTCGCCGACTAAATATTTCCTTAATATTTTTTTATCAAGAGTTAAGCATCCCAATTGTGAGAGTTTTGCAGCGGTTTCTATTTCCCATATTTGATTAGGATAGAATTCGGATGCAATTATTCTAGCTAATTCTTCGAGCCGTAAAGATTTAGTTTTAAACTTTTCATCAGCATTAGTTATAAGGGCTACGAAAGTTTGAATTACACCATTTAATGTCTCATTTAGTAATGTTTTGATTTTTAGGTCACTTTCTTTAAGCTTTTCTGTTCTTTCTCTTACCAAAACTTCTAATTTCTGATTCAACTTTTCAAGTTTTATCTTTTGTGCCTTTATTTGCTTATCTTTATAATAGCTTTTAAATGCTTCCGTAATAGTTAGCATCAAATTTTCTTTTTCCCAAGGTTTTGCTATATAACTAAACAAATTAGCGTTGTTTATTATATTAATTATACCCTCTTTTGTGACTTGTCCAGTCAATAAAATTCTTCTTGAATTAGGATGGTTTTTAAATGTTTTGATTAATAACTCATCACCTTTCATCCCTGGCATTTGATAATCTGAAATTATGATTGGGATATCAACCCCATCCTTAATTTCATTAATTAATTCTAATGCCTCCTCTGCACTTTCAGCAAATTCAAAATAAAACATACTTTTTAAAGTATCGTTAATTTCATTTTTTAATGAAGTGAGGATTATTTTCTCGTCATCTACACATATAATTATGGGTTTACTCATTTTAATTACTCAAATCCTTAGGTAAAGTTATAATGAAAGTTGTACCTATTCCTATCTCACTTTCTAATTCAATTGTTCCTTTGTGCTGATCTATTATCTTTTTCACTATATCTAAACCAAGACCAGTACCTTCACCTATATCTTTCGTTGTGAAAAATGGCTGGAATATTTCTTCTCTAATGCTAATTGGAATTCCGGTTCCTGTATCTTTGATACTAACTATTACGTTCTTATTATCGTCTGTAACAGTTATAGTAAGGGTTCCTTTATATTCCATGGATTGCAAAGCATTATTAAGTAGATTAACCCATACTTGAGAAAGTAAATCAGGATAGCATACTATGGTTTCAGTAAAACGATAATTTTTGATTAATTCGATTGAATGCTTTATTTTAGAATTATAAAGTGTAAGTACCGAATTTATGCTTTCCACAATCGAAGAACTAACAGGATTTAAAAATATATTTGAATCATTTCTTGAATAATTCTTAAGTGAAAAAACAATGTTTTGTACTTTTTCTATAGATAATTCTATAATATTTATACTATTTGTGATACTAACAATACTTGACAAAATCTTAAAAGTCGTTTCAGGGTTTTTGAATTCTAACATCTTCTTACAATTGTCATTTAAGGAAAAGATATTAGATTCTAATAATAATTCAGCAAAGATAGTAGAGTCAATGTCAGGAAAAGCTACACCTATCTCATAACTTAATTCGCGTTTTATAGCCCTTTCTTCTTTAGTTGTAAGATTATTTGTCTTTGATATACACTCTTTTAGGATGCTAGAGAATAATGATATTTTTACAGGTTCCATCTCTAAAATTATTTTATCTATGTTCTCCGAAATATTATTAACCTCTATGCTTTGATTTTGATTAGAGGATTTAATAGCAGCTATAGGTGTATTAATTTCATGAGCTACAGAAGCAACTAACCTTCCAAGAGCTATTAGTTTCTCATTTTTTATAAGTTGTTCTTGAGTTCTTTTTAATTCTTCAAAATTGCTTTGTATTTTCCTGTTCGATTCTTGGAGAAGTAATTGATTCTTAACTCTCGCTAACACAATAGGCGGACTTATAGGCTTTGATATAAAATCAACTGCTCCAAGTTCTAATCCTTTAATTTCATCTTCTATTTTATTTTGTGCAGTAATGAAAATAACAGGAATATCTTCTGTTAACGGATTTTCTTTTAATCGTTTACAGACTTCAAACCCATCGATTTCGGGCATAACAACATCAAGTATAATTATATCAGGTTTGTTTGTAATAGCTATCTCTAAAGCTTTCAAACCATTTAAAGCTACAAATAATTGGTACTCTTTAAGTATTTCTACCAGAATATCTATATTACTTGATGAGTCATCAACTATTAAAATACTTGTTGTTTTTTCCATTACTTTTCTTTTTTATTTTAGCTTTTTTAATTCAGATAATCCCTTCTCGAACTCGTACTCAGATATATATTTTTGTATAAGCTTAAATTCTTTCTCATAAGTAGAATAATTAGCTGAGTCAATAATTTCATCTATTAAATTTACAGAATTGGGATCACTTATACTTAATAAATTTTCCAATTCATTCATTTTTAAATTAAAATCAAACGGGCTATGAAGCTTAGGAGCATTAGAGCTATGCTTCTCTACATAATTCGAAGTAGAATTTAGAACTTTCATTAATTCAATTTTAAATTCATTCATATTTTCTTTATTTGGAATAAATCCATCATCTAATAAATTTTCATATTTAGATGATAAATTAAATAATTCTATTGCACCTATATTACCAGCTACGCCTTTAAACGTATGCAACTCTCTTTTTCCTTCACTTATATCTTCATTACAAGTACTTATAAATTGGGGGATGAAGTTCTGATAATTCTGATTAAATTTTGTTAGCAATTTTATATATAGTCTTTCATTTCCAACTACAACGCTAAGTCCTTGTTTTAAATCAATACCTTCTAGTTCATTATGAATATCTAATTTATCTGTTTGTCTATTAATTGAATCCTGTTTTGAATCTAGATTTGGAGTCAACCATTTCAACATTGTTGTGAATAAATTATCTGGATCAATTGGTTTTGTTAAGAAATCATTCATACCAATATTGAAACACTTATCTCTAACACTAATCATTGCGTCTGCCGTCATTGCTATTATAGGGAGCTCTTTCTTATCAAACTTTGCCCTTATTTCTATCGTAGCTTCATAACCATCTTTAATTGGCATGTGTAAATCCATTAATACAGCATCATATTGGAATGAGTTAGTCTTATTAATTGCTTCTTCTCCATTATTAGCTATGTCAACAGTAAACCCTGCATAAGTCAATAATTCACTTGCAACTAACTGATTAATCTCATTATCTTCAGCTAGTAATACTCTTTTACCTTTAAATATATCCGCATTTAAATCTATATTATTTGGTTTATCTAAATCTAATTTCCTTTCTGCCTTTTCAGTAGTAAATAATTTGATAATTGTATCAAATAATATTGAAGGGGTAACAGGTTTGATTAGAAATGCATCTAGACTCATATCCATCGCTTTCTCTAATACATTCTCTTTTGCAAAAGCTGTTACCATTATTACAATAGGAGTTTTCTTCAAATTTAAGCCTTGAATTTCTCTTATAGTGTCTATTCCATCAAAATCTGGCATTTGCCAATCCATAAGAACTAAGTCAAATGGATTTAGAATTGCTTTCTTAAGTTCATCAATTGCTATATAACCACTCGATACGGTAGTGACATTAAATGTAAATGAAGTTAACATTTCACTTAAAACTATTCTCGATGATTTGTTATCATCGCATATCAGTACTCTTTTCCCTCTTAAATCAATATTAGGAATATAATCTTTCAAACTCATATTTTCTTTTGCTTGAGTTTTAAAAGTGAAACAAAATTTTGATCCTTCTCCATATACTGACTCTGCCCAAATTTTCCCACCTAATAACTCAACAAGGTTTTTAGATATTGTTAGCCCCAATCCTGTACCACCGTATTTTCTTGTAGTTGAAGAATCAGCTTGGGAAAATGATTCAAACAAGTTTTGAATTTGTTCCTCTTTCATTCCAATTCCAGTATCATTCACTGTAACCATAAGTTCTAAATGCTCAGACTCTGAAATAACTTTTTCAATTCTAATAAGAATTTCACCAGTATCTGTGAACTTTATTGCATTAGAACTGATATTAGTTATTATCTGTCCTAAACGCAATGGGTCACCAATTAAGTTCATTGGTACATCTTGTTCAATTGAAAAAATAACTTCTAGACCTTTTTGATGAGCTCTGTAAGTAATAATATTCGATACAGTTCTTATAACTTGTTCAAGCTCAAATTCAATATTTTCAATTTCTATCTTACCTGCCTCAATCTTTGAGAAATCTAATATCTCATTTATTATTTCAAGTAAGTTACTCGCTGAATTTTGAATTTTATTTAAATAATCTATCTGTTTTAAACTAAGGTCTGTTTTAAGTATTAAATGAGTTAGACCAATTACTGCGTTCATAGGTGTTCTAATCTCATGGCTCATGTTAGCTAAAAAAGAAGATTTTGCTTTGTTAGCTATATCTGCCTTTTCTTTTGCCTCAATTAACTCCTGCTCTGTTTGCTTGATTTTTGAATTATCTAGTGAAATTCCGTATAATTTTATAATACTTCCGTCTTTTCTTTTTTCTATATTGGTAATTGACTTTAAGTGTTTAATATTCCCTTCTTTAGTTATTATTCTGATTTCCGATTCGTAATGATCTACTTCACCACTTAATATTACTTCTCTATTTATTTTAGCTTTTTCTATATCATCTGGGTGCAGTCTTTTTTCGTATTCCTTAATTAAATCTTTTGCATCAGGTGTGATATCATATAATTCTAACATTGTATTATTCCAAGTCAATTTCTCATTTTTCATATCCCAATCCCAAACGCCAATTTTAGTTGCATTCAGAATTAAATCAAATTTGTCTGCTAGTTCTTTTCTTTTTTCTTCAATTTCTACTTTTTCTGTTACATCCCAGTTAAGGCCTGCCATACGTATCCCTATACCCAAATCATTCCTGTATGTCTTCCCGACAGCTTTTATATGTTTTATAGTTCCATCATTTAAGATAATTCTGAAAGTAGTATCATATTCTTCTCCAGATGTGTTTATTACATGTTCTATTTCACTGTTTACTCGTTCTTTATCATCTGGGTGCAAAACATTTCCAAAATGCTCACTATTACTGACTTTGCCATTAATTTTAGAACCATAAATGTCAGACATCGTATTATTCCAAATCATAATGTTGGTTTTAATATCCCAATCCCATACACCCATTTTTATGGAGTCTAGTATAAACTTATATTTCTCTTCTAGTTCTTTCTTCTCTTCTTCGCGTTCGAATTCTTTTGTAATATCCCAGTTAAGGCCTACCATACGTGTCCCTATACCAGCATCATTCCTGTATGTTTTAGCTACAGCTTTTATATGTTTTATAGTTCCATCTTTTAATAAAATTCTGAAAGTAGTGTCAAATTCCTCACCTGGGTTATTGATGACTTTATCTACATCTCTGAATATCTTATCTATATCCTCTGGATGTATACTGTCTTTGTAATCGTCATAACTATTAACTTTAGTGTTTATGTCAAGTCCAAAAATATCATACATTATATCATTCCATACCAGTATATTGGGATCAAATGTCCAATCCCATACACCAATTTTTATGGAGTCTAAAATTAACTTGTATTCTTCATTTAATACTTGATTTTTGTGCTCCTTATTTTGATGTTCGGTAACATCAGTTAGTCCCCATACTTCATTTAAGTCATTTATTTTCTTTTTAACACTTATTTTCTTTTTGAAACCTTTCTTCGTAATTACTTCAATTACATTTACTAAACCTATGTTTTCTTCAGTTACTTTTTTTATTTCGGTAGGAATATTTGGAGTTAGAAGTTTGTACCAATCCTCAATAGTTTTAATTTCTTCATTACTATAACCGATAATCTCTGCTACTGCATTATTAAAATAAAGTGATGCCTTGTGAAGTAGAACCGTTGGATATGGCAAATCCTCAATTAAATTTAAAAATTGTGAAACTGAGTTATCATTGTCATTTATGGAATCTGAATTACTAGACATTTCTTTAGACATGATTAGACCTTGTATTAAGTTTAATATGCAAACAGTTAATAAATTCTTCAATCTTCGAAGCAAAATAGTCATAAGACTATTTAATTATGTTATTCTTAAGTTTTCGATTTATATTCTAAATTAATGAAATAATTAGGATTTATATTACGGTCAGCCCGCAACTTCAGAATAAGTGTCCATATTAAATTTATAGTTTAATAAAACTTTATTTTTAAATAAACCCAATAAGTAAATTATGATTAATTCTAAGTAAATATAATCTCAATTAGTTACAATTAGTTAACAGAAGAAAAATTATCTCATCTGCTCCAAAGAGTATGGTAACAGTAATCTAATTATTGCATTATCTATAAATAACTAGCTCTAATATACGAAGAATGTTTTATTATTTGTCATTTTTCTGACTTTAAAAAAAAATATTTTAATCTGTCAAATCTTAGTGTTTTGTTGAGATTATTAGAGGGCTATTAAGTCATTACAAAATAGTTTTGAATTAAAGAGTTAATTAATATAATTAAGTAGCTTAACCATGTGAGATAGTTTGATCAACACGTATATGGGGAAGGGGAGTGAGTTACTACTTATATGCGGTTACGTAAAGTACATACATATTAATATAGGTACTTTGAATGATTGCGACATTGTACTAATTTAAAACAAAGATGAATGAAGGGAAAATAGAAAAGCAAAAAGCCCTTGCAGTATCTACTACAAGGGCTTTTTTTATGGTGGTCGAAGAGGGATTTGAACCCCCGACACAAGGATTTTCAGTCCTTTGCTCTACCAACTGAGCTATTCGACCAGTCATCTTTTTCAAGACTACAAAAATATTGCTTATTTGCTAAAAAACAAAATTTATTTTGATTTTTTTACTAATTCTTCGGCTATTTTATCACGTACGTTTTCCTTTAATCCTTTCAACTCGCTTCTATCCATTGCTTTAACGTCTATTTCTGGCATTATAGATATTTTTACTTTTCCCGGTTTTAGCATTAACTTTCCTGCAGGAAGTAAATCATAAGTTCCAGAAACTGCGATTGGGATTATCGGTGTTAGTGCTTTTTCGGCTATTAGGAATCCACCTCTTTTGAATTCTCCAACTTCAGACCCTGAATCCCGCGTACCTTCTGGGAATATGATAACCGATGCGCCGGCCTGTATTTTCTCTATTGCTTCATCCAAACTTTTCATTGCCTTGCGAGGGTCAGAACGGTCTATACTTATGAGATTTGATCGCTTTAGTCCATAACCAAATATTGGAATTTTCTCAAGTTCTCGTTTATAGATTATTCGTACATCACCAGGCAAAGTCCCTAGTAATACAGGTATATCAAGCAAGCTACTGTGAT
>PGYR01000060.1 GCA_002839765.1 Ignavibacteriae bacterium HGW-Ignavibacteriae-4
GCATCATTTACATATTCATCATAAGTACACATCTTATCAATGTGGCCAAATGGACCAATCTCAACTATTCTGTTAGCTGTAGATTCCATTAACTGATGATCATGAGAAGAGAAAAGTAATACTTGATCATATTTCTCTAAACCATCGTTAAGAGCAGAAATAGATTCCAAATCTAAGTGGTTAGTAGGTTCATCTGCGACTAACACGTTTGCACCTTCCATCATCATCTTAGATAACATACATCTTACTTTTTCACCACCTGATAGTACATTCACAGGTTTTAATGCATCTTCACCTGAAAATAACATTCTTCCCAAGAATCCTCTTATATATGTCTCATCACTATCTTTAGAATATTGTCTCAGCCAATCTGTAATTGGTAGATATGAATTGAAAAACTCAGAATTCTCTTTAGGGAAGTAACTTGATTTTATAGTTTGTCCCCATTCTATTGTTCCAGAATCCTGTTCCAATTCACCCATTATAATATCGAAGAATACTGTTTTAGCAACATCATTTTTACCAACAAAAGCAATTTTATCCTTCGGATTTACTTGCATAGTAAAGTCTTTGAATATTACTTCACCGTCTATTGATTTAGAAAGATTATCGATATTCAAAACAATGTTCCCAACTTCTCTGTCCGATTTGAACTCGATATAAGGGAATCTTCTCGATGTATGAGGAATATTCTCAATCGTCAATTTATCTATCATTTTCTTACGAGCTGTTGCTTGTTTCGCTTTAGATGCATTTGCACTAAATCTACTAATGAAGTCTTTCAATTCCTTGATTTTATCTTCAGATTTCTTATTTGAGTCTTTCGTTTGTTTTAGTGATAATTGTGAAGCTCTTAACCAAAATTCATAATTACCAGGGAACATGTTAATCTGACCATAATCAATATCAGTTATATGAGTACAGACTGTATTTAGAAAGTGTCTATCATGCGATACAACTAAGACAGTATTATTGAAATTGATAAGGAATTCTTCTAACCAGTTCTTCGAGTTTATATCCAAGTTGTTAGTTGGCTCATCTAGTAATAGAATATCAGGACTACCAAATAGAGCTTGAGCTAATAGGACTTTGATTTTTTCACCAGCTTCCAGATCTTTCATAAGGGAATTATGTAAATCTTCAGAGACCCCTAGACCTGAGAGAAGCATCCCTGCCTCAGCTTCAGCTTCGTAGCCATTCATATCAGCAAAGTCAGCTTCGACTTCACCCATTTTCATTCCTTCTTCCTCTGTAAATTCAGTTTTCGCATATAGCTCATCTCTTAACTTCATCAATTTATAAAGTTCAGTGTGACCCATGATAACTGTATCTACTACTTTGTCATTATCAAATTTGAATTGATCTTGCTCTAATACAGCCATTCTCAATTTAGAACCGATTTGTACATCACCCTTCTGTGGTTCAATTTCACCAGAAAGTATCTTTAAAAATGTGGACTTACCAGCGCCATTAGCACCGATAATACCATAACAATTCCCAGGTGTAAATTTTAAACTTACATCCTTGAATAACGGCTTTTTACCAAAAGCTAAAGTTATATTATTTACCGTAATCATTTATAATTCTCTTATATCTTATATTGTTAAACACTTAGTGGATTAATAAAATGTCTGAAAAGACAAAATTTAGGACACTTTCGTGACATTTATTTAAATCCTTACTCTATAATAAGTACAAAGTTAAGTAAATATTTTATGATTGTTCAATCTTGAATTAATAAAGTTAAACTAGTATAACAAGTACTAATTTATTATCCTATCTGAATGGGTAACAGTATATTTTCAATACTTTCAAATTACTCATATTCAATTTTACAAATATCTTTTATACTGGATTTATACCTATTACCTTTAGTTTCAACATAATTGTTATTTCTAATCTGGTCTATTAAATATTTAAACATGGGTTTTAACTCAACAATATCTAACGTATGTCTAGAAAATTCTGAAATAATTTGAGTATCAACCATTGTTTCAAAATCAACAATTTCAGTTAATAAATAATACAAACAAGCCAAATTAAAATAGAACTCAGATTCTTCATTTTCGGATAATATTTTATTCAACTTAAATATAATTTTATTCTTACTAGGTCTACCTCTTATTTGACTTGAAATGTCAGAAATAAATGAATTTGTAAAATACTCTGAAGTTTCATTATTATTAGTTGTTAATAGGTAATCTAGATATTCGTAGAATTTGCTTTTATATAGTTCACTATATAATGCGCTTATTACTCCATCCGTGTAAAGTTCAAGAATTATTATGTCTGATATGTCACCAGCAATCTCTGGATGAGATCGGTTTTCAATAATTGTAGTAGAAGAATCATTATTTACAATTACTTTTTTAATTATATGATTTTCTTTTATGTAATTGTCGTTCGAACTTAGATAAAATGAAATATACCCTTCAAATGCTATTCTATCATATTCATCTAGTTCATTTTCATTTACGAAGTGTCGTTTTATAGTCCCTTTTCCAGAAATTAGCCAATTTATATTATAACCAAGGTCATAAAATTTCTCTAATATTTCAGTATTTGGTTTACTCTCATTATTTACATAACTACCAATAGTCACCCTAGAAACTCCTAATTCCTTTGCTAATGAAGACTGCGATTTATAATCAGTTTCAACTATTTGTTTAATTCTATCATTAATGTTCATAAGTAAGACATATTTTAATTTTGATATTAGGAAAAAATAACATACGTTGCAAATGTTGAATTACAAAATTGTAAGAAATAACTTACAGTAAGCGGAAGTAAAGTAAACTGGTAAAGTATGTTATGTTTTACGTTTTGATAAAACACAATATAACAAATAATGAATTTGAATATAAATAATTTTAATAATAATAAATTACGGAGTAGAAATGCTATTAGTCCAAATGACTGAAGACAACATCAGAAGTATTTTCGGTGATGAGCTTGATAAAAAGCTTAAAATGATACTTGCTGAATTGAAAAACGATTCATCAAATAAGAGTGATGAAAGAAAAGCACTTACTTTAGACGAAGCAGCGAAATATCTTAGAGTAAGTAAGCCTACAATACACAGATTAATGAACGACAGCGAAATTTCTTATTTCAAAATCAGAAGACGTACATACATAACAAAGGAAAGTTTAGACAAGTATATTACTTCAAATACATTTTCTCATAATGAGGGATAAAATGTATCTTCAACAGAAAATAATTTTATGTGGAAATTCTGAAAATGTAGTTCAAAACAAGAACAGTAATATTAAAAAAATACTTAGAAGGTCTAAGACAATAAAAAAGAGAGCGAAAATAATTACGGTCAGCAAACTACAATTATTATCTAACTCTCTTTATTTTAATAACCAAGCTAGGTCATTTAATACTTGCAATTTACGAATAATAACGTAATAGTCCAAGTAAAAAGACCTCCAAAAACAAGGATATATAATGAATAAAACCATTAATACCCCCCATGATTTTGTTCGGTACTCAAGCCTTACAAAGTATCAGTACCAAATCAATGGCAACGTTTTAAAATTTCATCCATTTGGTCATACTAAAGGCTCTTTTGAAGCCGTTATCTCTTTTCGTACTAATGGTGCTATTGGAAACTATTTTGGTGGGAAATATCGAAATTTGTTTGATGCAATCGAGAGTATAGGTATAAAGTCAAAATTGGTTAGGTGGGTCAATGACAAATAGCAACCTAAATAATAAGAATGAAAATTTAGAAGGTAATACAGAAATGGTGATTATAAGCTCTAAGAGCACCATTGTAGAATCAAATGTTAAAGAAACAAATGATAATGAAGTACAAGATACTGATTCAGAAAACTATTTTTTTGCAAGAGGTGGAAAATGTAAAAAAGATGGTACAAAATCTCGATTCCATACTAATTTTAAAAGACAAGAAGAATATGGATATGAAAATAAAGAAATAAGTCAAGAGCTTTTTATCGAATATTACAAACTTTCTGGAAAGAATTTTATTTATGAAAATCTATTACCATATAAGAAATACATATTTCTAAGTAAAAAAAATGATGATATCTTCTTACTTATAGATAAAAGAAACCCCACATATAACATTAATAATTCTGATTTTTATTTGTGTCCTGAAGGGCATACAGACGCTTTAACACTAGCTTCTTGTGGTTATGATAAAGATTATGGGATACTGATAAGGTCTAATCTTAAAACCTTGCCAATAATCCCAAAAGGTGCTAAAAGAATACTTTTTATTAGGGATAAAGAAGAGTCTGAATCTGATTTAAAAAATAAGATGTTTACAAAATACACAGATCAGGAATTATCAGGAATTGAAATCCTCACGATAGGTTCGGAAATATTAGGGTCTTACGATATATCAGAATTTATAGAAAACTCTATTCTTGAATCTCATGAAGATATTATGAAGCAAATCTTAGAAAAAGCTAAAGAAATTAAAGTAAGTGAAAGACCTATATCGTTATTTAAGTTAGTAGAAAGCTCAATTGAAAAAACTAAATCAGACATAAAAAAACCGATAAAATCTAGTCTCGTTACTGAATTATTAGAATTACTGTTTGAGTGGCGAAAAAATGAAGTTACAACCTTTATTGAAGTTCGATTAAATCCTAATCTATGGAATATTTTAAATTTTGAAAGAAAAGAATACTGGAGTGATAAACTACCTTTTGAATTTGAACAACTTTCCGAAGCAATTTTATTCTCAATTGAGCTTTTTGTCTCTGAATCTTTAGAACTTCTATATAACAGAGCATTTAATATTGATAAACTGGTTAATAAATGTATAAACTCACTAAGTAAAAAACGAAAATACAATCCCTTGAAAGATTATTTCTTTAGCTTAATTCCAATCAACCCCGCTGAAGGAAACCATCCTGTTAAAGAGCTTTTTAATTGTTTAACCATACACCCTGACTATATAAAACTTGAACCCGATTTAATAGATATATTTTGTTATTTTCTTGGAATGACTATTAAATGTGCTTTAGAAGAATATCCAAATGAATTAATGCCAATTCTTACAGGAGGTCAAGGAGCAGGTAAAACAAAATTTATGAGAGCATTAATTCCCAAACAAATTAAAAAATATACAAGCAATAGAATCGATAAAACCAAAGACGGTTATATCTCCATTACAAGAAATTTTTTAATAATTGATGATGAATTGGAAAACCTAAAACAATCAAATATAGAACAACTTAAATCAAGATTGTCTGCAATTGACTTATCTGAAAGATTATTATATGATAAATATGAAGTTCAATTAAAACGCGTTGCTTCATTCATTGGAGCTACTAATATAATAGATTTCTTGAAAGATACAACAGGTAATAGGCGTTTTATGCCAATACCTGTAATTAAATGTGAAAATGAAGAACAACATTATAAAAATATGGAAAAAATAATGAATTTTGATACCGATTCTTTATGGGCAGTTGGTCTATATTATTATCAAAATAAAAAAGATTTATTTATAAATGAAGCCCAGCTTAAAAGAATAAATGAGATTAATTGTAATTTTACTGTTACTGATATATATGAACAAGGAATAGTTGAATATTTAGTTTCTTCAGAATCTACAATTGAATCAGAAGCAAGTTTTATGACTCCAAAAATGATTCTTGAAAAATTTGCTAGTAAATCAAGTATTAATGCTTTTTCCAATGATACATATGGAACTTCTAACTTGGGTAAAGCATTAAATAAGTTGGGGTATAATCGTAAACAAAAAAGAGTTGATAAAAAATATCCTGAATATGGGTATTATGTCGTTTTCAAGTGAAATATTGTAGTAACTTAGTAGTAACTGATACTAATCTGGGTTACTACAGTTGAAAGTATTGGTAATAGTTAATGATAGAGCTTTGTAGTAACGTAGTAACTAAACTCTTTTAAAAGTACTAGAAAATATATTAATAATAATTTATATACAATTAGTTGATTTTTAGTTAATTCAGTTACTACGTTACTACCTAATCAATAAATTATAATAAATAAAGAAATTAAAAAAGTAGTAACTTAGATTAAATTTAATTTTATTTCTTACTACATTACTACAAATAGGATTTCATTTTACTTTACATCCTCTTTCAATCAAAATAATAATTAGAAATTAATTATTATCCTCAAAAAAGCGATTCACATTGTAAAATCTAATGAAAATTTGAAGAAAATGAGATTTAACACAAAAAACGCCACTTTAAAGACCCCACACTAATAAAAACACCGAATACATACAAAGACCAGTCACACAGAGTAAAGAAACAACAGGGCTTAAATATGAAGCTCAATTATTAGTAGTACCTAGCTTCTCACTATACTAATCTGAAATGATATAATTTTTAGAATAAATAGATATGATTTAGTAGTATGGTCGATGAGAATAATAAATTATAGGTCAAACACAGTTCAGTTTACTCCTAATCAACCACCAATCCATAAAAATTATGTTCTTTTGGCGTGTAAATTTCATTTATTTAGGAAAAACAACAAAATAATATGGAACAATTCCGAATAACCGCCTAAGATATACTGTTATTAAGGGTTTTTTGTCGTTTAGCTACTGTATATATAACGCTCAGACGGTGTTTTGAATTGTTTTGAATTGTTTTGAATGGTATTTAATTGTATTTAATTGTTTTTTATAGTCATATACGCCGTTATGACGGAAATCAGATCAAAAAATGAATTGGAAGTGCCATAATAGACGGTTGTTAGATGGTTTTTGGCTTCTGCTAAACCGTAATAGTGGATATTTGGGTATTGCTTGACGGTGTAATAAGAGATACAGACGGTTTAATGATTTTGTACGACGGTGTTTTTGAAAAAATGTCTTATTAAGTAGAGAATTGAATAAAAAGCATAATACAGAATGAGTCCAATACTTTATCAGACTCATTATAAATTAAAAAAAATGACTATCTATTTTACTATTCTAAGTATATTCCCACTTTCGAACATAATTGACTTTAATTGTTTGAAATCTTTAACATTTAAGTTTACCTTTTTAGATAGATCTTCATCAGAATATTCTAAAACATTATAATAATGTTTTAGAATATCTTTCATAATACCTGGGGAATCTAGAAAAAGATTAGTTCTTGCTGGTTCTTCTCTCAACCAACCTTTTCTGCTCATTTCAATTATTAAATATTTATGCTGATTCTCAGTAATGGAATTTAATTTTTTTGCTTTATATAATATAGCTCCCATCGAAACCCCATATTTGGCTTTAAGCATTTCTAATTTAGTAAGATTTAAGAATTTTAAATCTTGAGCTACTATATTACTTGGTAATAAGAACTCGGAAGCAAATTCATTGGCTTGTTCTTCCATTTCTTTTTCACTGTACCTATTATTGATCTTAAAACTGTGTAATACTATATGCCCTAATTCATGAGCTAATGTAAATTTCTTTCTATCATTCGAAGCATATTTTCTAATAAAAATTACAGGTATTTCACTAAGTGTTACAGCACAAGTTCCGTCAACTTTTAATTTTCTTGCGTCTTCTGTTTTTGAATACTCTGTCTCTAAAACTATTATCCCTAATTGCTCAATTTTATAAATAAGCTCTTTCTCATGTAATGTATTTATTTGCATTTGACTTCTAAAAAAATGAGCTATTTCTTTAATATCAAGGCTCTTATTTATAGGGTCATTAATGTATTTTTTAAAATTAAATGTTGAAATATCTATTTCATCATTAATTAGTCTATCAATAATATTTAGAGATATATGAAGGTTCGCTTCAATTTCATTTTTTGTGACGCTCCCGATTTTTCTAGACCTATATTTAAAATCATTTCTTATCTCAGAATTAAAATTTATTTTTAAAAAATCTATATTAAAATTTAAAGTTTTTAGAATTAAATCTAAATCTTTAGCTGTTGGTATCTTTAAACCATTTTCAATTTTTGATAACTTTGAAACTGAAGAGAAATTTAAAACTTTAGCAAGTTCTGACTGTCTTATCCCTCTAAAATCCCTTGCAATCTTTAAATTATATATATTTAGCTTAGTCCCCACACTAATTTACTCCGTTATTTTTAAAAATTGCCCCTTCCAGACTAAGTTATAGTTTGAAAGGGGATTAGTTCTAAATCCTTTTCTTTTTCTTAATCTCTTTAACTTTAGGTCTAATTAAAGTCTTTCTTATAGAGTGTTTCTGTTTAATATTTTCTAACTCCGAAGATAATGAGAAAACGAAACTATGCTCCACATTTGTACAAGTTATAAACGTATCATTATATGTACTGTCTTTGTTAACCGAATAACAAAAAAAGAGTGAATTACATTCACTGAACAATTCATAAGATTGTTTAGTAGGAAATTTCTTTTCAGGGTTTCCGAATCTATCACCTTTACAAACAATAAATTTATATTTACCTAATGCTAATATAAAGTTATTATGCGTAATTGGTTTGACCAATCCCAATAGTTTTGGATGGTTTGAAAAACACTTATAAATTAGACCTTTAGTAAATGAAGCTTTCCAAGAACTAACATTTAGTGGGTCGTAATCTTCATGTACATTAAAACAATGATTGACCGACTTTTCCGTCATTTCTATTAACTCTGGAAGATATGTTTTCAAAGAAGATTTTATATCTTCCTCTAAGTCAAATTCCTTTGGATATTGACTAAAAATACTTAAATTTGCCATTGCAAACCTCGTTAATTGGTTGTAAATATTTTGGGAAAGTGAGCTTAGAAGGCACTTTCCCTTTTTTTATGCAATTGCATAATATTACAATAACAATACTTAAACGAATAAGTTACAATAAAACGTAAATTAATTTCCAAACAGCTAATCAGTAAACCGCGTCTATAAAATGTAATCAACTGAAAAGAAAGTAGTTGCAATGTTTTAAGTAAACTGATTTTATTTTTAACGCAAAATTGAAACAAATTTATAGTATTATGCTTTATTTGCTTCTTCATCAATTCCCTAATATTAGTTCAATTTCTCCAAGTTTCCTTATATTAGTGCAACAGGAAACTAAAAAAACGAAATAAGTATATGTCAGAAGATCAAAAAAAACAACTCCAACAACAACTCTGGAATATAGCTAATACACTTAGAGGGAAAATGGATGCGGACGAGTTCCGTGATTATATTCTTGGCTTTGTGTTCTATAAGTACTTGTCTGAAAAGATGAATATCTATGCCAATAACATTCTAAAATCTGATGGAATACTTTTCAATGACATCAAAGAAGATAGTACTAAAGGTAAGGAGTACATAGAAGCGATAAGAGAAGAGTCAGTCGAGACTTTGGGTTACTTCCTCAAACCATCGGAATTGTTCAGCCAAGTGGCTAAGAGAGGTAATAGCGATGTCAAAGGTATTTCAAACTTCATACTTGAAGATTTACAAAAGATTCTGACTAATATCCAACTCAGCACAATGGGAACGGAAAGCGAAGAAGATTTTGATAATCTGTTTGAAGATATGGATTTGAACTCTACTAAGTTAGGGAAAACTCCTGAAGCTAGAAATGGGATTATCTCTAAAGTTCTATCTCACTTAGATAAGATTGACTTTGAATTAGAAAACACTGAAATTGATGTATTAGGCGATGCTTACGAATATTTGATTGGTCAATTTGCAAGTGGAGCTGGTAAAAAAGCAGGTGAATTTTATACACCTCAAGAAGTCAGTAAAGTACTGGCTAAGTTAGTTACGATAGGAAAAACGAAACTAAAATCTGTATATGATCCAACGTGTGGGTCGGGTTCGCTACTGTTACGAGTAGCCAAAGAGGTGGAAAGCGTTACAAACTTCTACGGTCAAGAATTAAACAGAACGACTTATAACTTGGCTCGTATGAACATGATTTTGCATGATGTTCATTACCGTCAATTCGATATAAAGCAAGAAGACACATTAGAACACCCACAACATCTGGACGAAAGGTTTGAAGCTATTGTTGCTAATCCTCCTTTCTCGGCTCAGTGGTCAGCTAATCCACTTTTCACAAGTGATGATAGATTCAGTCAATATGGGAAGTTAGCTCCCAAATCTAAAGCAGATTTTGCATTCGTACAGCACATGGTTTACCAGTTAGCTGAAAACGGATCAATGGCGTTAGTACTACCTCATGGAGCATTGTTCAGAGGTGGAGCAGAACAACATATACGTAAGTATCTAATTGAAGATAAAAACTACTTAGACGCTGTTATCGGCTTACCTGCTAATCTGTTTTTTGGTACTTCTATTCCTACAAGTATTCTTGTATTTAAGAAATGTAGAGAAAACCCTGAAAACATCCTATTTATTGACAGTAGCAATCATTTTGATAAAGTAAAAACACAGAATACACTACTTCCTGAGCATATTAATAAAATAATTGATACTTACAGAGATAGAAAAGAAGTTGATAAATACAGTTACTTAGCTCCACTTTCTGAGATACACGAAAATGATTACAACTTGAATATTCCAAGATATGTAAACACCTTTGTAGAAGAAGAACCAGTTGATATAGCTCAAGTATCTAAAGAATTAAAAACACTAGAAACTAGTATGAAGGAAACTGACAAAGAATTAATTGCACTTTGCAAAGAACTAAATATTGATACCCCTTTTTAATTATGGAAAAGAAACAAAATAAAGCACCATTGGTTCGCTTTCCTGAGTTTAAAGAGGACTGGAAATTCATTAATGGAAATGAGTTATTTAAAACAATTTCTAATAAAGACCATAATTCTGACTTACCTATTTTGGCTATTTCTCAAGAATTTGGAGCTATCCCCAGAGAATTAATTAATTACAACATTAGTGTAACAAATAAAAGTGTTAGCTCTTATAAAGTGATTGAAGTTGGTGATTTTATTATCAGTTTACGATCATTTGAAGGAGGAATTGAATATTCTAATTATAAAGGAATTTGTAGTCCAGCGTATATTATACTTAGACCTACTGTGACATTAGAAAGAAACTTTTTTAAAATACACTTCAAAACATATAGATACATTCAGCAACTACAATCTAAATTAGAGGGAATCAGAGACGGTAAGATGGTTAGTTATAAGTACTTTTCAGAAATCAAACTACCACTCCCTACCCTTCCTGAACAACAAAAGATAGCACATTTCTTTACTACTTTAGATAAAAAGATAGACCAGCTACAAGAAAAGAAAAACGCATTAGAACATTACAAAAAGGGAATGATGCAGAAACTATTCTCACAAGAGATTAGGTTCAGGGATGATAATGGTAAAGATTACCCAGATTGGGAGGAGAAGAAGTTGGGGGATATTTGTGAAAAAATATCCTCTGGTAATAGCAAAAATTCTAATGACGGAGAATTTGATTTATACGGATCAACAGGTTTAATCGGTAAATGTGATGAACCTACCCATAACGGTTATTTCTTATTAATAGCTAGAGTAGGTGCAAATGCTGGACAAATTAATAGAATAGATGGTGAGTTTGGTGTATCTGATAATACGTTAGTCATTCACACTAAATCAAATATAAGTTTTTTATACTATTTACTACTTAATTTTAATTTGAACCGCTTAATTTTTGGTTCAGGACAGCCTTTAATTACTGGTGGTCAATTAAAAGGATTAAAATTGTATTTCCCTATTCTTATTGAACAAACTAAAATCGCCAACTTCCTATCTAAAATTGATGATAAAATAAATGCAGTAAACGAACAGATAGATAAAACCAAAACCTATAAAAAGGGCTTATTACAAAAAATGTTTGTATAAAAGATTATGACTACACAACCAGAACAAGTACTAGAAAATCAATTAGTTGCACAGCTCCAAGAGTTGCAATATGAAAAGGTATTGATAAAAGATGAAACTGCCTTAGTAACCAACTTAAAAACTCAATTAGAGAAGCATAATAATATAGTTTTCACTGATAAAGAGTTTGAACGAGTGCTTAATATATTGAGTAAAGGTTCTGTATTCGAAAAAGCTAAAACACTAAGAGAAAAGCAACATATAGAACGAGACAATGGAGACAACCTATATTTCGAGTTTTTCAATACGGAGCATTGGTGTCAGAATCAGTTTCAGGTGACTCACCAAGTAACGGTTGAAGGAACATATAAGAATCGCTATGATGTTACTTTGCTTATCAATGGTCTGCCTTTGGTTCAAATAGAGCTAAAGCGTAGAGGTCTGGAAATGAAAGAAGCATTCAACCAATTAAATAGGTATCAAAGACATTCATTTGGTTCAAATGCTGCACTATTTCAATATGTTCAAATATTCATCATCAGCAATGGCGTTAATACTAAGTACTTTGCTAATAATAGACATCAATCCTTCAAACAAACATTCTACTGGACGGACAAGAACAATAAACGTCTGACTAATATACTTAACGGATTTACAAGCGAATTTTTAGAGCCTTGTCATATATCAAAAATGATAAGTAAATACATAGTACTGAATGAAGCTTATAAAATACCAATGGTACTTCGCCCTTATCAATACTATGCAGTAGAAGCCCTTGTAAATCAAGTCGAAAACTCTAATGATAACGCTTATATATGGCACACAACAGGCTCAGGTAAGACCCTAACTTCATTCAAAGCAAGTCAGATAATTATGAATATGCCACAAGTGAAAAAGGTAGTGTTTGTAGTAGATAGAAAAGATTTGGATTACCAAACTACTAAGGAGTTTAACAGTTTTAGCAAAGGTAGTATAGACGGAACAGATAATACTAAAGCACTTGTAAACCAATTTGCAGATGATACTAAACTGATAGTAACTACTATTCAAAAGCTCAACACAGCTATTAGCAAAGCCAAGTACTTATCTAAAATGGAAAGACTGCAAGAAGAACGAATTGTATTCATTTTCGATGAGTGCCACCGTTCCCAATTCGGAGATACACATAATAGAATAAAAGCCTTTTTCCATAATAACCAGATGTTCGGCTTTACTGGTACTCCTATTTTCAAAGACAATGCAGTTAAAAATGAATTAGGAAAGCGAACAACAAAAGAATTATTTGGCGAATGTTTACATAAATACGTTATAACAGACGCTATAAAAGATGAGAACGTACTCAAATTCTCAGTAGAATATGTAGGCAAATACAAGCGAAAAGAATCTGCTACCGAAATTGATATAGAAGTAGAAGACATTGACACCAAAGAGTTAATGGATAGTGAAGTAAGATTAGAAAAGATTACCGATTATATAATAGCTAATCATGGTAGAAAGACTCACGGAAAAGAGTTTACAGGTATGTTCGCTGTTAGTGGTATTCAAAACTTAATAAAATATTACGATCTATTTAAAAGGAAAAAAGAAGAAGGTAAGCACAACTTAAAGATTGCAACTATATTTAGTTACGTAGCCAATGAAGAAGATGCTGATGCCAACGGTTTTATTCCAGAAGAATTGTCAGTAGTAGGAGAGCCAAAAGTACTGTACGGAATGCACGAACATTCCAGAGATAAACTAGATGAATATATTTCTGATTATAACTCTATGTTCGGAACAAAATTCTCCACCAAAGACAGTCAATCATTTTATAACTATTACAATGATGTTTCCAAGAAAGTAAAAGAACGAAAGATAGATATTCTATTAGTAGTTAATATGTTCCTAACTGGATTTGATAGCCCTACACTAAGCACTATGTATGTAGATAAGAATCTTAAATATCATGGTCTTATACAAGCATATTCGAGAACCAACAGAATAATAAATGATCAAAAATCTCAAGGGAATATTGTTGTATTCAGAAACCTGAAAAAGGCAACAGATGAAGCTATAACACTCTTTAGCAACAAAGATGCTATAGATGTAATCATAATAGAACCCTATGAAGATTATGTCAATAAATTCAATGAAGCATTTATTGGATTACTCTCAATAACACCAACAGTTAACAGCGTAAACAATCTAGTCTCAGAAGCTGATGAGCTAGAGTTTATAAAAGCATTCCGTGATCTAATGCGAATCAGAAACATACTAAATACATTCTCAGATTTCGAATGGGAAGATTTGGCTATGAATGAACAGCAATTCGAAGATTACAAAAGCAAGTATCTTGATTTGTGGCAAAAAGTAAAGAATGACAATCAAAAAGAAAAAGTCTCAATATTAGAAGATGTAGATTTTGAGCTAGAATTAATACTCAGAGACGAAATCAATGTAAACTACATCATAAAGCTATTGATGGCTTTAAAGTCTGAATCACAGAATGAAGTTACTAAAACAGAACAAGAGATTACAAACCTACTAAATACCGAAATTAACCTAAGAAGCAAACGTGAGCTGATACAACAATTCATAGATGAGAATCTACCCACAATAGATGACTCTGACGACATTCCAGAAGCATTCGAAGTATATTGGAATGAAGAACAGCAAAAAGCCTTTAAAAAGCTAATAACAGAAGAAAATCTATCAGAAGAAAGAACCCTAAAGCTCATAGAAAACTATCTGTATGCAGAAAGAGA
>PGYR01000061.1 GCA_002839765.1 Ignavibacteriae bacterium HGW-Ignavibacteriae-4
CCCACGAGCTAGCAGCGAACTCTTTATCGTCCTTTTTCTTTTGTTCGAAATCTGCTTTTAGCTTAGGGTTTTCGGCTAGTATTTTCTCTGCTTTTGGTTCGAATACATAGTCGCTGAACCATTCTTTTTGCTGTAGCATAGAATCGAAGAAGCCCCATGAGAAGAATGAATCTTCTGCCTCTGGCTCGAGCGATTCTATTATATAGCGAATGCCGTCTTGGTCTGTCAGTATTATCATATCACCTGCTCGGAGGGTTACTTCTTGGGTGTCTTTTATAACTTCAGTGTTATAGTGGAAATAATGCCCTTCGTACGGCCGATCCGAAGTTTCGTATTTGCTAATATAGTATAGTTCCACTTGCATGGTTGTGTCTTTCGTAAGAGTCCTATACTCTATTTGGCTTAGATCTAATCGCTCTTTTACAGCAGACCATGCTTGCGGCAGCACATAGTATTGCGGTACTTGTATCATCTTTTCTGGTTTGTAATCAGCGTAATATGGAATAGTATTCGTATCACGTATAGATTGATCAAAGTAGTGAATAGGCAATCCAGTTACTGAACTAGTTCTATATTTCTTGCGATAGCTTTCGAACTTTAACTCAAGATTAGTTGTAGTGTCTAGCTTATAGTTAATACCGTATTCTTTTACCTTGCGAATATTATTATTTGCGTTGTTATAAATGCTCAAAATTGCACTTGAGTTCAGCTGTGCATAGAAAACAACCGCCTTTAAGAAAGCATAAGTCGCATCAACACGTACTGGGTATGGTTTCAGCATGTGCGCTTCGGATACATACCCCATAGTATTGAATAGAGTAGTATAACCAGTAGAGTAGCGTGGGCTATCCATATATTCCATCAACCCATCGGTTATAGTATCTCCATAAGTATGATAATATGGCGATATAGAATACCCGCTTTTTATCATATCTCGGTAAAGAGAATTGGTCATACTTGAATTGAAAAAAGTACGCATACTCTCTTCTACTCGTGAGCGAGCAGTGTTTATAAGTGTCATATCAGCTGGGTAGTCTGCCCCATTTGTTGAGTGCGCATCTACGAAAATCTGAGGTTTCCAGTCGTGGTATATTTTGTAGAAAGTCTTTGTGTTTTCTGCATCAGCTTTTATAAAATCACGATTGAGGTCAAGGTTTTTCGCATTACCACGGAAGCCATACTCCTCTGGCCCATCTTGGTTAGCCCGACTGCAACACCCACGATTGAGCATACCACCAACATTGTAAGCTGGTATAATGCAAGTAACAACTCTTGTATTCGGTATCACACCCTCAGCTAGCAAATCTTCAGCTAACTTTGCGGAGGCATCGACACCGCAAGGCTCTCCTGGATGGATTGCGTTGTTGATCAGCACTGTAGCCAGTCCTGCAGCTTGTATGCTATCAGCATCGAATATACCACTATGCGAGATAACGAATAAGTATATCGGCTCTCCACTGTCGGACTTACCATACTCCATCAACCGAGCAGACCCATAAGTATCAGCTAACTGTTGGTAGTGGGCTATGAGTTCAGTGTAAGTCGGGGTTTGATTTTTCTTGTATAGCTCTGTCAATTCGGATGCGAATGAAATTGATAAAGCAAATGTAAAAGCAATGATAATAGAGGTAATTTTCATATCAGAAATAGTATTTTTCAAAAAAAATAATATACGGATAAAAAGCGGAAAATGTTTATTCTGGGGAGGAGTTATTAATTTTATTCAAAACTGAATCGTCTCTGACCCGTTCTTTACGAACTAGCCGTTCGATTCCTTCCTAAGTTTCTGATTTTTGATATTCAGGTAAATCTTCCCAGACATCACCGCCATCTAAAACCGTAAATGCAGTTAATTCTTTATCGTTTTTGTAATCATCATAAAGAGTTTCTGTTGCTATTCTTAGACGAGCATCAATTTCTTCTTTTTCTTTGGGGTTCATATTTTATTTCAGCTGTTAATTATGTATTTTCTTGTAGTTTTTTAACTCCAATCATGGCAGTAACCAAAATCTCCATCCTTGCCAATATCTATTATAATGTTCATCAAATGATCTAAATTTTTCTGGGTTTGGGTAATTATTCTTTGTTCTTATAAAATGTTAATTCATCTGTCCTTAAATTCCAAACTACATATTCCCTTTTTTCATGACTAAATTCTTTGTCTATTTTAGCATATAAATTGTCATTATCAAATTCAAAATTCATAATCGCAAGCTGATCATATTTTCCTTTTTCTATTGTTGTAACACTAGAGTGTGTGACTATTTGAAAGTGTCCAACAGGAACTTTTGCATTATCTCCTAACCCATGATCGCCCCAATAAGTCATCATAAATAAAAAGAGCCAAATAGAAATTGTAAAACCACAAATAAACCATAATCTAAATTTTTTCTTCGAAACCATCGCATACCAACTCTCAGGTTCAAATACTCCTATTAGAACAATGCTAATAAATGCCAAAGAACCATAAACTGTTCCTAAGATGGCTATTTTGATAAGTTCAAATATAAAATGAATTGTTGATTCCATTATTTATTATTTTCTTTTTCCAAGTTTTTAAAATTTCAGTTTTACTTGACTCTTCTTATATAACGCACCATGTGACTAATAGCTAGTCTTACCCACCTTTTCAAAGGTGAATTGGGGGATTTGGAGACGTATTCAATACGTCTCTACAAGTACAACGATATTGCCAAATCCCCCTTACATTTCTCTAATCTAACGAAAAATACAACTATTAGTTTTACAGATTTACTAATTCATTCCGCCAATTATACAATTCCCTTATTAATTGCTAAAACATCTATTATATTTGTACTTATGTCTTATTCAAAAACCTAAAATTATAAATATGAAAACAATAAAAGTATTATTTGTGTTGTCGCTACTAGTTCTTGCCTTTTCTTGTACTGAGAAGAAAATAGAAGATACGCCTGAAACGGCTGACACAACGAGTGTAGCGGATAATGTAAAAGCTGCATTTTCTGAAAAATACCCAAATGCTACAGATGTAGAATGGAAGCAAGAGGAACTTGGTTGGGAAGTGGAATTCAAACTAGATGGAATCGAGTACGAAGCTGAGTATGATGAGAATGGCGATTGGGTAAAAACGGAACATGAAATTTCTGAATCAGAATTACCTGATATGATACAAAATACACTCGATGGTGAATACACAGCTTATGCTATTATGGGAGTAGAGAAATATGATTCAAAAGAAGGCCCTTATTATCAAGTCAAACTTCGCAAAGGTGGCGATATAGAAGAAGCTAAATTCTACCCAAATGGTAAAATAATGATGCCAGAAGCAAACGCAACTACTAGTGAAAAGCACTCTGAAATGGACGGTGACTAAATTATAAATGATAAGCAAGTCTCATTCGTTAACAACAAAATTGATTCAATAACTAAAACCAAAGATTATAAATGCTAAACGAAAAATATCTGAAAAAAGGATTCAACACACGTTCACTTCACGTAGGAAACTACCCTGACCCGGCTACTGGTGCGGTATCTCCTCCGATCTTCCAAACATCAACTTACGCACAATCTTCTCCGGGTGTACACCGTGGATACGAATACACACGTACTCACAACCCTACTAGATCACGATTGGAAGAGTGCTTAGCTGCATTGGAAAATGCGAAACATTGTGTAGTTACATCAAGTGGTATGTCAGCTGAGATGTTAGTATTAATGGCTATGCCAAAGGGTTCGACTATACTATGTGGTGACGATGTTTACGGTGGTACTTACCGCCTATTTACTACAGTTTACAATGATGATTTCAACTTTGTTTTCACAGATACTAGTAAAACAGAAGAAACTCTAAAGAAAATAGACGAATTAAAGCCATCACTTATATGGATAGAATCTCCAACTAATCCTTTGCTTAAATTAAGTGATATCAAAACTATCGCAGCTAAAGCGAAAGAAGTTGGTGCATTTACAGCTGTTGACAACACGTTTATGAGTCCATATTTCCAAAATCCATTGAACTTGGGTGCTGATATATCTTATCACTCTATGTCTAAGTATATCAATGGTCATAGCGATGTAGTAGCAGGTGCTATTATGTTGAATGATGATGAATTAGCTCAGAAAATTCATAAACTACAAAACTCAATCGGCCCATCACAATCTCCATTTGATAGCTGGTTGGTACTTCGCGGAGTTAAGACTTTGGGTATCAGAATGAAGCAACATGAGAAAAATGCTTTCGAGATAGCTCGCTTCTTAGAGCAACATCCGAAAGTAGAGAGAGTAGTTTATCCAGGTTTGGAATCTCATCCACATCATCAGATTGCCAAAGAGCAAATGTCTGGATATGGTGGAATGATTACATTCTTTATCAAAGGTGGATTGGACGGAGCTCGTACTTTCTTAGAAAATGTTGATTTATTCGTATTAGCAGAAAGTTTGGGTGGAGTAGAGAGCTTAATCGAAAGCCCTGCTATTATGACTCACGCATCTATACCTAAAGCAGAAAGAGAGAAAATCGGATTATCTGATAATCTGATTAGAGTTTCTGTCGGAATAGAAGAAGTGGAAGACCTAATCGAAGATATGAAACACGCCTTCGATAAAGTATAAACTTCAGTCTAAAATCATTTAAAATTTGAAAGACGCGAGAAATCGTGTCTTTTTTTTTATATTAGTGTTAATTCGAAATGCGGATTCATTTATACTTCAATTCAAATAGTAGCGAGGACAGAATGTTTGATAAGATAAAAAAGATTGTTTTATTTGTAGTAATTATTTCATTTGCAATTAGTTGCAGTGACGACAAAGCTACTAATCCAGATGGTGATACTACAATAACACCAGCTTACAATGTCGAGTATAATGACAATACAATTATACTAAAAGATGAAAATGATGATCTAATCCTCAATTTAGATACTGCAACAAATACATATACTTTTGACGGGAGCCAATTTGGTAAAGACCCAGTGGCTGGTGAAGTTATACTAGTAGAAGGGAAGCTACTCCGCAAAGTAAAGTCTGTCTCTAGAAATGGTGGTAATTTGGTTGTAGAAACCGAAGATGCAGCACTAACAGACGCAATAAAGAATGGTGAAATTGCTTGGGATGTAACTCCTGAATGGAATAATGCCACTTCGTTAAAGTTCGATGGTGTTACAGTCATGACACTACCAACAGAATTCACAGAGAAAATAGAACATACTATCAGCTATGGCGGCATAGACCATAAAATAGAGATAGAACCCAAACTGGTTGATGGTAAAGTCAGTTCTTGTGCGTTTACATTCGTAATGGCTAAGAAAATTGCGGGCGAAGCAACAGCAGCATTCACGGCCAAAGGTACTGTAACTCTACCCAGCCAATCAACATTGATAAAAATAAAAGAAGGAAAATTGGAAGAGTTTAAGTCTTTCAACAAGGGTATAAAAGCTGATTTGGAACTAAGCTTATCCGCCGCAGGTAGCTCTTCGGGCGAACATAGTATCGAATTACCTGGAATAGCACTAAGTATACCAATCAGGTTTATACCTACTCCAAGTGGACCAATACCATTACCAATACCAGTATCAATTGATATTGGGATACAATTCGTAACTAAAATGACAGTTCCTGATGTTGCATCATCAGCTACAGCCTCTGCAAAATGTTCACTTACAGCTGATGGTGATTTTGAGTATCACGGTACAAGTGTATCAACGAAAGGTAAATTCGGGAAAGATGAGATAACAGATGGAGAATTCGACGCTGCTGCAAACATAGGAATTCCTATTGATGTTCAGTTTGGTGTTGCTTTCCCACGAGTTGGGTTGAACATAGCAGGTCAAGAGCTAGCGTATATTCACACTGGTTTCACTACTGGTTCTAGCTTAGCTTGGGGACCTATTTGCAAATCGGGCTATGTTAAAATGGTAGTTGAAGGCGGCTATGAGTTGAAAGTATTAGGTCAGACATTAGCAAAAAATAAGCAAGTCTTTGCTGAAAAGAAAAAAGAGGCAAAGGGTGACAACTGCAAGTAATTGCAACTTTCATTTCTAAATTATATATAAATGGATAAAACTCAAAGATAAGTTTTATCCATTTTTGCTTTAAGTAATAAAAGCATTCTTCAATCAGTTATTATTTCACTATTTTTGTACTATTGGTTAAATCAAATCCACTGAATATGTTTTTAGTCCGATTGTTAGCTCTATTATTATTGATTTCGAATATCACGGCTTACTCGCAGGTGAATACAGAAGCAATTAGAAATAGTAAGATAAACGAGGGTTTTAAATCTAGGATTGATTTGCTGTTTGGCTTAAACTCTGGAAATTCGGAATACATAAGTGGTGAAGCAAAGTTGAGATTGGATTATATACAACCCAATTATCGTACTTTCATTGCTGGGGAATTAGCCTACAAGGAAGGGAATAATGCTGTAATCAGTGACAAAGGTTTTCTTCATGGACGCTATATTTATAATTTGAATAGCTTGTTGGAACCAGAATTATTCATACAAAAAGAGTTTAACGAGTTCGTATTGCTTTCTGATAGGAATTTAGCTGGTGGAGGTATGAGGTTCACTCTTTCCAATACCGATTTCGTTGCTGACTCATCTGCCGAAATTGATGTATATTTGGGTACTGGGATTATGTACGAAATGGAAGAAATTAATATAATTCCTACACAGATAACACATATAATACGTTCTACTAATTATCTGACATTAACATGGAAACCAACAGAGAATTTTTTACTAAATTCGGTAACATATTTCCAAGTAGATGTTACTAGATTAAATGACCACAGAATATTGAATGATACTAAATTGCAATTCAAGATTACAAAAGCAGTTAGTTTTGTTTTCAATATGAACTATAGATTTGACAAAGAACCTCCTCCGGGAGTTAGAGAATTTGATTTGGAATTAAAAAATGGTATCACAGTTGAAATCTAGAATAGTATTATTAATGATAATATCACTCAGTATTATAGCTATGTCTTGCAACAGCGAAGACCCAAATGCTAAGTACTTAGAAGATATGAAAACATACAGAAATGATGTAAAAGAGTTTTTCAGAAACTCTGAAGATTCGCCCGTAGTGGACATGACTGACAAAATCATTCCGTTCTTCTATGAGCCAAATCCTGAGTATAAAGTCGAAGCATATTTGGAAGAATTTGCTACCAAAGATACATTAGAAATGCTTACTACTCAAAGCGACGTCCGTACGATGGTTAGGTATGGTGATTTGAAATTCAAAGTAAATGATGAAAAATTTTCACTTACGGCCTATGTGAACATCGAACATCCAGAGAGTTTTTTCATACCATTTCATGATGAAACAAATGGCAAGGAAACATACGAAGCAGGTAGATATCTTGACTTGGAAATAGTAAAAGAATCCAAATATATATTAGATTTCAATTTGGCGTATAACCCATATTGCTATTATAATGCAAAGTACTCTTGCCCTATAGTGCCTGAGGACAATTACCTAAAAATAAAAATAGAAGCTGGAGAGAAATCATATAATGACTCACATTAGAATAATAGTAATAGCACTCGTATTAGTAACGCTTAATGCTTGTGTGATAGTAAAGAAATTTGAGACGGAAACTAGAGAGCCATTAGTAAAGCTAAGTCCGAAGCCAATAATTGCGATGCAAGATGATTTTATCCGTTCTTCCGAAGGTGATATGATAGCTGCCATTCCAGTGGGATGGTTCTTCGTTGATTTGGAAGGTAAAGCTTCTGTAGGTACTATCGCTATAGCTACTACAAAAGATTACAACTTAACAGCAGTATTCAAGAAATTACCTACTTCAATTGAGTTAGAGAAGAACTTCAAAGAAGATAAGGAGTATGGAATAGCGAAGTACAGTTATACAATAAAAGCCAACAAAACAGGTGGCAATTGCCAACTAACTTCCAAGTATGGAATGATTGAAGCAGGCAACCTGAAATACGGTACATATAGATATTCTAATACAGGTGGGGCACTAACTGCTCGTACTGCTGTCTTCAAAACAGACATTGATAATTATTACGAATTTACTTTGATACCTACTGATATAAAAGGGATGTCTTTTCCTACTGAAGTAGATCAAGAGAATATATTCAAATCAATAATCGCTACAATGAAGTACTAATGGAAATATCAAAAGACACCCAGAATGTAGTAGATACAGTAGAAAGTTTCACTAATAAGCAACTTCAAAAAAAGAATGACTTTTCTGTAATTATGGAACTGGCAGTTAGCAATTTACTAATTGACGAATATAGTCAAGCCGTATTCAATGGGACTGCTTTTTTCAAGTTATCAAGAAAATTGAATAAAATAGATCCGAACGATGAATCTGCTAAGAACTTCAAAGTTGAATTTGAAAGTTACTTAGAGCAATTCAAAACAAATATACAAACCATCGCAGAGAAGTTGGAAGATGATAAACTAGTAGATAGATTTGAGACTACATATTTCCAACTCACCCGTGGTTGCGTGCTGAATTTGATAGATTTAGCTCATGACTTTGCAATATTTAAAGAGATGCAAACATCTAACAAAGAAGGAAAGGAATAATAATTCCCACTCTTTTACTTCTCTAGCCTTTTATTTAAAAAATATATAAACGATGAAAAACCTCCTCACGCCAATAAAAATTGGTAGTATAGAACTTCGCAATAGAGTAATAATGGCACCTTTAACAAGAAGTCGTTCGAATAGAGAAGGCATTCCAAATGATTTGATGCGAGTTTATTACGAACAAAGAGCGAGTGCCGGGCTAATAATCTCCGAAGCTACTAACATCTCATCAATGGGTGTTGGATACATTTATACTCCAGGGATTTGGACCCAAGAACAAATCGAGGGATGGAAGCCAATAACGCAAGCTGTCCACAGCAAAGGTGGAAGAATGTTTCTGCAACTCTGGCATACTGGTCGCTCATCTCATCCCGATTTTCATAAGGGTGAACCAACTGTTTCGGCTTCTGCTATAAACTCTGGTGGATTGGTTAACACCTATGATGGACTTAAGGACAAAGAAGCCCCAAGAGCTCTAAGTTTATCGGAAATAGAAGATACTATAAATGATTACGTAAAGGCGGCTGAGAACGCCATAGAAGCAGGATTCGATGGAGTGGAAATACACGGCGCGAATGGCTACCTGATTGATCAGTTTATATGTAGCGGCTCAAATGTTAGAGATGATATGTACGGAGGGTCAATCGAGAATAGATGCCGGTTTGGACTAGAAGTAGTTGCTGCCGTATGTAAAGCGATTGGTAATGATAGAACGGCTATCAGACTTTCTCCGAGCGGTACTTTCAATGGGATGAGCGACGAAACGCCTGTTGAGACTTTCAGCTATATGGTCGATAAGCTAAATGACCATAATCTAGCTTATCTTCACATAATGGAGCCTTATGCACCACCCGGCAAAACTTATGTCCCACAAGACTCGTATCTCAAAGATAGAGAGGTTACTCAGCACTTCCGAAAAGTATATAGAGGAAATCTGATGACGAATAGCGGATTCACAGTTGAAGAGGCAAATGACTATATCTCAAATCAAACTGCTGACATGGTTGCTTTTGGAAAATTGATGATTTCAAACCCAGATTTGGTAGAAAGAATACAAATAAGTACTAAATTAAACGAGTGGGACGTAAAAACGTTTTATAGTGGCGGAGAAAAAGGCTATATTGACTATCCGTTTCTTAATCAATGAAACAATAATATTATTAACTAATCGTAATAGTTGTTATGACAACTAAATTGGATGAAAAAGAGTTTACTGGTAATGAGAGTATCGGTTATCTAACTGGTGTCGCTTATAGATCTATCAATAGAAGACTTGGTTATAATTTGAAAACTTCGGGCAAGAAGATTACTTCAGAGCAATATGGAGTATTGAAGCAATTATGGCTAGAAGAAGGGCAAACCCAATTAGAATTAGCTTGTAAAACTAGTAAAGATAAACCCGGTATAACTCGGCTTTTGAATAATTTGGAAAAGAAAGGATTTATAGAACGAAGAGTAAACGAAGACGACAAGCGTTGTAATAAGATTTACCTAACTAAAGAAGGTAAAAAAATACAACTAATTGCTTTACAAATAGGTGAGCAAACAGTCAACGAAACTACCTGTTGTATAGATAAATCCGATATGCAAATCTGTAAGAAAGTATTAGCGCAGATATGCAGCAATCTATTATGTGAAGATGATATTATTTAATAATTTATTAGGAAAGTGGTTATGGTAAAAGGAATTTTTAGGTTTGTAATTATTACATTAGCTTCGGCTACTATGCTGAATGCAGCTGATTTCAAATTGGATAAGGATGCTACAAAATTAAAATGGCATGCAGAGAAAGTAACTGGTGAACACGATGGTTTTGTAAGTGTGAAATCGGGTACAATTAACTACGACAATGGAGTTATATCTGGCGGTGAATTTGTAATAGATATGAAATCTATTTCTAATACAGATATAGAAGATGAAGGATACAATACGAAATTAGTAAATCACTTAAAATCTGAAGACTTCTTCTCAGCGGACAAGTTTCCTGACGCAAAATTTAAGGTTTTAAAAGTAGAGAAGAAAGGCGACAAGCATAATATAACTGGCAATATGACGATAAAAGGTACAACTCAGAAAATCACGTTCCCTGCTGATGTATCATTGACAGGTGAAGTGCTTACAGCAGTTGCAACTATCAAATTGGATAGATCTAAATTCAATGTTAAGTATAATTCTAAGAGTTTCTTCGATGTAGAAGCACTTGGCGACAAAATGATTTATGACGAGTTTACAATGACTTTAAACTTAGTAGCTAAGAAATAATATATTTCTCAAAACACAACTTAAAGCCGACTATGAAAATAGTTGGCTTTTTTTTGTCTATATTATTTATTAATTTTACTATTATAATTATTAAACTTAATTGAAATGGATAGAAGAAATTTCATAGAAAAATCTTGTCTTACTTGCTTAGCAGTAGCAATAGGTGGAGTAACTCTCAACAGTTGCAGTAGCATGAAAACTGTGAATTCGTTTGCTGATGATGGGTACCTTATTCTAGATAAAACTGAGTTCGAAGATGCGAATACTCAGGAAGAATATAATAGTATAATCGTTACATCAAACTCTCTGAAGACTCCATTAATATTATTCAAAACGGGTTCTGACAGTTACGAAGCCGTCTCATTGGAATGTACACACAAAGGAGTAAAACTTGATTTGGTCGAAGACAAGTTAGAGTGTTCAGCTCATGGTAGTATTTTTGAAAAAAATGGGACAGTAATTAAAGGTCCAGCCAAAAAGAACTTGAAGCGATATAGTGTAGATAAGACTATAACAACCATAAAAATACAGTTATAATAACAGCTATCATCTTACTATTTCTTTAACTCAAGTAATTCTTGGTGATTAAGAGTTCTTAATCTTAGCCCAGCACTCTTCACATTTTCAGCCAGATCGTGTAAATTCTCTTCTTCAAATAAAGTTCTAAGAGCACCTCTATGAGCAGTCCAGCTATCGTGTAGTGGGCAAGGTTTATAGACACCACATCCTTCTAGTCCGAGTGCACATTCGGTGAATAAATCTAGACCATCTATAGCACCAATTATCTCAATTAGTTTTATATCTTTTGTATCTTTTGCAAATTTCACACCGCCGCGAGGTCCTTTGTGAGAAAGCAATAGATTATCACTAGTCAACTCTTGGAGTATCTTAGTTAGAAAATGTGATGATAGGTTCAATTCTTTAGCCACTTGACTAATAGATATGTATCCATTCTCAGCTTCTGAAGCTATATATATAGCAGCTCGAATACCGTAAACGCAAGATTTAGAAAGTAAAGCCATAAATTCAATTTATTAGATATGAAGACAGTATTATCTTATATTTGATAAAATTGTCAATTTTAAAAAATTAATTTAATAAACAACTAATATTAATTCAAGTTATTTCTTACTTTAATCTAATTATCTGGAAATTATAATACATAAGTCATTATAATAGGTGCAATGTAGATAATTGTAATATAGACCAAGTAACTTAGAACCAATTAGCTTTGATAGAAAAGGATAAAATCAGGTTTGGGAAAGAGTATTAAAGAAGTATTCTATTGTAAAGAACTCATAAAAAAAAAGCCATCTCGTTTTTGAACAAGATGGCTCTCCAATTTCTATCTGATAATCGATATTATTCTACTATCAAAGTTCCTCTCATCATAGCCCAGTGGCCAGGGAAAGAACAAATAAACTCATAAGAACCAGCTGCAGGTGCAGTGAATTCAACAGTAGTTGATTCGCCACCACCTACAAGTTTTGTATGTGCTATTATAGCGTTACCTTCAGATGGGATATAATCGTTTGCTTCGCCAGCAGCTACTGCTTTCTCTGCGAAAGTAGCAATATCTGTTCCTGGTGTTAACAATACCCAGTTGTGCCCCATAGCTGCTTTAGCCATAGTACCAGTATGTTTCAAAGTCAGAGTTACTTTTTGTCCTGCCTTTACAGTCAATTCTTTTTTGTCGAATTGCATCTGATCATTACCAGCTATAGATAATGTCGCTTCGTTACTTTCTGTAGCCATTGTTTCTGTATTAGTTTCTGGCTCTTTTTCTGCTTCACTATTTCCGCCGCCACAAGCTGTTAATAGGGACAACCCAAATAGTATTGCAATTATTGATTTTAACATATTACTCATCACATTATTTAATGATTAAAAATAAACTGAATCCAAACTTAACTAATTAGATTATTATCTTAAAATCTATAAGTAGATTTTAATCCTAAACTGCATTTATTTTTTCTTCTAATTCTGTTTTCCAACCCTTAGGTGCATATTCGGTAATTCTATCGAATTCTTTGCCGTCTTTTAGCAATATCACTGTTGGTACTCTAGTTATATTGTGTTCAGCTATTCTATCAGCTGGCTTTGTTTTAGATAAATTAACATTTATAATCTCGATCGCATTTTCATCTACTTCATTTGACGAAACAAAATGAGCTATCTGAGGCATAGCCGATACACACATAGGACACCAACTACCTTGGAATACTATGGCTTTTATATTATTGCTTTCTATTTTATCTTTGATACTCATATCTCTTTAACTCTTTTCTGTTATGATAATTTACTAGACTTTTGGACGATTTTTACTATCGAATAGTATATAACCGCACCTACTAAAGCCCAAGTCCAAATATTCTGACCGATAGAGAAGTTTTCAAAAAGTATATATCCTGCTATTACTTTGAATAAGAATATAGTTAGAAAAATATTTAAAATTCCAGATTTCTCTTGTTTAATTACTTTCCACAGACTAAATGTACCATTGGGTTTCACCCATTTCTTGATACAAGGAATAATTGCAGGTGTATTTTCCGCCCATTTTTCATAAGTGGTTCCATATTTCTCTCGTAGGAACTCTTCTTCGGCGTACATAATTCGCTCATAGTATAGCCAATACATAAATAGGAAAGCTATTATAAACCAAAAATTAGCTGTAAATAGAGCAATACCAAGCCACATAAAGAAATTGCCTAAATACAGTGGATGTCTTACAATAGAGTAAATGCCAGTACTATTCAGTGAGTCTGCAACTTGCCCTACTGAAGTATTTCTACCAGAGGTATTTTTGGCAGCGAAGCCAACAGAATATGCTCTTATAAATTGCCCAAAAAAAGCAACAAACAAGAATATCAATTCAACTTTGTAATCATTGAACTGCTCTAATGTTGTATTTGTAGCGTTTAGAGTATATATATATACGGCCAAACCAACAGCTACTATTATGAGAGGCAAATAGCTTCTGTGTTTGAATAAAAAATTCCCTTGCAATCGAAATTCTTCTTTTAATGGCATAAATTCCTGTTGAAGAGTGATTCAAAGAAGTAAATTACAAAAATTTAGGGAAATTATAAATTGCTTTAAGAAAAAGAAGTCCAAGGCGAGCTAATACAGCTACAGTCAATAGGGCTAATATCGGGTAAAGAAATAGAGCAGCTAATAGAGACTGCTATATTCCGCGAGTTCAGACTAATAGACAAAGAGGCACTTCGCCATCTATTACCAGGTATAATAGTACAAAACAACGTAAGTACTAATAATCTAA
>PGYR01000062.1 GCA_002839765.1 Ignavibacteriae bacterium HGW-Ignavibacteriae-4
GTAATTCAACTATTACTGGGACACTTGATGTTACGTCTCTCTTATCTGCTGATGGAGGTATTGACGTTGATGGTGTATTCACTGTTGCTGATGCGACTGGTAACATTTCGACAACTGGGACATTGACCGCTGGGACATTGACCGCTGGGAATACTACTATTAGTGGTACAACGACCATGTCAACTATGACTGGTGGAAATAATCAGTCACTTTATGTTGATAACACTGGTGTAGTTACGGCAAGCAATGGATCTGCAGCTAGACAAGCTAGTGGGATGTTTACAGGAACAGCAACACTTACCGGAGGTGGTGTTACAGAAGTAATTAGTGTTCCTGGTGCTGGTATAACCGGAACAAGTGTAATTATTATTACATATTTTGGTGCAGTAAATGAGGGTGTAAGGATAACAGTACAAGGAGCTGGTTCATTTACTGTATCTACAGAAGGTTCTAATTTTGGAGCAAACGAAAAAATTCACTACATGATAATAAACAACTAATTCTTAATTAGTTATATATAACTTATATTTCAAACCCCGAGCCTTAGGCTTGGGGTTTTTTGTTTTATCTTAGTTTGTATGAGAAGTGTCAGTTACCTTGATAACGTTGAAGACGTTAGAAGAATAGAGTAGTATTAATCAGCAGAGATTGTATTATACAACAATGTACAACAATCTATCAGTAGCCTTGAGAGTTTAACAAACTGATTTGAGAGGTTGGGGTAAGATATAAAAACACTTTAAGTACAATTGAATATATATAATAAAGTATCAACCCCACTTTGGTAGGATTGATACTTTTTTTTGATCGCGAACCTTATATAAGCACGTTTGGCTGATGTGGTGTTGGATTTATTATTTCAGCAGTTTATACCGTACTAAGTAATAATCATCTTCAATTACCATTGTTACATACTCGTTATTACCTATATGGAATTGATAGCCAGGGCAATATGAGGCTACACCATCATTTTTAAAAAGAGGTACTTCTTCGAGTTGTTCACCTGTGTTAGTATTGTATTTCACTCTCTTTATCTTCTTGTCTTCGTTCGAAGAGTATATGAATGATATATTGTCAGTTCCAATAGTGGGTTGTAAAGAAACTTGACCAGCATATCTATCAACTGGGGTTCTTGATTGTCCCCACACTGATCTATAGCTATGCAAATTCCTATTCTCTATCACGTTATTCCACTTTAAATTCAGATTCTTATCAAATGCGATTAAGTTGATAGAATGATAAAAGTGCTCATATTTAATTTTTAGGTTGATCCCTCTCGGTGAATGATTATTAGCTATTTTATGCGATTTATTATGTTCAGCTAAAATTACATACCCGTCTTCAGTTTCAATTACTTTATTTATAATATTAAATTTTAATTCTTCTTTATTCTTATTTATTATAAGTCCTTCTCTCACTGTTAGAATCTTAGATTTGAAATCGAAAACTAAGGAGTTCAAATTTATATCTGCCATATAAATAGCAGCAACTGGCTGGACTTCCATAGATTCATCTCCAGCATGCCTTGCCATACCTATTAATTTGAAAATACTATCTTTGGTACTCACGATTTCAAAATCATGGATTTTATAATCATCATCAAACTCTATTTCAGGTTCTATTTCTCTATAGTAATATCGTAATTCACCTTGTGGCGTGAATTTATTAAATGATAAAAATCTCTTTGAAACACGTTTGTCATACCAACTAAAAAGAAAATAGAAATTTGAATTATCATCTAAATAAGTCCAGTGGAGTCCAAATAACTTATATACTTCGGATGAGTCAAATAGTTCGACCAAAAATGATTTAGGGCTAGAGCTTCTAGACTCGAAATTCGTTGCCCTAGCATAAATAGTTCTAGAGAAATCCTCATGAATCAAGGATAGAAAGTTTTTACGAGAGCTGTCCTTATTATTATATGTATCATAGAATGAGAGATATTCACCCGGTTCTATTTCTATTTTCTTGTCACCTCTCACATATAATAGGAACATATTACTATCGACGTAGTTATTGGCATAATCCAAATCTTCGTTATATTCATCTAAATCGAATTCTCGAATATCAATCGTAGTGAAAAATATTTTTGAAGAAATTGGAAGATATGTATTTAGATCAACTATAGTTTCTCGCCAATAATAACCTTCATTATTATTCCCTATTCCACCCGCATAATTGATAAATAATAATTGGAGTTTATCCCCATGTACTTGAAAATCATCTAGAGTCTCTTTTCTATTTATAACAAATTCACTTTTGAATTCCAATTTGTTAGTAGTAGTCGAATAGCTAAATATTTTAGCAATTTCATCGTGAATATCTGTTATGATAAACTCCGTTTCACTGACTCTTGCCATAAACTTTGGCTTATCATCAAATTCTTGACTAAATAGGATTTCAGATGCCCCATCGATAGGTTCTAAATCATTAGGTATGTCAAATTCATTTCCATATAATGCCGTGCTGATAAGCGTAACGAGTAATAGTATTCTGTAAAACATAGGTCCCTATATATTTTATTTCATAATCCAGTTTTTATTGTATATACCAATATAATAAAAAAGTAGAATAAAGTAATACTTACGCTCTAACTAGATTCGGCAAAGACACTAAATTGAGTATGATTTTATTACGGATTATTCTTATTTTATTTACTAAATTGTATCTAATTATAAGCTTAAACTGGAGTCTTTTATTAAGATAATGTCTATATTATTTTGCTTAATGTATATGCTGTCATATGAACTAATGGCAGAAGATAAACCATTGCTTTTTGGGAGATACACAAAATTTTCTGTTGGCTCAGGTGGTAAGTATCTAGATAACAATGATAATAAAATGGTCTCAGTTGGTCCAGTTTATAATATTTACTTAGAACATTATTTAGATAAAAAGCAGAATTGGTCTCTTGGGTTGAACTATTATTATTTGAATTATGAAGATTCGCAGTCTTGGATGGATGCGTCAGTTAATGAACTCCCATTGTGGACTGTCAAGTATTATTTCTTAGATATTAGCAATGATTTGCAGCTATATGCACACTTTGGAGATATGATACTTTTAGTAGATTTAGGAGGTGGTTTAAGCTATAATCTTTACGATGAGAAACTATACTTAGAGTGCTCATTTCACTATTGGACTAAATTTCCATTATTCTTACCAGCATTCAGAACCCCGAATATCTATCTTCTAAATATTGGATATAAATTCTAAAACTTTTATAATTTCTCTACCTCAACACAGCCAAGCTCTTTTCGAGGGCGGTGACTAATTCGTCTATTTCTTCTTTGGTGTTGTAGAATGAGAATGATGCACGGATTGTGCCTTGGATATCGTATCGCTGCATAACAGGTTGGCAGCAGTGGTGTCCAGTACGGACAGCAATGCCAAATTTATCTAGGAACAGGCCTAAATCATAGTGGTAAACCCCCTCGAAATTGAAGGGTAAAATGCTCTTTCTGACTTTCGCTTTACTATATCTAATGATGCCTTCTATTGCATCTAACTTCTGCTCGGAATAGCCAAGTAGCTCGTCTTCATAATGATTTATAGCTTCCATACCTATCGAATTCAGATAATCGATTGACGCTGCTAATCCGATAGCACCAACTATATTCGGAGTACCTGCTTCGTATTTGTAGGGTAGTGTATTGTAAGTAGTCTTTTCCATCGTTACTTCGGATATCATCTCTCCCCCACCTTGGTATGGTGGCAGCTGGTCTAGCAAATCTTCCTTGCCATAGAGGATTCCAATACCCAATGGGCCGTAAAGCTTATGTCCAGAAAAGCAGTACATATCGCAATCTAGTCTCTGCACATCAACAGCAAAGTGCTGTATCGCCTGTGCTCCATCTATTACGACTTTAGCTCCAACTGAATGGGCTTTTTCTATTACTTTTTCTATATCGTTGAGCGTTCCTAATGAATTAGAAACGTGGACAATACTTACTATTTTTGTCTTTTCAGTAATGAGTTCATCTAACTTTGAATAGTCTAACTCGGCAGCATCAGTAAGAGGGATATACTTGAGCTTGGCTCCTCGCTCTTCGGCTAACATTTGCCAAGGGACTATGTTAGAGTGATGTTCCATTTCGGTGATTAGAATCTCGTCGCCTTCGTTTACGAACTTTTTACCAAGCGTATATGCGGCTAGATTAATACTGTCAGTAGTACCTTTTGTGAAGATAATCTCGTTTGTAGATTTTGCATTGAAGAATTTGCGGACAGTCTCGCGTGCATTTTCATATTCTGTGGTTGCGAGTTGGCTGAGAGTGTGGACTCCTCTGTGAACGTTTGAATTGAGGTTAGAGTAGTACTCAGATACTTTATCAAGCATAGCTTGTGGCTTTTGAGTAGTAGCCCCATTATCAAAATAGATTAGATTTTTCCCATTCACTTGTCTATTCAGAATGGGAAAATCTTCTCTTATCTTTTTTACATCAAACTCTTTCGTTGGAGTTGTCATTTACATACCAAATTTTAGCTCAACTTGACGAGCAATGTACTCTCGAATTGGCTCAACGGAAATCTTGTCTATTATCTCTTGCGAGTAAGCCAATAGAAGTAATGCTTTCGCAGTCTCAGGTAATATCCCTCTACTTTGAAGATAGAACAATGCGTCTTTGTCAATCGAACCAGTCGAAGAACCGTGGCTACATTTCACATCATCAGCGTAGATTTCTAGTTCTGGCTTTGCGTTGACTTTAGCCGTGTCAGTTAGTAATACGTTCTTGCTTGACTGATATGCGTTAGTCTTCTGTGCATCGGGTCGAACTAAAATCTTTCCATTGAAAGTACCGATAGATGAATCGCCAAGTACACCTTTGTATAGCTCATTGCTCTCGCAGTGTGGAGTAGCGTGGTCTACCATAGTGTGGTTGTCTATTAGATTGCGTCCACTGCCATAGTAATAGCCATAGTAATGAGTCTCTATGTTCTCACCATTGTGAGTTGTACCGAGGTCATTACGGACGAATTTACCATTAAGAGTAATTGTATTACTCGTGTAGTTCGAATCTCTCTCTTGCTTAGCTTCTGATTGCGCGAAATATATACCATTGTCAGTATCATTTTGGAACTTTATATGCTCCAATTTAGTGTTATGACCTACGTATATTTCTGTGCTAATATTTGAGATTCCTATGTTATCGCCAATCGTATGATTAGTCTCGTATAACTTCATATCAGAGTTATCTTCAGCTATTATCAGATTGCGAGCTTGCTTGAATTGAGTACCACTTCTCGAATCTACGATATTGATTATATGCAATGGCTTTTCTTCTACTAAACCTTTTTTTGCTTTGATGAAAACACCATCGAAAGATAAGGCAGTATTAAGCGAAGAAAACACATTCGTATCATTCTTTAGATATTTATTGAAGTGTGCATCAATGTCTTCTTTGTTCTCGCTAAGAGCAGATTTCAGGCTCTTTACTTCCAAAGAAGTATCAAAGCTAGAAAGCTCTTTGCTATAAAAACCATTGACTATAGCAACGTAGTTATCTATTCCATCAACTTTTAACTTTTGAATATCCTCAGCAGTTATGCTATGATTCGTGTCTGTTATATCTAATCTGAAATCGAGACTATTGAGGAAACCCACATTAGTGTATTTCCAGAGCTCATTTTTCAGAGTGGGCAATCCCTTAGCTTCGAAATGCTTGATAGCATCGACTCTAACTTTATGTTGAGCAGAATCTTTGTGACCATTCAGATGATTTTCGTAGATATCGAAACCGCTAAGTATTCTTTCTTTAAAATTATTTCCTTGTATAGGCATATTTACTCCTTATGCAGTCTGTTCTTCTACAGCGTGATCTTTTACCCAATCGTAACCTTTTTCTTCTAGTTCTAGTGCCAATTCTTTACCACCAGATTTCACTATTCTACCGTCAGCTAGTACGTGAACGAAGTCAGGTACTATGTAGTTAAGCAATCTTTGGTAGTGAGTGATTAGTACGAATGCGTTATTCTCATTTCTAAGTGCATTAACACCATGCGAAACTATTTTCAAAGCATCGATATCTAGTCCAGAATCCGTCTCGTCTAGTAGAGCTAATTTAGGCTCTAACATAGCAAGTTGGAATATTTCATTTCTCTTCTTTTCTCCACCAGAAAAACCTTCGTTTACCGCACGGCTCATGAAACTTTTGTCGATTTCGACTAGAGCAGATTTCTCTCTCATACGAGCAAGAAAATCTTTCGGAGAAAGTGGCTCTTCGCCTCTCGCTTTTCTAATAGCATTAACAGAAGATTTCATAAAGTTAGCGTTGCTCACACCAGGTATTTCTACAGGATATTGGAACGCTAAGAAAATGCCTTTCTGTGCTCTTTCGTGTACTTCTAAATCTGTGATGTCTTCACCTTCGAAAAGGATGCGACCACCGTTTATTTCATAATCTTCTCTACCAGCAATTACAGAAGCCAGCGTGCTTTTACCAGAACCATTAGGGCCCATAATAGCGTGTACTTCACCAGGATTTACTTCTAGGTTTAATCCTTTTAAAATCTGATTATCTTCTATTTTTGCTTGTAGATTTTCTACTTTCAATAATGACATCTAAAACTCCTAATTCTAATTTTCTTTGTTGAAATTGGGATTACCCAACGCTACCTTCTAAACTGATAGCTAATAATTTTTGTGCTTCTACCGCAAATTCCATCGGTAATTTATTCAATACTTCTTTAGCATAACCATTGATGATTAGCTCCATTGCTTGTGCTTCGTCCATACCACGTTGGCTACAGTAGAATAGAATATCTTCTGATACTTTCGATGTAGTTGCTTCGTGCTCTACGACTGATGATGAGTTCGCAATCTCGATATACGGGAACGTGTGAGCTCCACATTTATCGCCGATTAGTAGCGAATCACATTCCGAAAAATTACGAGAGTTCTTCGCATTCTTAGTTATATTAACAAGACCTCGGTAACTGTTCTCACTTCTTCCAGCCGAGATACCTTTTGATATAATACGGCTACGAGTGTTTTTACCAATGTGAGTCATCTTAGAGCCAGTGTCAGCTTGCTGATAGTTATTCGTAACAGCTACTGAGTAAAACTCACCAATTGAATTATCACCTTTCAGTACACAGCTAGGATATTTCCAAGTGATTGCTGAGCCAGTTTCCACTTGTGTCCATGAGATTTTTGAATTCTCACCTTCGCAAAGTCCACGCTTAGTAACGAAGTTGTAAACTCCACCTTTACCGTTCTTATCACCAGGGTACCAGTTCTGAACTGTAGAGTATTTCACTTCTGCGTCTTTGTGAGCTACTATTTCTACTACTGCTGCGTGGAGTTGATTCTCGTCACGCATAGGTGCAGTACAGCCCTCTAGATAGCTAACATAGCTTCCCTCATCAGCGATGATAAGAGTACGCTCGAATTGACCAGTAAGAGCTGCATTCATACGGAAGTATGTGCTTAGCTCCATAGGGCAACGAACACCTTTGGGAATATAGCAGAACGACCCATCACTAAACACAGCTGAGTTTAGTGCCGCATAGAAATTATCCGTAGTCGGGACAACCGAACCAAGATATTTTTTAATCAATTCTGGATGTTCTTTTACTGCTTCGCTCATTGGGCAGAAAATAACGCCCATTTCTTTCAATTGTTTTTGGAAAGTTGTCTTGACTGACACACTATCTACAACGATATCTACGGCAACACCTGTTAAACGCTTTTGCTCATCGATAGATATACCAAGTTTTTTGAATGTATCTAGTAATTCTGGATCGACTTCATCTAAACTGTCTAATTGTGGTTTTTTCTTTGGTGCAGCGTAATAATACACGTCTTGATAGTCTATTTTGGGGAAATCAACTTTCGCCCACATAGGATCTTTCATTGTTAGCCAATGTCTATAAGCTTTCAATCGCCACTCTAACATAAACTCTGGCTCTTCTTTCTTCGCAGAGATAAAACGGACTATATCTTCGTTCAATCCTTTAGGGGCAAATTCTTGCTCTATATCGGTAGTGAATCCGTACTTATAGTCACTGGTGGTTACTTCTTCTATTAGCTTATCTTCATTGAAATCAGTCATTTCAACCTCGATGATTTTTAGTTTCTAATTCTACAAAGTGATGCTCTGCTATATCTTGCAATGTAGTCTGAATGAAAACATCCTCAACTTTCGTTTGCAATAGCTTTATTGGTCCATGCAAATGACAATTTTCCTTCTTCTCACAATCCTTATCACCTGAAACACAATCGACAAGTTCCGGCCTTGATTCCAGCGAATCTAGTATATCCATCAACTTAATTGTATCAGCCGGTCTAGCCAAGAAATACCCACCTTTAGTACCTTGCTGAGAGTCTAGCAAATCTGCACGCATAAGCTTCTGCATAGTTTTAGCTAGAAAATCATAAGATAAGTGAAGGTTCTCTGATAGCGATTTGGCAGTGAATAGATTGCCAGGATGCGAAGCCATATATTGCATGGCTAATATCCCATATTCTACTTTTTTTGACAGTCGGAGCATACTTATTCTTAAATTTGTTTGTTCGTTATCTCTAACGTTTCAAAAATAAGTGTATTTTAGTCGTATTTCAAATTAATTTGGAAAAAAAATGATAAAAGATTTGAAAGCAAAGAGACTATATCTCTTGTGATAAAATATATTGCTTTATTATATTGGACATTTATATCAGTATTTTGTAAGTTGTATTATAGGAATTTAAATTTGGGTTGAGATTGGATTGAAGAGAGCAGGGAAAAAGATTACAATTGGTATAATGGCTACTATAATATGCGGTTTGCTATTTGTCTGGTTAAGTCCATTAAAGATTGTAAAAATTTATCACGAAACATATTTCCATGAGGACTATTATTATTATCTCATTGATATTTATAAGCAAAATCAATCTTACTTTGAAAATGTGAACAAGAATGAAATCTCAATTACAAAAGTAATTCCCGCAAACATTGCATATGGCACTGAATATTTTCTAACTTTTCAAGACTCAATTGATATATTTATAAGGACAGAGTTTTATGATACTTCAAACTATGTACCACTTGATAAATTCACACTAATTAGAATACAGCCTGGTAGTAAATCGACTATGATTAGGGCTTCTTCAAGAAGTGAACCGCTGGAAGATTAATGCTTTCTTAGTTTTAATAAACATAAAACTCACCAAGTTCAAACACGAAAGTATATTCAATCAAATTATTATCTATTTGCAGTGGTAATAGAACTTTCAACTTTGCATCTTTATTGATTTTATTTTGATTAGTCGAGGGAGTGTTAATATATAAACACCCCGTCAGCCACGCGTTGCGTGTCTGCCACCCCTCTTTCGCAAAACTTCGTTTTGCTTAAAAAGGGGAATTTTGCATTAGATATTGTGACATAATGAACATAATCTATCCGTCGGTTAAAACCGACGGCTATACATTCTATTTACTTTCAAACTATTTGTTTAGATAACATAAAGTATTGCCGTTGACTTTAGTCAACGGATACAAACACTCACCCAAACAAAGTGACTTTAGTCACATTGAAAACCGACGGTAATACTATTTCTTCCTAGATTCTTCGTTCCGCTGCGCGGCGTTTAGAATGACGAACTGACTTTAAGCCCCCTTGCTGAACAGATATGGCATTAAAAATTTAAAAATAATTCTTTCAGCAGCCATAACACCTCCCTAAATCCCTCCTCAAGGAGGGGCTTGAACCGAAATTTAAATTAACAAGCTCTTACTATTCATTCGGGATTCTATAATTGAATCCTATATAGATTTCTCTTCCTTTAGTTGGGCCCCAAACTGATGAAGTATCGAAGTAAGGGCCGAATGGGTTTTGCCAACTGATGATTGGGCGTTCTTGTCTGAAGTCTAGTAAGTTCTCACAGCCCAGATACACATCGAAGAATTCGAAGCTATAAGTGAACTGAGGGTTTACTACGAAGTATGAATCTGAGAAATCTGGTCTTTGGAATTCTTCCGGATTCGAGCTTGTAATCGGCAATCTCTGTTGCCCAAACCAATGTAGATTAACATCAAAGTGATACTCTTTCGATAGTGGTTTGTAGCTAAATGAAGCTAATACTTTATGCTTTGAATTGAATGGTAGTTGTTCATTTACTCCATCTACTACTCTGTAAACATCAAGGTAATTGTACCCAGCTTTGAACTCAACTTGATCCCATAGCTTAACGAAGAACTCTAGTTGCAAGCCATTACTAATGCTTGGGTCTTCGAAATTCTTGATTATTGCCTTAGTTGGGTCTGAATCATAATCTGGGAATATCTGATTTTGGAATTCCGTTCTATAGAAATCTGCCATGAAGTGACCTATTACATTTTCGTCTTCAGTATTGAAATTCTGAGTCAAACTGAATCCATAGTTCAATGCTTTTTCTGGCTTCATCGCTTCTGCGAATACTATATCCCTAGAGCTAACAAGTAGATTTATATTCTCGCTGAATAGATTTGTAGTCCTCCATCCTGTACCAATGTTAGCACGCAAGGTCGTGTTGTCAGTAGCATTATATTTCACTAAAGTACGAGGAGTGAATATAGTCCCGAATTGGTTGTGATTATCAACTCTGACACCAGCAATCCATGTCAGTTTATCATCTAAGAAATTCATAGTATTCTCTGCAAAAAGACCTGGTATAGTCTCTTTTTTCAGGTATTCACCCGCATAAGTTCTACCAAGTGAATTTTCTGTAAAGCCAACATTCTCATTCAAATTCATATAGCGAATACTAGCACCAGTCTTCAAAGTATGGTCTGAATAATTCATCTCATACTGCAAATTCCCGTACAAATTCGTTTGGTTTGCTTTGTAGTCAACAGTCCCGAAGTAAGACTTTTGGTCTTGGTAAAAACCAGAAGCAAATACCTGAAAGTCGTGAGTTTCATCTAAACGATAGCCAACTCTAGCAGAGAACTCTGGTTGATTAATATCAACTGACTGACCATATACTGTAGAACTCCCTTTGTCAGTATCAGCATTATAATTAGTCTGCCCACCAGCTCTATTCTCATTCAAATATCGTAGTGTGATTTTGCTATTCCAACCGAGCTGATGCTCATCGCCCATAGACCATTTATTGAATAATGAATAACGGGTAATCTGTGGTACATCGAGGAAATTGTCATTATCTCTATCGAATTTATCAGCTGGCTGAGTTGTATGAAACGAAGTTATATTACTCCAATCTCCAGTTTTGAAAGTATAATTAGCGTTCAACTGCTTTTCCATAAAGCTATTCATGTATATATTCACTAATAGTTTATCCGAATTGTATCGCTCTTTTGTAATCACATTTATCTGTCCACTAATCCCTTCGAACCCTTGCAATACACTATTAGCACCTTTCGATACGAAAATATTATCGACCAATGGGCCGGGAATACTGCTAATACCATAAGTATATGACAGCCCCATAATCATAGGGAATCCATCGACTAAAACTTGATTATAAACTCCAGAAAGTCCCAATAGCCGCAACTCTTTTGAGTTAGTGATGACGTTAGTAGTTTGCGGCTGAACAGTTATCTGAGTCTCGAATGCACCCGCCAAATCACAGCAAGCCGCCTTGCCCAATTCAGTTTGAGTAATTTGCTCTGTCTTAATAGCACTAGAATTTGAGATAATAATCCCCGGTTTTTCTGCTACTACATTTATCGCTTCCGATGTAGCGTTTTCTTCTAGGTGGATCATCACAAATTTTTGGTCTTTCACTAATACAGTATCAGCCGTATGACCAACGTAACTCGCTATTAGATTCTTGTTTGTAATACCCTTCATAGATATTTCAAACTTACCTTCACTGTCAGTTGTTGTACCGACTTTCGAATCTTCCCAATACACATTCGCGCCGATTAGCGATACGTGTTTAGTATTCATTACTACACCCTTTATGGTCTGTGCTGCAACTAATACAGGGAAAAGTAACACTATTAGTATTAAGTACTTTTTCATTTTGATTTCTTTTATTGAATTTATAATACACTTTCCGAATAGTATTATTCGGATATTAAAATAACTCTAAACTATACGAATGGATTAATAATTCTAAGTCATAACAGGACATAGAATCACTCCCAAATTAACGCGAGTTAGTTTAGATTAAGTATTTTTCGTGTATTATATGAAGGGATTGCCTCATAGATATAGGAGGAGGCGACTCATAGACTAGAAAGTCATCAGACTCCGAAGATTGGTCTTCGGTAGTTGTGTAAGCAGTAACTACAGCTTGCAATACTGATAATTGCTCTAAGCTGACTTTGTTATATGCTATATATTGTTCTTTGTTTTTTAGCTCTTGGGTGTCATTCTCGCAGCAACTTTTTTCTTTCTTTACTTCTTTTTTCTGATGACATTTGGGAACTTCCTTTTCTACAACTTCATCGTGTCCGCAATGATCGGCTTTCACGAATGCAGTGACATTTTTCACATTGCCATTGCACAAGTGCTTATTCATCACAATTCCCGTTGTGGAGAAAGTGAAAGCAAGCAAAAGAAATGCTGATAATATTTTTGTACGTAGTTGCATATTCAAATATACGAATTATAATATAAGATGTTGTTATTGGGGTGAATATATGATTTTTTGTTTATGCTCACCGTCGATTAAAACCGGTACAAGTCCTCCCTTGAGGGAGGATTTAGGTGGGTGTTAAAACTTTAGAGAATATTTAAGCTCTACCCTTCCCTCACTACTTTATAGGTTTTTAGCTCGCTCCCACATCGGATAGTAAGAAAATAAACACCCGATAGAAATGGACTAAAATCTATCTGAAGTGAATTTGACGACATTGGAATAGTGTTCCCTCCAACTACTTGACCGCTCTGATTAGTAATAGTATAACTTGTCTTTTCGTCCGAACAATCCAAACTCAGGTTTACTAT
>PGYR01000063.1 GCA_002839765.1 Ignavibacteriae bacterium HGW-Ignavibacteriae-4
CTGCTGGATAACCGTAATATCACTGGTCGCCCGGGTAATCATTGAAGCGGTACCAAAACGATTAAAATCACGGATTGATAAGACTTGGGTTTTGTCAAAAATCCGGTCGCGCAGGTATTTTCCTGAAAGTGCCGCCAAATCGGCGCTCAGATAGCTGGCCCATAACGAAATCAGGCCTGATAATCCCACCGCTGCCAGCATCTGCAAACCCAATAGCACAATTGCCATCAAATCTTTTTTGAGAATCCCGTCGTCGATAATTTTTGCCGCAAAATAGGGCACCGCCAGCATGCTGAAGGACTGAATCACCGTTGCCAGAATAATTAAACACAGCATCGTTTTTTTCTCTTTTAAAAATTGGATTAAATAGGTCACTGGTCATTCCTCCCATTTTATTGTCTAATTTCAGCGTCACAATCCTTATCATAAACGATACTGTGCCTCTAACGTCAAGCCTTTTAAGGCAACTAAAAGAAAAAATCCAGATCTTTATTTTGAGGGCTTACTCATCTCATAAAGTTTGATATAATCATCCACCGTCATCTTTGTGCATAGAACTCCGATTAGATCATAGGGAATTTTTTCCATCTTTCGAAAACGGATGCAGCTTTTACCGATATCCAGTTTTCCGATTTCCAAAGCCTCATAAGCCCCGGAAAACCATCGCAACAGGGATTCATCCGCATATATGCCGAGATGATAAAGCGCAATGTGACCTTTCTGATTGGCCAGCGCCATAAACGGCAGAGGTTCGCTGGGATTAACGTGATAGCCTTGGGGATAGCGACTATGGGGAACTACAAAACTGATCATCCCATATTGCATAATCTCCTGAAAGCCCTCTGGTAAATGAGCCTTGATGGTTTGTCGCAGCTTTTCCAGATGCTCCTGACGCTGCTCGGGTTGACGTCTGATATACTCTTCCGGGCTTCTATCTTTTGTTTTGCTCTCTTTTTGCTTGTTTTTTGCAGTCGCCTGATTCTCTGCCACTCTGAAAGCGACGATCTTTCGGATCAGATCAAAAGGTATTGGTTGATTAAGCGGAAATTGAACTGATCCTTTGGCACCTTTGTATGCTGACAACTCTTGCTTGAATTTTTCGATACCAGAAGGGGCCGGATAAAAGCCAATATGGTTTTTATAAGCCGCAAAATGGACCAGATTGCCCTTCAGAAAAAATGTCGGCATCTGATAACTGATCTTTTCCTCAGCCTCGGGGGCCGTTTCTTTGATGAGCTGCCGGATTTCTTGTAGAAGCACCTGAACTTCTTCTGGGAACTGGCGAATATACTCATCAATGGGGTTAACGTCTTTAATAATTGTCATTATCTTCAATTCCTTTCAACTTTAAATTAAGTAGGCCAGTCATGCTGATGTGTTTCTTATCATTATACGCCTCTGTCCATCAAAAATCGATCGTATTTTTCTTTTTTTCGCCACGTATGTTCTTTCGATTCACTTTTATTTGATAGAAGTCAAAGATTTACGCAAATACATCCCTCCCATTTTTCATCAAATTAACTTGACCTCCCAGGCTCATGGTGATAAATTCTAATTATAAAATTATCGGTGATTGAGAAAGTACCCTGGGCTTTCAACCTGCTCCAGCGCCTGTACATTCTGCGATCACCTGAAAATATTGGAGGTTCCCTATGGAATGGAGTCAGTCTTTTGAACAGAGTCATGAGCCAACCATGGCCGAGATGATCCGTTTTGTCAATAATCCCCTCTGGGTTGATTTACAAAGCTTTATTGAAACCGCCTATCACATTAAACCGATCATGAATTACAGCCGCTGTTCTGCCCAACGCGGCTGGAATTTGAAGTACCGGAAAAGCGGCAAATCCCTTTGCGTGCTTTATCCCATGGATGGTTATTTCATTGCCCTGGTAGTGATCGGAAACAAGGAGAAAAGTGAAGCAGAAGCCTATCTTCCCCAGGCCAGCCCGGAAATTCAGGCCTTGTTTGCCAGGACACCCTTTGCTGCCGGCAGCCGCTGGCTGATGATTCCCGTTACCTCCGAACGGGTTCTGGAAGATGTGAAAAATTTGATTCAGATCCGGGTCCAACCCAAGTGAAGGGCTTTATTATTCTATCCCGATGGGAGGCAATTGCCAAAGGGTCAATTAAAGGGTAACGCTAAAAAAGGGTATAAAAAAACAGCCATAAACGGCTGTATTACACAATTTTCAAATGGCGGAGAGAGAGGGATTCGAATTGTCAATGTCCTATGAAATCCCATAAAACCGTCATCAACTATTTGCAAAGAAACCGTTTTATAATGCGGTTTCTTGCAATTTGGCATATTCTGAAAAAATAAAATCGAAACGTGGTAAGGGTCATGGTAAGGGTCGAATGTGGACATAAGTAAATGATGATAATTTATTTTAATGATTTCTCACACTATAATATAAATATATTTCTTGAAAGTTTTTCACCGTTTCCTGTTCTCTTGTCCCTAACTATCTTTAAACCGCTTTATTAAAACATTCCATAAAGAATTATTATTTTCTTCCTGTCCTTATCAGCTTTTTATAACCTGCATCTCTGTCCCAAAATAGAATTAGCAATTATATGAATATTCTTAATCAACCACTTGTGAATGTATCTATCTGCTAAAATTAATGTTAAAACGGACAATCATCCATAAGTCCTATATCATTATTGTTATTTGGATCTAATCCGCGAGGCCAATCAAGGTACATACATATATCATCGCGATGATATTTCTGCAAATACGCTTCCCTCTCTATTCTCTTATCAAGCAATTTCAAATAAGAATCTTCTTCTTTGAAAAAATCGACAATTTGATCTTTATCATATGCTATTTTTTCCATATTATTAAAGAATAAATTTTCATTATATGCTTTAATAAGCTCTTCAAAAAAAATAATTTTATTTGCACATTTAACAATGTATTCTTTAATTCTTTCTAAATAATTATCGGAATTTTCTTTCTCAACAAAATTAATATAAGATATTATCCCTAATATATGTCCTTTATTCTTATAATCCCCTGTCATTATTGCATTATGAATTTCAGCTCTTAGACTTTGTTTCAGTTTCCGTTTTGCTTTTAATTCGTACTCTTCATATTGATTTGTCTTTACAATTACAACACCTGTTATTTGATTGCGATTTGAAGGTGTATGATATCTAGTTTTATTGTTATTTATAGTAAAATTTTGATCCTCAATAGCTGTTTTTATTTTTGGGAATGTTTTTTTCAATAAGTCCTTATTATCACAAGAAAAGTACATGTCATCAGCATAACGAGTATATCTAATTCCTCTTTTTTCACACATACCTATTAAGCGGTTATCCAGTGTTATACAAATTAAATTAGATATAGTCGGTGAACAAACACCACCTTGTGGCAATGCTCCATCTAATGTGCAAATATTTGTCAAGATAGTTGCGGCTGTCTCAGCATATCCAAGATTTCTGAATAAGCAATATACTTTATTTGATTTAATACTCGTAAAAAAATCTGCTAAATCTATTGACAGTCCATACAAAGTTCCCACATGATATTTTGCATTCATTTTACATCCAAATTCACTGCCTTTTCGAAATGCCATTGCTCGATTTGATGGCGTTATTTTTTCTAAAATATTCCTCAATATCCATTTTTGAATTATAGCCATTGAATATAAAGGAGCGTTAATTGTCCGGGGGTCTCCCGATTTTTTTAAGATAGTAAATGTTTTATAATATTCTACATTATTTTTTGATAAACAATATAACATTCTAGAACTAATACCTGTTAATCTTGACAATTCATAAATATTTTGAAAAGCAGGAATTTTTAATGTGTTTATATATATATAATTTAACCTCTTTAAATTAGACATAAAAAAATCGTCCCCTTCACCTTAATTCTTTTGATTAATTTGGCTAGATGCTTCACGTATGTGGAGTATCTAGTTAAATTAAGCTAATCATGTACGATGTTACGCTACAGAAGATTGAATCATCTTCCAACGCATATTAAATTTAATATGCTAAATCTAAAGGGAACGACTTATTTATTTAGTTGTTCCTTAAGTATAACAAATCTTATTCTATCATGCAATCTTGTTTTATCCTTTTCTGTAGAAAAGGATAAAGTGTTCTCAATCTCTTCGTACCCATATTCAGATAGTAGATATTGTTCTCCCTCAGTTGTATAATCAGTAATTAATATTCTTACTTTTAAAAGATATTTTATGACGACATTAAAATAATTTTTATACTCGTCATCTTTTGGAAATAAATTTCGGCTCTTTAAAAATAATTTCAAATTTTTAAATACATGTTCTCGACCGAGCGATTGATAAAAGAACAACAATAACGGAATAAATGCTATATACGATGCGAAATTATCGAATTGGAAAGATTTATTTGTTGATTTTTTTCTCTTTTTTATACTAAAAAAAGAGTGCTCAAGTTTTTGACACAAGTCATCTATTTCATTATTTTTGTATACTAATACTCTTTCAGGAGCGATTTTTTTTAACATTTTTAGGGGACCTAATGCAATAAAACTTTTATCTCTATCATACTTTTTCTTAATTACCGCAACCATTTTAGATTTAACATTTTCATTTTGAACAAAAGCACCAAGTTCGACGGCTGATCCCATACTTTCACAAATAACACATACGATATCACTATTATTAGCTAATAAATTTTCAAATTCAAGTAAATTCTTTTGTTTATCTCTGTTTAATAAATCCATAAATAAATCTTCTGGATAAAAAACTTGAAATTTTTGTTTTTCCAATTTATTTCGAACTTTATCTCTTATACTGTTTCTATCTGCACCACCGCATAAAAAAACGTAAAAAGATCGTGTAAATGTTTTGCAAAACACATTATCATATATCTGACCATATATATATTGATGATCTATACTCATTTCTAACCTCACACTTCTCTTGGAACCTATCCGACATGTCACAAATAGATGCTCTCTTTTGTCCAATGCTTCTTTTAATAACTTTCAACCCTTTTTTAATTTCATCATATTTATTTAAAGAATTTAATGCGTAATTTTTCATTGAAAATCGCTCTATATTATTAAAAAAGCAGCTCATATATTCCTATTGATTACGAATTTATCAACTATTATTTTAGCCATCATAAGCCTTTTTTGTGCTATTTCAACAATTCATCATTTAATATTTTTTTAAATAATTCATTAGAAAAACAACTTAACATAATACAAAATATCATTTACTTACAGACATCAAAAGCTTTTCTAGTTTCCAAAGTAAAAAGTCTGATGGTTCTTCTCCATTAGTCTTCATATGAAGCATTGATATTAAATCCTGATCAGTCAAATCGATTATTAGTTTTCCACTTTCTCTCAGGCACCCTAATGCCGCTATGTTGGCATTAGGCGAAAATCCCTTACGAGATACTATAATTGCTACATTTCTAAGCGTTGTATTAAACAGATATTTTTCCGTTATATATATAAGATTTTGCGATAGTTTATCGCAATAATTTTTATACTCAAATACCACAAACCTCGAATTATAGTGTCTTATTAAACACTTCCAAAATTCTGACGAACCTTTTATTCCACATAAAAGATCCATACGAAATAAATTGTCACTAGTTTTATGCTGATCGCTGATTTGAGTAAACTCACTTTCAAATAGAAACCGTATAATATCTGTGCATATGTTTTCATATTCCTCGGATGCTTTGTTTGCTTTTCCTGTCTTACAGGCAAGCAATTTTTCTTCTAATGATTCGGCAGTAGTTTGACCTGAAACCCCAATTGATTCAAACTTTACATCTAATTCCTTTGATCTCCAGCCATATGGTTTTTCAGGAATAATATCTGTTATTTGGAAAGATGCCAGTTCACTTAATTCTTGTAAAAACATTGAATTTTCATCGCAAATATAAAGCAAATTAGCAATATCCCAAATTGCAATACCATTTTGTTCGAAAATGTCTTTTTTTTGCTGATGGTCAATCTCGCAAAATAGGATAAGGAAGTATGTATATTTTAGAGTTATCTCATTCTCAATATTATTTTCAATAAGACTCTTATATCTTAGCATTCTTCCTATTGCTGTGTCGATGACATTTATTGGTGTATGCCTACTTCGATACGCTTTAATTTCTATCAAAATATTATCTTCTTCAGAAGATAATATTAGATCAAAACTTAGTCGTCTAGAATCTATATTGAGAACTTGTTCTCTTTTGACATCATATTTATACTGTTGAAAAAGTCTAACACAAAATTCTTCAACATCTCTTGCATATTGTTGTGTAGACCTTGTAGCAACCAAAATATCTTCTTTTTTATTTAATTCTATTGAATAAGAAAATGTCGATTCTTCTTCACTAAACCAACTTTTATTTAGCTCTTTTGATATTTCAATAGGAAAAATTCCAACAAACATAGCTGATGCTTTTAGGAACATTTTTTTAATATTGTCATTATTTGTTTTTTGCGCATTATCACAAATTATTAAGTCAAATTCTTTTATAAAATCATCATCTTTAATAGTACAAAGCTTATCATAAGTCGCAACTACAATTTGATTTTCAACTGGCGTATTTAATTCATCCGAAACTAAATACGATGTCGAACTAATAAAACGTTCCAAAAATTGTTCTTTTATTGATGGGTGATCCGCCAAAATTAATGTCTTATGAATAATTTCCTTTTTTAAAAGGCGATCTATTAATTCAATATAAATATATGTCCTTCCAGTACCAGCCGCTAACTCTAAGCGCACCCTTTCTTCGCCTTTTTTTTAAAGATTAAATGTGCTGTCTATAGCCTGCTTTTGTTGAACGCGTAAATCAATAGAATATCTATCCATAAAAACCCTACCTTATATTATAAATTTAGAAATTATTTCCTTTTCTGATATTAATATTTTTATCTAATTATTAAAAAGGAACGCCCCTTTAACGCCGCGAACCTGACGAAAACATAAGATCATGGTTGAACAATCCTTCTGTTCGCTAATGCTCAAAGGTAAAGTATTATGGCACATGTAACATATATATAATTAATCGAGTGTGAATTAAAAACGTTTCTAAATATTTAATTTGCATCAATTGGCTATAATACATATCTCCATTATTAAGCAGCTAGAACCTTGCCAGAATGGTTAAACAAAATTCTGGAATAAACCTCCTAACAGGGTGCTAAATCACGCTCGGAATGCTCACCGGAGTTTTTCTAATCTGTCTTACTACAATTTACCAGGTGAAAATTCTCGCAAAATCTTACTCGAGTTCGCAATAGATTAATATTCCGACTTGAGAAATCTGAATTGGATTTTTCTAAGATATTTTACTCATAAATTAATTCTAGTTTTAAAGATCTAGTGTATATCAATTGCATTTTGTTTCATTAAAAAAAGTAATGAGATCGCTTGCTTTACAATAATTTAATTTGTTATACTAACTGTTTCATTCAATTCTTTCATAGGGATAAACATTTTTAAAATTTCTATGTAAATACGAACCTACAGATGGTGCAGATAACAGACCTTCAAACTCAATTTTCGGAACTCCTTTATAATTATAAAGAGTATTATTTAAAAATCTAACATACACGATCTCTCTTTCATCATCATATCCCACTTCTGCAATGTTTGATGAACTCACTTGTATCATTTCTATATTACTATCCACTTCTAATTCTCCTTTAATTTTTGATTTCGCCATAATGACAAAAGATTTTTATAATCTTCGAGTGTTGCATTTGTTTCTTTCATCCATTCAGTAGACACCTCTGGATCTGAACTTTTAGGTGCATTAGATAATTTGTGAAACTGTATTCTCGAGGGTATTTTCACCGCTTCACCTGAAATTATTCCTTCACCAGTTCTTAAGCTTGGCAAGAGTGACATCATTGACTGTAATTCATCTTGTATTGCTGCACTGACATAACTTCTATCTTTAGAATTATTCATTCTAAGAGCAATAATTGTGCCGCATTGACTCAACACAGTTTCATCTAATTCAGATGGTCTCTGTGTCACAAGTGCTAAACCGACACCATATTTTCTACCTTCTTTAGCAATAGCCTGTACAGTTTTTGAGGACACAGACTTTTCTCCAGCTTTCAAATAATTATGTGCCTCTTCTAACACAATAAATATCGGTTGTTTCTTCCCTCCTATTTTAAGTTCTTGTCCCCAAAATAGTGTATCATATATTATTTTTAATACTGTTCCTGAAATAGATGTCATAATATGACTTGGAATACCAGATAGATCAAGTATTGTTACAGTCTTATCACCTCCCAACCACTCATATAACAAATTACTTAAGTCTTGTTTAACATAACTTTCTAAGTCTGGAGTGTAATCACCTGGTTCGAACAAGAACTTATAAGTAGAATCTTTTAGTTTTAATCTCATACTATCAAGAAAGCTTAAAATCCCCTTTGCTTGATGATTTAAAAAAGGACTGCCACCACCCGCACTGGCAGGAGGATATTCATTTGATACTAATTTCTTTGCATCTCCCTCTGTAATCTTTTCAGTAACCGTCTCTATTTTACGCATTTCTTTGAAAGTTCGACGCTCAAAGTCATCTAACTCAAACCATAGTTCTTTTATACTAAAAGGAATTGGGCTATCTGCTGACACAAGCTCCTTCTCCATATTTATACCATTTTTTTCGATACTTTCCAATTTTTTTGCAACAACAGCTTCTCTAATATATTCTTTATTTTGCTCAGTTAAATTCCCTGTAAAAATACCTATCAACTCATTAAATGGTAGCGCCCAATACGGAATATGCAATTCTTTTTCTTGATTACTACTATCTGCTCTTATTTTATAAACATAACTTTTGTCCTTCAAAGTACTATTATATTCTCCATGAGGATCAATTACTAAAATTCTTGCACTTTTAAATCCTTTATTTGCGATTGCATTTAAAACAACTCCTACTGCATTTGATTTTCCACTACCGGTTGAACCTAAAAAAGCACAGTGTCTGGAGACTAATTTATCAATATTAATTTTTGCTGTTAAGCTCACGGAAACACTGATATTTCCAATCTCAATAGAATTATTTTCATTGTAACCACCATAAATCACTTCTAGATCTTTAATTGTTACCAAATGGACTTTGTCCCCTGTCGTTGGGGATTGATAAACACCTCTTTCAAATTTCCTACCAACTTGTTCCCCAACTAGAACCATATTTAGCCACTGATTATTACAAATTTTACTGTAATCATCAGCAATAAGCTCTTTAATATTATCTGGAATTGCAGCCGCTCCGATCTGATTAACTATTCCATATAAATTCGAATATCCTAAAGGTACTTTTATAAACGATCCTATTTGACCTATCCTATATACAATTCCATCAATAACTGGCATATTTGATTTAACATTGTCAGATAATTGGACAGTTAGAATATTTCCATTCACACTTATTATTTCACCAATTTCAGTCTGAATATTGTTAGTAATCATTACTTTCCCCTTTTGTATTACAGATCATTGATTTAATAAATTTAGTAAAACTTGCAAAATCAGCAAGTATCAGTTCACCTTCCCCTGAATATTTTTCTGTTCCCAAATTTTCAACGTTTTTTTCTTCATTTTCATTTACTGGCCCATCTTCGTCAAAATACAGATTTATATTTATGGTATCTTCTTTATCCGGTTCTTTTTTTAACTTCCAAAGGCCATATTGAGATCCTATAATCGCATTTCTACAACCAAAAACTGAAAGATTTGAATTTTCTTTTGCGAGATTTACTATATAACTATCCTCAGTTAATGTATAACCTCTTTCTTTATTGTCCCAATACTTATCATAATAAAAAACATACACATGTGCTAAGACATTTGATTTTAATGCTGTTAGAATGCGTTCATTAATATGTTCATCACCAAATGAATAGCCACAAACAATTAGTATAGTATCTGGCTGTTTAATATAGTTCGACAATCTGTCCATTAAAGCTATATATGGTTGTTTTCTAGAATTATTATATTTTAAAATCGAAGGATATATAAGTATATCTTCTTTTGTAGGTTCTTTTCTCAAAACCCGCTTACTTTTATCATCTAATTTCCAGCCCAATGAACCATGAATTTTCCATAATTTAGTCTGATTTGGCAAAAAATCCAGTTTTTCTACCGAATCAGAATTAAAAAAAGGCTCAAAGCTCCCAGTAAACCCATCATAATATGGAATCGCTTTTTTTTCTAGTCCAATTTCAAACAAGAAATCATAGTTAGTTGTAAAAATTTCTATTGGATATCTTCTATTTGCTCGACCTATCCATTCCGCAAAATCAATATGAATAAGATCTCCTAAACAGTTATCTTTTAATATTTCTTTGTGTATACTTACAATCTCAATTATTTCTTTTTTTGTCTCCAAAATTAATTGTGAAAAATCATCCTTTGTTAATCCATTAAGCTTTCCATTCCCAATTATACTTGCCTTGCTTTCAATGTTAGACAAAAAAGATTCAACATTGTAATGATTTTCTTCAATTTCCTCCTTTATTTGTTTTATAGCTTCTTTGTATGCAGGATTAGCACTCAATTTATCTTCAATTATTTTTGTCATTTCACCAATTGCTGGAATGGTTTTTGTATTACAGTTCTTTTTTTTAGCCAATGATGTACCTGCTCCAAATAAAAATCCAATTCTTTTTTTATCAGAAATAAGTAGTTGTTGTAATCCCCTTACACTTTCTAATGGATCATGTGTTATTCCTCTCATTTTATTCCTCTTCCATTATTTTATAGTTGATTTTCTGAACTTAAATTATGCGATATTTATTCTTTTATTAACAATGTTAACTATTATTCTTGATGGTTATTCGCAAAATCATCAGCTCTTTCTTCCATTGGAATAGATCGGTATTAAAAGAAAGTTTTTCTAATTCTTAATCTTTTAATTTTATCCCTTGATTATTCCTAAATTACATTTCAACCTCACGTAAAATTCGTGTTATCGTTATCAATTCAAGTAATCAGATCTTGTGATTAGACCATTGTTCTCCTTTTTCATTCTCTTTATTATATCCTTTATTACAATATGTTGCATCAGTTTATCTAGAAACTTTTTATTTTTGAATCCAATTTTGCTTAAGACTAAAAAAAACAGTGCAAAATTATATTCACTACGATACATCTATAAATATTTGCCCAGCTAAACCCTTTAAAAACAAATAAAAAAACGCCTGATAATCAAATTTTCATCTTGCGCTTTTTGTTTAAAACCAACCTATAATTTTTACTAACCAACTGGTAGAGATGTGACTAAACCATTAAAAAAGCTGAATATCCAAGAGCTGAATAGAAAAATAAAATATATTGAGGTACTGCCCATGAACAAATAACAAATACTGTCCAACCACCTTACTCTTGATAATAACCCTTCATGTCGGTTTCTCAATTCATTTTTCCACATATTAAGATCATCTACCATACTTTCACAGCTTATTTTTGTATTGTAAATCAATTCTTCTGCATTACCTTTCATAACTTCGTTCTCTTTCATCAAGTTCTCGCTGTAGCCACTCAAGATCTTCTTGGCTGATGTCTCCTGACAGGTCAAAAACTCCTTCATTTGTTTGGTCATATCTTGCTGCCATTTTCTCATTTCCTCCAATTCGATTATTCTGTTCTCCTCGAATTCTCTCATAAAACGATTCATAATCGCCACCATTTGTTCCATATTCCGTCG
>PGYR01000064.1 GCA_002839765.1 Ignavibacteriae bacterium HGW-Ignavibacteriae-4
ATATTCCATTGTAAAAATTTGGGTGCATTCCCACGAATTACAATTGCATTATTACTAACACTACTAGCCACTCCGGCAAAGGCTGAAGCTAACCTTGCAGGGTCATCAAATCCACCAGCATAACGACTAGCTTCTTCCACACTAAGTAGATGTGAACTTACAACAGTCATTGGGTTTATAGAAATATCCTTTTCAAGTTTGGGGGTAACTATTAATTCTCCAGAACTAGCCGAACTTTCAGTTAACTTAAATACAAGATAAGGGATTTTAGCAGTTGTTATCTGTTCGGAATTAATTATTGTATTAGCATACCCTATATAACTTGCTTGGAAGCTAATACGGCCGATAGGAACATTCTTAATTGTAAACTCACCTTTACCATTGGTTATAGCACCGAGTTTTAATTCTGAATTGATAATTTGTACAGTAGCTGAAGGTAGTGGCATTTCCGTATCGGCATCTATAACTATACCAGTGACATTCTGAGTTTGTTGCGAGTAAACAGAACTTGCAATCAGTAATAAAAAAATGATTTTTTTCAATATTATACTCTAAAATGAATAATAAAAATTTATCAAACATAATGAAAAATGATATTTATACTAAAACCCCCGCAACAAATTTTCTCGTTTCCTGTGATAGCCAACTGGTTGTACCTCGCTAATCTTCATACTTATCTCTACTGCATAGGATAGTGCATCGACTATATCATCGTGTTTAGCATTTGGGAAGTTGAGTAGCTCATTCTCTATTTCGGAAAGGCAATTAATAGATTTATTGAAATATACTTTCCCTGCTTCTATTTTAGCGGCTAATGGTAAAGCTCTCGAAACCTTATCCTTCTTCGGTATTAGCTTAGTTACAGGCAATCCCATATTACTTAAGTTGTGGAATAGACTTGCTTGGTACTGCACTGTCTCTATTCCAATTTGTAATGGACTATATTTCTCGAATAATTCTCTTATAAGTTCTATATGTTTGGAAGGGAGTATTTTCTCCCTAATTATATCTATAACTATCAGATTCTTTTCTTTGTCGGAAGCGAAGACCGCTATCACGGTATAGTCCGCCTTTTCACTAGTCGAAATAGCCAAATCGCAAGCAAAAAATAAGTTTAGTTCACTCATTTGTATCACAAAATCTTTAGACTTTCCGATTCCGTCTATTTGCTCGAAATACTTGAAATCACTTCGTTTGAATATTCCACCTTCCGCTGGTGCGGGGGATTGTTGGTACAAACTCGAGAACCAATAGCTACCTATACTATCTTTTATATCTAGTAAAGAAGCTTTTGGGTATCTGCTTTCCCAAAGTGCCTCACCTACTTTCCTGCCTAATAGATCATTATTCTCCCCTATTGCAGGTAGAATAATTCTATCCCATTTCTTTTGTTTTAGTAATCTTCCAGCTAGGTCATCTTCGTGCCATCTAGTCATAACGAGTATAATTACTCCGTTTGGCTCTAATCTCGTCAGTAATGTTGCATTGAACCATTCGTATATCTTATCTCTAGCTTCGGGAGAGTTTGCCTCAGCATCATTTTTGATTGGGTCATCAACTATTATTAAGTTAGCTCCTTTACCCGTTAGTGAGCCACCGACACCAACGGCACTGATACTACCATTTCGGTTAGTTACAAATTCGGATTTCGATTTTTGGGAGTGGCTTAGCTCTAACCCGAATTCTCCACTTACTTGCTTATATAAGTCTAGTACTTCTCGCCCGAAGTACTCTGCTAATGTGCTATTGTAAGCAGCTATTATTATTCTATCTGAGGGTTTATTAAGTAGCCACCAAAGTGGGAAGATTTTAGTAACTAATTGTGATTTCCCATGCCGAGGAGGAATATTAATTATTAATTTTTTTATATCCCTTCTATATAATTTTAATAAATTTTCTTCAATAAAATTAATGTGCTTTGGAGAAGCCCAATCACTCTGAAATATAGATTTAGCCGTTATTTGCGGCGACAATAGTTTTAATATTTTGATTATTTTCATCCTCAAAAATCATAAACGAAACATATACAAGCCACTATATTAATAATAAATAATTTGATAGTTAATTTTAATTAGTTTAATTTTTATGAAATTGAAAAGTAAAAACGTATAAAATATACTAAAGATGGAATACTCAAGAAATACAAAAGAAGAAATCGAATTAGGATTGAATCAATATAGAGATATAGTTGAGAGCTCTCCTATGTATGTACTCAAAATTGATAGAGAGTACAGGATTACTTACGCTAATGATACTTTCTTCCATGAGTTAAACTTTACTAAAGAAGAAGTACTAGGGTATAGTGCAAAGGAAATGGGTTTCCCACAGGAGAGTTATTCCAAGTGGTTTATGTATTATGAAAAAGTATTTTTAAGCGGTCAAAAAGAATCGTTCGAAACTAGGGTTAATACCAAAGATAGTGTCAAGTTTTTCAAACTATTTTTAATACCAGAAATAGATGAAAATAACGAAGTATTCTCAATAACAATCTATATGACTGAGACTACGGATATAAAGCTAATAGAAGATGAGCGGGACTATATTTTCAATTTTTCACTCGATATGTTTGCTATTCAAACTATAAATGGTGACTTCCTAAAAGTAAACCCATCGTGGAATGAGATACTAAATTGGCCAGCAGAAAAGATAATTGGTTCGAATTGGCTAGATTTCGTTCACCCTGACGATATTCTCAGAGCTAGTAGAATGCAAGAAGATTTGCTGAATTATGACTTAGTTGTATCTCACGAGACGCGATTCAGATGCTATGATGATAGCTATTTGTGGTTAGAGTGGAATTCTATTCCTATCAAACATAAAGATATAGTTATCAGTGTAGTTCGTAATATAACTCAATGGAAGGAAATCAATGAAAAGTTAACTGAATCAGAGAAGAGATTTAGAGAAGTAGTAGAAACTGCTAAGTATATGCTCTACTGTACTGATTTGAAAGGTAATGTCTTGCTAATGAATGAGCCAGGACTCGAGCTTAGTGGATTGACATTAGAAGAATTAGGGAGTAAGAACCTTGTTGATCTTGTTGAAGAAAGTCATAGAGAAAGAGTTAGAGTTTTTTATAGAAATATGATTGAGAATCTACAAGAAACAAATATTATTGAATTCCCGATAATTAATAAGAACGGCGAAATAATTTGGCTAATGCAAAATGCCAAATTAAAAATTGAAAATAAAATTCCTATTCGGATAGATTTCATTTCACGTGATATAACTATCAGAAAAGAAGCCGAAATGAAACTAAGAAACAGCGAAATGAGACTACGAAATGTAGTTAATTCGTCAAATGAAGTTATCTTAGTAATCGGTGGCTTTGGAAGATTAAAAGATGCAAATGATACAGCCTATGAAGAACTAGATATAGTAGAAAATGAGTTATTAGGAAGTGATTTCAGTGGCATTTTATACGACGAAGACTCTATTCAATTATTCGAGAGATTTCTTAATCATAAAGAAAAGATTAATACTATTCTTGGTGAGTTTAGATTAAGCCTCAAAGGTTCTACACCATTACACTTCAAGGTAAAAGGAATAGAATATAATGATGGTTCTGGTGATAATATACTATTATTTTTAACTAATATCACCGAAATTAGACAAGCTCAACAAGTAACCCAAATACTCTATAATATATCTAGAGCAGCAAACTTGTCACATGATTTAATTGAACTTTATGAATATGTTCATAATGAAATCAGAACAGTAATTAACTCCAAAAATTTTGCAGTGGCTCAAATTGACAAAAAACTTAAAGTTATATCTTTTCCTTATTTCAAAGACGAAAGAGATGAAAAATTCGAATCAATTGATTTGAATGATTTAACATCAATCACTAACAGAGTTATATTCAAAAGACAATCAATAAGACTGAATGAATCTGAAATAGCGGAAATGATAGGAGAGACAAATCCAGAATTATATGGGACAATTTCAAAAAGCTGGCTTGGTGTACCTTTGCTTGTGAATGATGAAATTTATGGAGTAGTAATGGTGCAAGATTATGATCTAGCAGAAGCATACGGTGAGGAAGACGATAAAATACTTTGCTCCGTATCTGAAATTCTAGCTTCAGCCATATCTAAACTGCAGTACCAAGAAGAATTGGAATACCTCAATAAAGATTTGGAGCAAAGAGTCACTGACAGAACTGAGCAACTAGAAAGAACTTTGGAAAATCTTAATTATGAAAATGATCAAAGAAAAATCGCACAAGAAGAGCTCCAAATTACCCAAAGAGAGCTCGAGAAATCTCTTGCAAATGAGAAAGAACTCCATCAGATAAAGTCTAGATTCATCTCTATGGTATCGCATGAATATCGTACACCGCTTACTGTTATTCTTTCATCTGCCAATTTACTCAGTAATTATATGGAGAAAATGACGCCAGAACAGATAGAAAAGCAATACAAAAATATTTCTGCTTCGGTTTCATCTATGACTAATTTGCTCGATGATGTACTAATGATCGGTAAAACTGAGAATATAACAAAACTGAATATAATTGAGTTTGATTTGAGTAATTCGATTGCTTCAATTATAGAGAATATTAAGTTAATTGATAATGGTAAACACGAATTTATAATCGACATGCCAGAAAAGCTTTGTATATACTCTGATAAGAGGCTGCTAGACCACGCAATAGGTAATGTGATATCCAATGCTGTAAAGTATTCGGAAAGAGACACAAATGTACAAATAAAAGTAGAAGAAAAAGATAATGAATCTCTTGAAATATTAGTTATTGACGAAGGTATTGGAATTCCTGAAGAGGATATAGAAAAGATATTCGAATCATTTTACCGAAGTTATAATGCAGGTGCTATCGAAGGTACTGGACTTGGAATGGCAATAGTCAAAAAGTCTATTGAGTCACTTCAAGGTAGTATCCAAATAGAATCAAAAATAAATGTTGGGACAAAAATCAAACTAATTGTTCCCCAGAAAGTAAGTAATTAATATATATTATTTAACTTTGTCTATGGAAAATCTACCAAATATTTCTATTAATCTAATAGTTAAAAACGAAGAGAAGAGAATAGCTGATGCTATTAACTCTGTCAAACCATTTGCGAGTGAAATAATCGTATTAGATACTGGTTCAACAGATACTACACCCCAGATTTGTACCCGTCTAGGTTGCGAGGTTTATTACCAATCATGGAACGATAATTTCGGTGATATGCGCAATATTGCCTTGAGATACTCAACTTCAGATTGGATACTAGTTATAGATGCAGATGAAGTCGCTATGTTCGACCTTTTAGACCTGCCATTGGAACAGATGAATGACCCTAAGATTGGCGGAATCAATCTCCAGATTGTAAATCATATTGACGAAAATGACGACTCTATTATATCAAAGCATAGATACACTAGACTCTTTCGTAAAGATAAATCAATTCGGTTCACTGGCCGTATCCATGAGCAAATCCGAGAATCAATAGAAGAAAAATTTGAGATTTACGATAGTGAGCTGATAATCGAACATTTCGGTTATCGAACTATAGACAAAGAAAAACTAGAACGAAACACTAGATTACTCGAGCAAGATATTGAGGCAGATGCTGATGATTGGAAATACTATCATTTGGCAGAAACTCTATTCTCCGGTGGCGACAAAGATAAATCACGCGATATTTTTGAGAAAATAGTCAATTCACCAGAACTAACTAATTTGCAATTGGACAGAGTCCAAACTCGATTAGGTCAATTATATCTTGGTTCAGACAGATATAAAGATGCTGAGTCAGTTCTAAGTTTTGTTTCCGAAGACAAAGACACAGAAGGTTTGCGACAATATGTATTAGCAGCAGTTAAGCTATCTACGGGCTTCGTGGACGAAGCATTAGAACTATATAATTCTCGAGATATAGAATTATCAGATTTGGTTGATAAAAATCAACTAAAAGTCGCTCTTCAAGGAGCAAAACAATACAAGTCATTAATCGAGAGAAAATAATGAAAAGACCAGATTGGGACCAGCTTTATATTACTATGTGCTACTTGGTTGCTATGCGAAGTAAAGATAGCCACACGCACATGGGCTCTGTGATTGTCGACAAAGACAATGTATTAGTCTCGACGGGATACAACTCCCTACCTCGAGGTATAGAAATAGACAAAGATGAGAAGCGGTTGTCGCGTGATGGAGGAGAGAAGTATTTCTGGATGGAGCATGCCGAAAGAAATGCTATATATAATGCCGCTAGACGTGGTACAGAGCTAAAGAATTGCAAACTCTATGTTCCATGGGCACCGTGTACAGATTGTGCGAGAGGGATAATACAAACAGGAATTGCCGAAGTCATAGTCCACCAAAATGGGCAGGATTTCTACGACGCTCATACTAATGGTAAATGGGCAGATGCTACCGAAAGAACTATGTCGATGTTCCGAGAAGCAGGCGTGAAGGTTACATATTTCGAAAGTGATATAGTTATCCCAGAAATATATATGAATGCTAAAATGTACGATGCAGCAGTATATCTAAATAAGTCAAGTGATCATTAGTGTCTATTTGACTTCTTTGTTGTATTGTATATCGTATAGATTCTTGTAGTAGCCCTTCTTAGCAATCAGCTCCGTATGTGTACCGCTTTCTACTATACTACCTTTGTCGAACATATAGATGCAATCACAATTCACGATTGTTGAAAGTCTATGAGCTACTATTACTGCTGTTTTATCTTTCAGTGAACTTTCAATAGCATCTTGAACTACTTTCTCAGATTCAGCATCGAGAGCGGAAGTAGCTTCATCGAATATTAGCACCTCTGGATTACGGACTAGAGCCCTTGCAATAGCGACTCTTTGGCGCTCACCTCCAGATATTGTAACACCACGATCACCGATTATAGAATCGAACTTATCTGGCAAAGCCATAATAAAATTATATGCATTTGCTATTTTTGCAGCTTCAATTACTTTCTCGTCCGATACTTCAGTCATACCGTAGATTATATTATTATAGATAGAGTCATTGAAGAGTATATTTTCTTGTGAGACTATACCGAATAATGATCGATAATCTCTGATTATAATGTCTTTTATATCAATTCCATCCAAAGTAATTGACCCACTTTTGGGGTCATAGAACCTGGTAATTAGGTCGAGGGCTGTAGATTTACCGCTACCGCTACCACCTACAAATGCTACTTTCTTCCCTTTTTCTAATTTGATCGTCACGTTATTCAGTACGTGGTGGTCAACATAAGCAAATGAAACATTATTGAAAGAAATGTCATTTTTGATTTTTGTAATTGACTGAGTACCCTCTTTTATTGTCGGCTCTTCATTCAGAATACTCATAATCCGCTCACCTGCAACTATACCCTGTTGCATATTAGAATAAGAACCAATGAGGGACATAATAGGTGTCATCAGAGCAAACAACATAAATAGAAAAGTCATCAGGTCGTCAGCTTTCACTGTCTTATCTACTAATACTTGCTGACCGCCTATAACTAATACGACGCATAGTCCAAGTATAGCCCAAATCTCATTTGCAGCCGGAACTAAAGCCATTATCTTTCTGTGCTTAATAGCCGAGTTGACATAAGAGCTAGTATCGTTAGCAAATCTTTGATTGGTTACGTCCTTAGCATTCAGTGCTTTTAGTACTCTTATACCACCGATTGATTCTTGCAATGTAGTTGTAAAACTTGCCATCGCATCTTGCATCCGTGAGGCATATCGCTTGAGATATTTCACAGATATCTGGATAAAGAGGACCGATATAAGCGAGGTACTAAATGCCCATAGCGTAAGCTCTACCGATATAGTAAGGAGGAAGAACATGAAAATGATAACTTGTATCACATCACGTATCACCCCATTAAGAGAAGATATTGTTGTATTGTTCAGTAACGAAACGTCATTCGATACTTTAGAGATTATTGTGCCTTGTTTCTCTCTATTGAAATAATCCAAGGAGAGAGAAGTTATCTTATAAAAAACAGTATCACGTATATTCTTAATTACTCTCTGGTTGAATATATCACCGACAATCGAGCCAAAATACTTGAAAATATTTTTAATAATGAAGAGTATCATTATTATTACTCCCAGACGTATAACTTGCTCACTAACTGTATCGGCTGTAACTAGGGAATAAAAGAAATTGAAAAACGATTCTTTTAATTCTTGGAAAGCGCCAATCTCAATAGTTGGAGTATTAACCGAGGATTCAGCTTTAACTTCAAATAAGAATCCCAATATAATTTTGATAAGCGAAATCGTCATCGCTGTCGTGATAGAAAAAAGAATATTCAAAATAAAAGATGCAACAAGAAGAGTTCTATTGTTTTTAGTAAAACTCCATGCTATCTTATAAGCATCTATCATTCCTAATGATTTATTTTCTGCCATATTCTTTGTCTATTTCCTGATAAACCTAACAGCAAATGCGCCATCTGTGGAGTGTAGATTCGGGAAAGTCTGCATATATCCGTCTTTACATACTTCTGCCGGAAGATAATTTTCTGCCGGATCTACTTTGAAATCGGGAAATGTTTTCAGAAACCATTCAGCAATCATTATATTCTCTTCTGGCTCAATCGAGCAAGTTGAATAAACTATAGCACCATCTTCTTTAATCAGATTAGGTGCATTTTTCAATATGTCTTTTTGAATTGTATTCAGTTTATAAACATCTTCAATTTCTCTTTTCCATTTTATATCTGGTTTTTTTGAGAAAGTTCCACTGCCACTACATGGAGCATCTATAATAACAACATCTGCTTTTTCTTTAGCCGTACATTCTGCGGCATCTTCTTTTTGTTGTTCTATTATTGTAATACCTAATCTATCAGCTTCTGCAGAAAGCATTTTTAGCTTGCCCCAGTACTTGTCATTAGAAATTAAAGTACCTTTGTTTTCCATCATTTCTGCAATCTTGAATGATTTGCCACCTGGTGCAGCACATAAGTCAATAACTCTCATTCCTGGTTTAGCATTAGTCAACTCAGCAGCTAAAGATGCCGAGGGGTCTTGTACTGCTATCAAACCATTTTTGAATAAATCAGTCATAGTTACGCTATTACCAAGGTTTTTTACTTTGTAAGTGTCGGGATGAAATACAGATTTTTCGAAATTAATTTCATTCTCTACTAACATTTTTTCTACTTCTTCTGCATTTGACTTCAATTTATTAACTCTCATTGCCATATACGGAATCTTATTATTAGCTTCCATTAACTTAACAGCAAATTCTTCGCCCCAGAATTTGACCCATCTTTTAGTCATCCATTTGGGGTGCGAGTGTACTATAGATAAATAGAAATCTCTGTCTTCATTTTCAACGGGGAATCGAATATTCTGCTTGTTACGGACTATGTTTCTTAAGACTCCATTGACCAAACTGGCAGCTTTTTGCCCTTGTATTTGTTTTACAAGTTCAACTGATTCATTGATAGCAGCGTGTTCTGGTATCTTATCCATGAAAAGTATTTGATACAGAGCTATACGCATCGCATTTTTGACAATATTCATAGATTTATGAAATTCGCCATGGAAGAACCCAATTAGAACCCAATCTAATTTAGCACGCCATCTTACCGTACCATTTACTAACTGAGTAAGCAATGCTTTATCTTTTCTATTCAAATCGTTACTTCTCAGCTCTGATTCCAATAGTTTGTCGATGTAAGAGTCGCTACGGTCATATCTATTAAGTATATGAATAGCGATTGCTCTGCATTTTGTTACCGAAGTTAGGTTCTCGATACTATTATTTTCGTTATTTGTAACTTTTTCCATACATTTTGCTCTATATTAAAATAGATTTTTGCTATATTATAAAAAGCAATATAATTAAAATAAAAGAAAGCTATGACAACGACGAAAACATATACGTTAGTATTTGCACTCACACTAATATTTTGGACTAATTTGGAAGCGCAGGTCTATGAATTATCTACCCCTTTAGCTCCATCTGTCAATAGTTTAGCGGAAGAATCAATAGGTGGCTTCATTGGTATAGGCCCTAATTGGGCTGGAGGAAAGCACTTTGTGGAATGCGATAGTTGTGAATTTCAAGATGGGACTGCTACTGGCTATACTATTGGAGGTATTTACCAAAGGAAAGCATCAACTAATTTTTTCTTTGGAGCTATTATGTCTCTTGATATTATGAATATAAACTCTACTTATAGAGAAATAGAACCCATAGATATATCGCAATTCAGTGGCTTTAGTAACGAGCAAAAACCTATTAATATTGATTTTAGACATGAAGCAAAAATGAATATAACTTATTTAGGTATTGCACCTTTTATAGCTTATAATCCCACTGGCTGGTTGACTTTTAGAGTTGCCCCAAAGATTTCATTTCCTTTATATAGTAATCTAGTGCACACTAAAACCCCATTAACAAAGAATGTATTTGTTAATGGTGTGGAAGGCCGCTTGAGATATACTGACGCTGATACTAAAGTACAGGACTCCAAAGTATCTGAATTAACATCTCCTCTTATTGGTTCTGATTTTTCACTATTGTTAAATTTGACACCTGGTGAAAGATCTACATTCTCAATAGGATATACTCAAAATGTTCCTTTTACTAATACCAGTTCGTTTGGTGAGAATTTTAGTATTAATTCTTGGCGTATATTTGTTGAATTCAAATACACAATTCAAAAAGCATACGATCTAAGACCAAAATCAGCTAAAAAATAATTGTTCCTATAATTCTATCAGAACAAGATTGTTCGGATGATTAGAATAACTATGGGACTAAAGTCCTAATGTTTCGGGAATTTTTGCTAACCGTTGGCTGAAGCCAACGGCAATTCCATTGAGCTCTAATTCGTTTGTCAATCTTTGTCATTCATTACCTCATCAATCGAATCTGGCTACCACCCCAAGCTCCCTTATAGCTGTATTTGAGGAAGTATGCTCCACTCGGGTAATTAGAGAGGTTTATCTCGACTCTAGTACCCTTCTGCTCTATTCGAAATAAGATTTTCCCATTCATATCTACAACAAACATCTGGTCGAATTGCTCATCCATCTCTAATGTCAGTGGACCATCAGTAGGATTAGGGAATATTCGGACATGGTCAGATATATCTTCATCTTTTTGTTCTTTGTCATTGTATATATTGTCTTCAATATCTTTAGCGTATAGGTCTTTACTATCTCCACAATTTGGTGTGTCGATGAACTGATTAATAATACGCACTATCATCTCATTCATCATCTCTACGTCGTAGCTATCAGTAGTAGGCTTTATGTGGCTGCCTCCTATTCCACTATCATCAGTCAAAAACAGGTAAGTACCATTAGTCAACAATGCTAACGAACGCATAAGGTACTCGGACGATTTATCAATTCCACTAGCTGTAAGTGGGATAATACGAATGCCCATAGCCGATGCACGAGCAGTCAACTCACGGAATCGCTCCATAGTCTGTGCATCTTCGTGAGGAGGAGCATCTAGTATAAGGAACATAATACGAGCTACTGCATCTTCTGACCAAGTGAACTCATTGACAGCCGAGCTAAGTGCTACTTCGACAGCTTCCGGAGTGCTATTACCACCGATAGATTTTTGTGAGTTGATAAACTCATTTACTGAAGTGAAATCGTTTGTCAGATCGTGGGTAGTTATCAGCTCATTGAATGGATAATCGAAATCACGATAG
>PGYR01000065.1:0-10000 GCA_002839765.1 Ignavibacteriae bacterium HGW-Ignavibacteriae-4
CGATGGATTCTACTGATGGATTAGTTCGAGGTATGGACGTTATCGATACTGGTAAACCGATATCTGTTCCTGTTGGAAGAGTTACCTTAGGAAGAGTTTTCAATGTTTTAGGACAACCTATTGATGGATTACCGCTTGAAGGTGATTTTGAAACAGCGCCGATACATCGACCAGCCCCTAAATTAGAAGATTTAAATGCCGAAGTAGAGATTCTTGAAACTGGAATTAAAGTGGTTGACTTACTAGCACCTTATATTAAAGGTGGTAAGATTGGACTATTTGGTGGAGCCGGTGTTGGAAAAACGGTTTTAATCCAAGAACTTATTAATAACGTAGCTCAAGAACACGGCGGTATCAGTGTCTTTGCCGGTGTTGGTGAGAGAACAAGAGAAGGAAACGACTTATATCATGAAATGACTGAATCAGGAGTTATCAAAAAGACAGCCATGGTGTTTGGACAAATGAATGAACCACCTGGAGCGAGAATGAGAGTCGGGCTTTCTGGTTTAACAATGGCAGAATATTTCCGTGATCAAGAGAAACAAGATGTATTATTATTTATCGATAACATTTTCCGTTTTACCCAAGCGGGTTCAGAAGTTAGTGCCCTTTTAGGAAGAATGCCTTCAGCAGTTGGATACCAACCAACTTTAGCTACTGATATGGGACTTCTGCAAGAGAGAATCACTTCTACAAAAGACGGGTCAATTACATCGATTCAAGCGGTATATGTACCAGCAGATGATTATACTGACCCTGCTCCAGCTACAACTTTTACCCATCTAGACGCTACTACAAACCTTTCTCGAAAGATTTCTGAAGAAGGTATTTATCCTGCGGTTGATCCATTAGCATCAACTTCAAGAGCTTTAACACCAGAAATAGTTGGCGAAGAACATTATAATGTAGCTAGAGAAGTTCAAAGAACTTTACAAAAATATAATGATTTATTAGATATTATTGCAATTTTAGGTATGGATGAACTTTCAGAAGAAGATAAATTAGTTGTTCATCGCGCTAGAAGAATTAGATTATTCCTTTCTCAAAATTTCCATGTTGCTGAACAATTTACTGGTCAAAAGGGTTCTTTTGTAAAGGTAAGCGATACTGTTAAAGGTTTTAAAGAAATTTTAGAAGGAAAATATGATCATTTGCCTGAAGATGCCTTCCGTTTGGTCGGAAGCATTGAAGAAGTTATTAAAAAATCAGAAAAAATGAAATAGGAGGTAAATTATGAAGATTTCAATTGTGACACCAGATGGTGAATTATATAACGAAACCGTAAATGCGGTTATTGTTTCCGCATCCAATAATGGTGATTACGAAATCTTAGGAGATCATTTACCGATTGTTTCGACCATAGATACGGGTTATATTAAGCTGTTTCAAGGAAACTTAGTGTATTATGTTGTAGTTATTAATGGGGTAGTAGAAAATCATCATAATAAAATAACATGTATAGCTCAAGACGCTTTTATTGGTGAATCCAAAGAGGAAGCGATGAATAATTTAATTGAGATTAGAAAAAATCGAATTGAAGAAAATCGTGAAAGAAATGTTGAACTAGCAAAAGCTGAAAAAGAATTATTAAAACAAATCAAACAAACCGGCGCCGGTCATATTTAGGAGATGCTTATGAGATCAAGAGGATTTGAAGTTGTAAAAAAATATCAAAATGCGCAAATATCTTTACCGGAAAGAAAGACTAAAGGCAGTGCTGGATATGATATATCTTGTGCAGTTGATATCATAGTTAAAAAGAAGACTTTTGAGTTTGTGCCTACCGGTATAAAAGCATATATGCTAGAAGATGAAGTTCTTGAGGTTTATCCTCGTAGTTCTTTATCGTTCAAAAAGAAGTTGGTAAAGCTTAATTCCGTTGGCATAATTGATTCTGATTATTATAATAATCCGGATAATGAAGGCGAGATTATGTTGATACTTTACAACTATGGCGATGAGGATGTTTTAATAAAAAAAGGTGAAAGAATTGCCCAAGGAATCTTTATGAAATACTTGACGGTTGATTCTGATGATACTAAAGTTAAACGTTTGGGAGGGTTTGGTTCTACAGGGAACTAATCCCTTTTTTCTTTACTACGTAATTATTATAAGTATAAGCCTTATAGCAGTAAATAATACTTGATTTAAGTTGAAAAATTTGATAAAATACAAGAGCCGTAAAAAATACACACATCTATGAGTTTAAGACTCGGGAGCTGCTAGAATTAGTGGTGGGTTCTAAGCGATGATTAGGTGGAGGCTAAAAAATCAAAAAGGAGGAAACAAAAATGGGAGTTATTTCAATGAAAGCCTTGCTTGAAGCAGGGGTGCATTTCGGACACCAAACTAGAAGATGGAATCCTAAGATGGCAAAATACATCTACACTTCTAGAAACGGTATTCACATTATCGATTTGCAAAAATCTAGCGACTTGATCGATGAGGCATACAAAGCTTTATTCGACATTGCATCAGAAGGTGGAAAGGTATTGTTTGTTGGGACTAAGAAACAAACACAAGATCCTATCAAAGAAGCAGCAGAACGTTCAGGACAATACTATGTAAACCAAAGATGGCTAGGGGGAACACTAACTAACTTCAAAACAATCAAAAAATCTATCAAAAAACTTCAAGATCTTTACAAAATGCAAGAAGATGGAACATTTGATGTTTTACCTAAAAAAGAAGTTATCAATCTTAAAAAAGAAATGGCTCGTCTCGAAAAATTCTTAGGTGGAATTAAAGATATGAAGAAAGTTCCAGAAGCTTTATTCATTATCGACCCAAGAAAAGAGAGAAACGCTATTCTTGAAGCAAGAAGATTAGATATTCCTGTATTCGGTATTGTTGATACTAACTGTGATCCAGATGAAGTAGATTACGTAATTCCAGCTAATGATGACGCTTTACGTTCAGTAAGATTAATCGTTAACAAATTGGCTGATGCAGTAATCGAAGCTTCAGGTGGAGAAAGTGCGCTTGATGAAGAAGCAGATGATGAAAACCTAGAAGGTACTGACATCGAAGATGTAGAAGATGAAGAAGTAGTTGTCGCTAAGAAACCAGTCGCAAAACCTGTCGAAAGCAAACCTGTTGTGGTAAAAGTTACTTCTCAACCTAAAAAAGAAGAAGCTAAACCAGAAGTTAAAGAAGTTAAAGCAGAAGTTAAGGCAGAAGTTAAAGAAACTAAACCAGCACCTAAAGCAGAACCTAAGTATTCTCAAGAAGACTTAGAAGCAAAAACAGTTGCTGATTTAAGAGAATTAGCTAAAGAATTAGACTTAAGCGGTTATTCTAGTTTAAGAAAAGCTGAATTAATCGAACTTATACAAACAGCACTTTAATAAACACTGGGAGCAAGATAAAAAATGCTCCCTTTTTAAAGAGTTATAGTGTTGTAAAGAAAATTAAAATATGATATATTAAATATGATAATTTGGGAGGATAGATTATGGATATTAGTGCTAAATTAGTAAAAGAATTAAGAGATAAAACTGGCGCTGGACTAATGGATTGTAAAAAAGCCTTAGTTGAGACTAATGGAGATATAGATTTAGCGGTAGATTGGTTAAGAGAAAAAGGTATCGCTAAAGCAGCGAAAAAATCTTCAAGAATTGCAGCCGAAGGTTCTTGTGAAGTGAAAGTTTCAGGAGACGTAGCTGTAATATTTGAACTTAACTGTGAAACTGATTTCGTTGCAAAAAACGATAAATTCCAAGTTTTGGTAAACAAAATTGCTGATCATTTATTAAAGGTTCAACCGGCAACAAGTGAAGATGCATTAGCTTCGATTATTGATGGGAAACCACTTCAAGAATTACTTCTTGAACAAGTTTCAACAATCGGTGAAAACTTAACATTTAGAAGATATGAGTTAGTTAATAAAACAGCTGCTCAAACTTTCGGAGCTTACATACATATGGCTGGTAAGATTGCTTCATTAGCTATCATCAATGGTGACAACGCTGAAGTGGCAAAAGACGTTGCAATGCATGTTGCAGCATCTAGTCCTAAATATGTTAGTCAAGAAGAAATCTCTGAAGAGTTTATCGCTCATGAAAGAGAAGTTTTGACTAAAGAAGCTTTAAATGAAAATGCTGAATCAGACAAACCAAAACCAGAAAACATCATCATTAAGATGGTTGAAGGAAGATTGAACAAAAACTTAAAAGAAATTTGCTTATTAAACCAACCATTTGTTAAGAACCCAGATGAAACAGTTGAACAATATGTTAAATCTAAGGGCGTTTCAGTCGCTTTATTTAAACGTTTGGCTGTTGGTGAAGGCGTAGAGAAAAAAGAAGAAAATTTTGCTGACGAAGTAATGAGACAAGTCGGATAATTAAAAGGACATTTTTTTGTCCTTTTTTTAAAATATTTAGGAGGGAAATTATGCCAAGAAGAAGAATCATGATTAAAATAAGCGGAGAAGCTTTAGCCGGAGAAAATGGTGTCGGTGTTGATCCGCTTACTGTAAAACATATTGCCAAAGAGATTAAAGAAGCTTATGATTCGTGCAATTGTGAGATTGGTGTTATTGTCGGCGGAGGGAATATTTTCCGGGGGAAATTAGCGGAAGATATGGGTATTGAAAGATCCAGCGCTGACTATATGGGAATGATTGGCACAATTGTTAATGCTTTAGCTCTACAAAACTCACTTGAAGCAATGGGTGTAGAAACAAGAGTTATGACTTCAATCAACATTCCTGAAGTTGCTGAACCATACATCAGAAGAAAGGCTCTATCACATTTTGAAAAAGATAGAATTGTAATTTTTGGTGGCGGAACAGGTAACCCATATTTTTCAACTGACACTACAGCAGCCCTAAGGGCAGCTGAGTTAGGTGCTTCAATTGTTTATATGGCTAAAAACGGTACTGATGGAGTTTATAATAAGGATCCTCGCAAATACGATGATTCAATAAAATTTACAAATTTAACTCATCGAGAAGTTTTAGGAAAGAATTTAAATGTTATGGATTCAACTGCGGCAGCTTTATGTTATGATAATAATATCGATATCTATGTTTTCGATATGAATGTACCTGGTAATATAAGACGTGCTATTCTTGGCGAAGATATAGGAACAATGATTCAAAAAGGCAAGGGAGGAAAGTAAGATGCCAGAAACAATTCTTTTAGAAGCAGAAGAAAAAATGGAGCACACGCTACAAGCTTTACATCGTGATTTTTCAACTGTAAGAAGCGGAAGAGCAAACCCGAAGATGTTAGAAAGAGTTAACGTGAGTTATTATGGTGTTGAAACCCCAATCAATCAAGTGGCTTCAATATCTGTACCTGAAGGTAACCAAATCTACATCAAACCTTACGATAAAACACTTGTATCAGAAATCGAAAGAGCAATTTTTGGAGCTAATATTGGTGTAACTCCTTCAAATGATGGTATCGGAGTAAGAATCGTATTACCACCTATGACGGAAGAAAATCGCCGTAACTCAGTTAAAACCATTCATAAAATGGCTGAGGATAGTAAAATTGCAATTAGAAACATTAGAAGAGATGCAATTGCTCATTTTAAGAAGATGGAAAAAGATTCTGCTATTACTGAAGATGATTTAGTTTACTATCAAGATGAAACTCAAAAACTAACTGATAAGTTTACTGAAAAAATTGATGAGTATTTTAAAGAAAAAGAAAAAGACATAATGCATATCTAAAATCAATAAAGTTTGTAAATTATCTTCGATAAGAAATTTACAAACTTTTTATTTTCGATTTATAAAATATGGCTAACAGATAAAAATCATAGAATAATCACATAAAATATAGTATAATCTATTGTTAGAAGAAGGGTGTGATAATGTGCAGAAGTTAAAACTCAAAGAAGAATTAAAGATTCCTCAACATATAGCAATCATCCTTGATGGTAATGGCAGATGGGCGAAGAAAAGACATATGCCTAGAACCTACGGACATCAAAAAGGCGTAGAAAATATTCGAACAATTTGTATTAAAGCAAGTGAGTTAGGAATAAAGGCTTTAAGTGTTTATGCTTTTTCTACTGAAAACTGGTCAAGACCTAAAGATGAAGTAGATTTTTTAATGAAACTTCCTAAAGAATTCGAGAAACGTTTTAAAGACGATTTTAAAAAATATGATATTAAAGTTATGTTTTCGGGAAGAAAAACCCACTTAAGTGCTGAAAATCTTGAAATCTTAGAAAGAATAACAAATAATACAGCAGATCGACAAGGCTTAGTTTTAAATATCTGTTTTGACTATGGCTCAAGAACGGAAATTGTTGAAGCGGTCCAAAAAATATCACAAGGTGTATTAGACGGCAAAATCAAACCAAATGAAATTAGTGAAGTTAATATAGAAGAATACCTTTATACGAAAGATTTACCACAACTTGATTTGTTGATTAGACCGAGCGGCGAGATTCGTTTATCAAACTTTTTGTTGTGGCAAGCAGCTTATGCAGAACTATATTTTACGAAAACATATTGGCCAGCTTTTTCCGGTAAAGATTTAATGGAAGCAATAACTGAGTATAACAAAAGAGATAGAAGATTCGGGGGACTAAAAGGTTAAATGAAGCAACGAATCATAACGGGAGCTATCCTAGTAATAGTTTTAGGTTTATTCATATATTTCGGCGAAGGGGAACTAGAGTTTCTTTTTTCTGGATTATGTGTAGTGTTATCCTCCCTAGCAGCTTTTGAATTTTCTAGAATGTTAAATAAAGGGAAAAAGTTTTCTGTTTTGAACTATTTATCGATACCATTCACTTTTGTCTTTACACTATTAAGTGTTTTCTTTTTTCAAACAGATTTCTTTTATATGATCGTGTTTGTTTTCATAATTTCCATATTACTTATCTATTCATTGATTTATGTGTTCAATGATGGCTTTATGAAAAAAGATTTTTCTGAACAAATATTGACGATTTTTTATACTAGTTTGGGATTTATCGGTTTTGCATATTTAAGAACCGTTTCAATTCATTTAATTATTTACCTATTTATCGTCGCAATGATAACCGATGTTTTTGCATACTTCATTGGCATTAGATTCGGTAAAAGACGATTAGCACCAAAGATATCACCGAAAAAGAGTGTTGAAGGCGCTATTGGAGGTTTATTATTTGGTGGTGTTATTGCTGGATTATATGCATATTTTCTTGGTGTCTTTGACACTAACATAATATTCATATTTTTGATTAGTTTTGGTTTGTCTATTATTGCCCAAATCGGCGATCTGGTAGCTTCAAAATTTAAAAGAGAACACAATATCAAAGACTATTCAAACCTATTTCCTGGCCATGGCGGAGTAATGGATCGTTTTGATTCAAGTGCTTTTGCAAGTATCTTTTTAATGCTTTTAGTGATGGTGATTTTATGATGAAGAAAATCTATCTACTAGGCGCTACAGGTTCTATCGGGGAGCAAACAATTGAAATCATCAGAGAGAATCCAACAGATTTTATTTTAAAAGGAGTTTCAGCTTACAATAATTTTGAAGCTTTAAAGAGAATAATTAAGGAATTTGATTTGGATATCGTTTGTGTAAAAAACGAATCTCAAGCAACAGAAATAGCTAAACAATACCCAGATATCAAAGTTGTTTTCGGCGAAGAAGGTTTGTCTTTCTTGGCGGGATATAATCCTTATCAAGATATTACCCTAATAAATGCGCTTGTAGGCATGGTGGGATTAAAACCAACTATAAAAGCAATTGAAATTAACCGCGATATTTTACTAGCAAATAAAGAAACCTTAGTTGTTGGCGGACATCTAATTAAGGAAAAGTTAAAAACTTCAAAAGCAAAGATTTATCCTATTGATTCAGAACATAGTGCCTTATGGCAGGCTTTAAATGGTGAAGAACTCTCGACGGTTAACCGACTGATAATAACAGCTAGTGGTGGAGCCTTCAGAGATAAAAATAGAGAAGAATTAAACAATGTTTTAGTTAAAGACGCATTAAATCATCCTAACTGGGCGATGGGTAAAAAGATTACCATCGATTCAGCAACAATGATTAATAAAGGTTTTGAAGTTATCGAGGCATGTTACCTTTTTGATATTGAAATTGACAAGGTTGAAACTATTTTACATTATGAAAGTATAATTCACTCGATGATAGAATTTGTCGATGGTTCGATAATGGCTCAAATCGCTGATCACGATATGCGATTACCGATTAGTTACGCAATGTATTATCCGCAAAGAAAACCTTCAATCGCTAATAAGTTTGATCTTATTCGATTAAACAATCTGCATTTTGAAAAGATGAATTTTGAGAGATACCCTTGTTTGTTATATGCGATTGAAGCATATAAAAAAGGTGGAAGCTTAAGAACAGTTTTAAACGCTGCTAATGAAGTGGCGGTAAAACTTTTTCTTGAGGAAAAAATTGCTTTTTTAGATATTGAGAAAATAATTAGAGCGGAAATGGATAACCATGAAATTATTCCTTTTCCAAGTCTAGAAGAAATATATTATATTGATAGAGAAATAAAAGAGAGAATTTATAAACAATATTAAGGAGTTTTACAACGATGATTATAACTTTAGGAATTTTCCAAACGCTTGGAAACATTATTTTGTTTTTAATTGTTTTGGGAGTAATTATATGTGTTCATGAATTGGGACATTTATATTTCGCAAAAAAAGCTGGAATTTTATGCCATGAATTTTCATTTGGTATGGGACCAAGACTTTGGAGCATTAAAAAAGGTGAAACAATTTATTCGATAAGAGCAATCCCATTTGGTGGGTTTGTTTCAATGTCTGGTGAAGAGTTAGAAGAAGAGATAATTAAAGTCGGCGATAAAGTAAGATTAGATTTTGATAAATCTAATGTTGTAAAAAACATTATCATTAATCCAAACAATCCTAAATATCAAGATTTAATTGAAGTGACAGTAGAAACAATTGATTTAAAGAGCGATAAGTCTCTTTTTATTAATCAATACTCTGTAAAACAAGACGCAATGTATATTTTTGACAAGAGAGAAATGCAAATTGCTCCACTAAATAGAAGATTCGCTTCAAAGACTAAATGGCAAAGATTCATCGCTACTTTTGGTGGGCCGATGATGAATTTTGTCTTAGCCTTTGTTGTGTACTTAATCATTGCTTTTGCAGTTGGAGTGCCAAATACGGATAGTACAGAAATTAGTTCAGTAAATGAAGCAGGTCCCGCTTATGGTATTTTAATGGATGGAGATAAGATTATTTCAATCAACGGTGTTGATGTAGAGACTTGGACGGGTTCTAGTAATTCAGTATCAAGTGAGCTAAATAAAACTATTGATGGATATATCATTGTTGTTGAAAGAGATGGACAGTTAGTGACTTTGGATGAAATCAAGCCATTAATGTTATTCTATAGTTTAGGTTTTCAAGCTACAAACGATTCAAACGACTTAATTATAAAAGCTCCGATTGATGTACTTGCAAAAAGCGAACTTAAAGCAGGAGATAAGATTTTAAGTATTGAAGATACTCAAATGAATACTTGGGAAGATGTAATTAATTTTGTTGAAAACAATAAAGCAGGATCTGAATCTAAAGAAGATTTATATAAGATGACTGTGTATCGTCAAACTATATCAGAATACTCTGGTTATATCGCTAGCGTAAAACAAGAAAATGGAGTTTATGTTGTTGAAATAAATCCAACTGGAGAACAAGAAAATATTATTTACAACATTGGCGGTACAGAAACATTGCTTGTTAGTGCTGGGAGTCAAGTTGTTGCAGGTGAAGCATTAGGTAGTGGCGGAAATTATGATATTCAATTTGTCCTTTATGGCGATAATGTGTTAGAGGCAGTAGGAGTAACTCCTTTCGATAGCGTTATCGGAATTGAGGCGACAAATCATTTTAGTTTCTTCGGTTCAATTGGAAGTGCATTTAATATGTTAATAAGTGCTGGGACATCAATTTTTGGAACTTTAGGATTATTATTTACATCTAATTTGGTTGGCGTTTCAGATTTGAGCGGCTTCGTTGGAATCTTTTCAC
>PGYR01000065.1:12500-14090 GCA_002839765.1 Ignavibacteriae bacterium HGW-Ignavibacteriae-4
TCCCGTAGACGAAATAGTAAAGACTCTGAGTAAAGAAGAGTACGGCGAGGCACGTGGAACCTTGTCGGAAGAACGGAGGACCATCTCCGAAGGCTAAATACTACCTAGTGACCGATAGTGAACCAGTACCGTGAGGGAAAGGTGAAAAGAACCCTGGAAAGGGAGTGAAATAGAACTTGAAACCATATGCTTACAACAAGTCAGAGCCCGTTAATGGGTGATGGCGTGCCTTTTGTAGAATGAACCGGCGAGTTATGATAACATGCGAGGTTAAGCTTTTAGGAGTGGAGCCGCAGCGAAAGCGAGTCTGAATAGGGCGATATTAGTATGTTGTTATAGACCCGAAACCGTGCGAGCTAGGCATGAACAGGTTGAAGTTAAGGTAACACTTAATGGAGGACCGAACCGCAGTCCGTTGAAAAGGGCCCGGATGATTTGTGTCTAGGGGAGAAATTCCAATCGAGCTCGGAGATAGCTGGTTCTCACCGAAATAGCTTTAGGGCTAGCGTCAAGTTTAAATGTGTGTTGGGGGTAAAGCACTGAATGTATAATGGCCTCGCAAGGGGTACTGAATGCAATCAAACTCTGAATACCGACATACAGACTTGGCAGTCAGACTACGGGTGATAAGGTCCGTGGTCAAGAGGGAAACAGCCCAGACCGCCAGTTAAGGTCCCGAAATTTATGCTAAGTGGGAAAGGAAGTGGATCCGTATAGACATCTAGGAGGTTGGCTTAGAAGCAGCCATCCTTTAAAGAGTGCGTAACAGCTCACTAGTCGAATAGATCTGCGCCGAAGATGTACCGGGGCTAAGCATAATACCGAAACTGCGGAATTGATACGTATGTATTGATTGGTAGGTGAGCGTTCTAAGTGCGTCGAAGCAGTACCGTGAGGAGCTGTGGAGCGCTTAGAAGTGAGAATGCCGGTATGAGTAACGAAAAGATGGGTGAGAATCCCATCCGTCAAAAGTCCAAGGTTTCCAGGGGAAGGTTCGTCCGCCCTGGGTTAGTCAGGTCCTAAGGTGAGGCTGAAAAGCGTAGCCGATGGCCAACAGGTTGATATTCCTGTACTACCTATTAGACAGAAGGAGTGACGGAGAAAGATAACCAGAGCAGACTGGAGGAATAGTCTGTTTAAGGTAACGAGGGAGTGTGGTAGGCAAATCCGCCATGCGTAAATCCTGAGTACTGATGACGCAAGTCTGGTGAATCTCAGCTTCCAAGAAAAGCTTCTATGGTTAATGTAATAGGTACCTGTACCGCAAACCGACACAGGTGGACGAGCAGAGAATGTAAAGACGCGCGAGATAACCCTTGTTAAGGAACTCGGCAAAATGACCCCGTAAGTTCGCGAGAAGGGGAGCTTTAAGAAATTAAAGCCGCAGAGAAGCGGCCCAAGCAACTGTTTACCAAAAACACAGGTTTCTGCTAAATCGCAAGATGAAGTATAGGAGCTGACACCTGCCCAGTGCTGGAAGGTTAAGAGGAGATGTTAGAGCAATCGAAGCATTGAATTGAAGCCCCAGTGAACGGCGGCCGTAACTATAACGGTCCTAAGGTAGCGAAATTCCTTGACAGGTAAGTTCTG
>PGYR01000066.1 GCA_002839765.1 Ignavibacteriae bacterium HGW-Ignavibacteriae-4
GTATATCAACATCAACAACAAGAATTCTTACTGTTCCAAATGTAAATACTACTCTAGTAGGTACAGATGCTACTCAAACTTTGACTAACAAAACAATAGACGCAGATAATAATACAATTACTAATATTGATAATGCAGATATAAAAGCAGCTGCTGCTATTAACGCTACTAAGTTAGCTGACGGTTCTGTATCAAATACAGAACTACAATTCATCAATTCTGTAACTTCGAATGTACAAGATCAAATTGATGGTAAACAGCCAAATCTACCTGATACAACTGGTAAAAGTGGACAATATTTGAAAACTGAAGATGGTAATCTGAAATGGGGAGCTGTTACTGGCAGTGGTGCTTTTACTTCTACAGGAGGGAAAACAACATCCAACACACCAACAGATGATTTCATATTCGGAGATACTGACTTTGACTATTCTTCAGGAACAGAGAATAAATTCTTCTTTGATAATAGTAAAGGTGCATTTAGAGCAGGTACTATACAAAATTCGAATTGGGATGATGGAAGTAATATTGGTACAAACTCTTTTGCAATAGGGCTAAATACTAGAGCAAATGGAACATATTCTGCTGCATTCGGTAGTAACGCAAATGCAAGTGGATCAGGTTCTGTAGCTATGGGAGTCAGCACACTTGCCAACAATCAATATTCATTTGCTACAGGAGGTTTTTCTGAAGCAACTGGATTTGCAGCCGTTGCAAGTGGTTTCTATTCAAAAGCACGAGGAGATATTTCGGCTGCTTTTGGCGAGCATACAACTGCTGAATCTTATGCTGAGTTTGTAGTCGGAAGTTATGATACAGACTATACACCAAATGATACATTTGGACTTAATTCAGCTGACCGAGTATTTGTGGTTGGAAATGGAACTAGTTCAGCACGTTCAGATGCACTTATAGTTTATAAAAATGGTAACATGGATGTTAACGGTAACTTAGATATCAATGATGGTTCGATAACACTTTCTCAAAAAACTGGAGTAGATGCAGATAATCTTTCAACTAATGGTAAGTATAGTGTGATAATATTGAACGCTGATGGTGCTGGTGCTAACGCATTTCCAACAGTTGCTGATGGTACTATAATAGTAGTTGTTAATACTCATGGCTCTACTATTACGGTAGGTGGTATCAACTTTCTGACTGGTGAAGCAAGTATGGTAGTTCGTGCAAACTCAAGTTGGTATAAGATTAAATAGTAATCCAGAATAAAAATAATTATTTCTCAATCCCTGCACTAGTGTGGGGATTTTTTTAGAAATACATATTCTGAATACCAGTATTCATCATATTAATACCAATAGCACCTACGAAAAAACCATTCAATCGGACAGCAATTTCCATATTCTTATCGAAAGCAATACGGAATTTCTCTTTTTTCAGCTTATCACGTATGAATTTGAGAGCCATAACTACTATAAAACAAATAATCATAGATAAGACTAAAGTAATAATTCCCCAAGTATAATTCAACTGCTCTTTCATTAATATTGCTAACGAAATAGTCCCAGCTCCAACCATAAATGGTAGTGCAATTTCATTAGCCAAATCATCTAGATTCTCCTTCATTTTCAGCATCGCTTTCTGCCCTTTTACAATGTAAAAATAGGCGAAAGAGAAGAGCACAATACCACCGAATATTCTGAAGGATTCGAAGTTAATATGCAATACTTGAGTAAATATAATATCACCAAATATGAAGAAAATTAGATAAATTAGAAATGATGTTATCGATGCTTTTAATAATACCTTCCTAAATGCCTTATGATCTAATTCGAGCATAATCGGTTGTAAATATAGAAATAACGCTATGGGATTAAGCATAACGATGAACGAGATAAGGAGTGAAAACATTTATACTTTTGGGTTTTGTTCTTTTGTATTATTCAAAATTATGTTATTTTGAACTTATAAACGTATTTACATTAATAAAATTTGAGGATATTTATGAAAAAATTACTTGTGCTATTAACTGTAACTTTAGCAATGTCACTATTTATGTCATCTTGCAAAGATGATGAACCGACAGGGCCAAGCGATGTAGTATTGGGTGAAATGTCCGCGACCATAGATGGTAGCAGCTGGAAGGCACAGAATGCTCTATATTATAATATTACAGATCATGTTGCTGGAGTTTATGCACCCGATCCTTTGAAAAACCCTACTAAGACAACTTCAATTAATGTTAAATTAGCTCAATTAGGTGGCGAGCCAACGGTTGGTAAGCATACAGCTCTTTGTACATATCAAGAATCAGAGGGATTCCCTCCAAACTCTGTAACAAAGACGTGGAGTGCTACCAATGGCTCATGTGAAATAACAGAAGTAACTGATAAAGAAATAAAAGGCACATTCTCATTTACGGGAACAAATGAAGATGATAATACTACAAAATCTGTCAATGGTAAATTTTATACACCAAGACAATAAATATATAGTTTAACGAAATGTTAATCAAGTGACCCAGTAATTTTGCTGGGTTTTTTGTTTAATATGGAATAATATATAATTTCCGATTGTAAAAATCCAAATTAGTGAGAAAATGAAAAGTGTAATATTACTTATATTCTTAATTTCTTCTGCTTTATTATTAGTATCATGTAGTGATGATAGTCCAACAGACACGAGAATTGTTCCTGATAATACTATGACAGCTCTCATTGATGGTGAATCATGGGTCGCGAATAAGCCCTATTATAATAAAAAATTATTTCAACTTATAGGAACAGAAAGACCTGACAAATCTATAAACACTAGTTCAGAAATTAGTATTCAATTTAATTTTCCGAATGGGGAGCCAGTAGAAGGTGATTACAAATTTTATTCTACATACATAGAATATAATGACATTATCCAATCATTGATTCTAATAGATAAAGTTGGACATTGTGAGGTTACCAATGTGAACAGTAGTTATATGGAGGGTAAAATCAACTTTATAGTAGTAGATTATATAGAAAAAAAACATCCGCAAAAATTCATAGAAGGAAAGTTTAGAATTTACTTTGAATAGTAAATATCATTTCTCATTGATTATCGTTGTTAATTTGATTATTTTTGTTTTTTGATTCTAATCAATTTGGGTAAATCTATGAGTGCTAAACTATTCCGTGGTACATACACAGCTATTGTAACGCCTTTTAATTCTGACTTGTCTATCGACTTCGATGCATTCAAAAAGCATTTGGACCACCAGATAGCCAATGGTGTGAACGGTATAGTAGTATGTGGATCTACTGGTGAATCGGCTACACTTTCTACTAAAGAGAAAGTTGCTATGTTCACTACTGCTATTGAGCACGTTAACAAGCGTGTACCTATCATAGCTGGTTCTGGCTCTAATAATACTCAAGCTACTATTGATTTATCTCTAATTGCTAAGGAATTAGGTGCAGATGCTACTTTGCTTGTAGCTCCGTACTATAATAAACCATCTCAAGAAGGACTTTACAATCACTACCGATTAATCTCGGAAGCAGTTGATATGCCGCATATAGTTTACAATGTACCTGGTCGCTCGGGTGTTAACATATTACCTGAAATTCAACTTCGCTTAGCTGAAGAATGCGAAAACATAGTCGCTACTAAAGAGGCATCGGGCGATGTAGAACAAATTATGACAATGGTGCAACACGCTCCTGCAAATTTCTCGGTTCTCTCTGGCGATGATGCAATCACCCTACCGCTAATAGCAGCAGGTGTAGATGGCGTTATTTCTGTATTATCTAACTATGCGCCGAAAATGTTCTCCGACCTTGTGAACTTCGCTTTAGAGGGCAAATTCGCTGAAGCAAGAGAATTGCAATACAAACTTTTAGACCTAATGAAGTTGAACTTCATAGAGCCGAATCCTGTACCAGCTAAAACTGCTCTGCAAATGATGGGAATGATGGAAGATAGATTCCGTATGCCACTAATGCAAATAACAGATGGCGGACGCGAGAAAATCAAAAATGCACTACAACAAGTCGGACTAATCTAATTTTGATTAACAAGAATCAAGCTGAACTAGAGCAGATACTAGACGATGTAACTGCTAATGATTATGATAATGAGTTAGAGATTCTTTCTGATTTCGTAGAGCAATTAATACAATCAACCGACAAAAAAATTACAGGCGGAAGGGTCTGGAAACTTATTCCAGACAAGTTCGCTTATGTACTTCAATTTCAGGCTGGGGAAATGCGCGAGATTCCACTCGGATTTTCACATTCCCTTACAGATGAATTATTCCACAAGGAATTACTAACACTTAGAAGTGAAAAAGTACTTAATAGCCACGAGTCTAACGAAGAGCTTATAAAATTTGGTATAGGCAACTATGCCGGAATAGGAGTTGGTGAAGTCATTCACTTGCAATCTGGTAAGTACTTCGAGTATTTACTTGGGTTCAACGCTGAGGAATTCAATGACGATTTCTTCGATAATCTAAGAATCATTGCTCGTCTTGCCACTATCGCGATTCGTGATTTAGCTATCAAAAAGAAAGATGAAAACTACGGCAAAGAGCTAAACAAGGCTGGCGAGATACAGCGTAACTTGCTTCCCGAACACTACACAGAATTCCAAGATTACAAGTTATTTGGAGTTTGCGTCCCCGATCAACAAGTCGGTGGTGATTATTTCGATTATATACGTAATAGTGCAAGCGAGACTGAAGAGGAATCGCTTGGAGTACTGATATGTGATTGTGCTAGCAAGGGAATGCCTGCTGCTATCCAAGCTCTATTCGTGTCTGGTGCAGTTCGTATGGCTATGGGTTTCTCACCCAAGATTTCAAATATGTTTGGTCGATTGAATAATATAATCAACAGAACTTTCTCTCGAGAGAGATTCGTAACCTTGTTTTACGGTGAGTTAACACTTTCTTCAAACCGACTGATACTATACGCTAATGCTGGGCATTGCCCCCCTATTCACTATCGCCCATCGAAAGATAAATTCCAAGATTTACCTCCTACTGGTGGATTCCTCGGGATTATGCCAAATCAGAAGTACAAACTAGAGAATTGCCGAATGCTACAAGGTGACACTTTGGTATTATATACGGATGGGATTTCGGAAGCTATGAACGCAGAAGGTGACCTATTCGGAGAGAAAAGAATAATGGAAGTCATCAAAGATAATCACGAAAGAAGCTGCAAAGAAATAGCATACATCCTCCTAGAAAAAGTCCAACATTTTTCTGCTAGTTCTATCTACAATGATGATAAGACATTGGTAGTAATCAAGAGAGATAGCAGACAGAAAAGTACTACGGTATAGAAATTCTCAGTAATATTCCATATTTTAGCTAATAACTAAATATTTGGATTCCCAAAAAGGTGTTTAAACTTAACTTAGATAAGCTTCAGAAAAGGAAAATAATAATTTTCTATATTATTGCCTGTCTTATTTCTTGGCCATTCTTTTTGTTACGTGACGTATTCCCTGATTCTTATATAACTCAAAGTCTTTCTAATAAATTGATTACTTTTGGATATATGTGGGGACCAGGAATAGCTGCATTAGTTAGCTTTTTTATATTCAAAAATCGTCACAAAAGAACTATAACTTTCAAAGGGACTTCATTGACTAAAGGAATTTTATTCTACTTCCTACCCTTCTTAATTTACAAGCTTGTTACTTTACTGAATGATGGATACGGAGATGTTCCCAATGATTACTTTTTGGTAGTTATACCAACTGGCTTTCTATTGATTCTAGGAGAGGAATTAGGTTGGCGAGGGTATTTGCAAGATGTACTACGTGGTATGACCGAATGGAAAAAGTGGGTATTTCTTGGGTTTTTGTGGGAGACTTGGCACTTTACTAGAGGGATGACTCAAGGTACAATTCCTGGTATAATATTAAGAAAATTATTTTTATATGTAACTGTAATAGGGTTAACCTTCTTAATTGGTAAGCTAACTGAAAGAACTAGATCTCTATTCGTAGCCATGGCGATTCATACCTGGGTTAATATGCTTTTTGAATACAACTCGATTAATACATATATTGCTACTGGTATAAATATACTATTGTGGGTATATTTGATTTATAATTGGAAGGGGAAAAGTGAAGAAACAAGTAGTCAATAAATGCCAAAATTGCGGTAATGAATATACTAAAAATTATTGCAACAGCTGTGGGCAAAAAATATTCACAGCAAATGATAAGTCGATAAAACATATATTCGAAGAAGCATTTCATTTTATTACTCATTTCGAAGGTAGTTTTTTTACGACTTTCAAAACAGTTCTATTTAAGCCTTCCAAATTAACTCTTGATTATTGTAATGGAGTTAGGAAAAAATATTTCAAACCTATTTCATTTTACTTATTTCTTGTAGTTTTATATTTGTTGTTTCCTATCTTTTCTGGTCTTAATATGGAAATGGGCAGCTATACTTCACTACCTATTATAGGGAAAACAGTAAGCCACCAAATTGAACAAAGAACCACACAAGCAAATATTACAGAAGATAAATTAGCTGAGAAATTTGAACATAAATCTCATTCAACTTCCAAAATATTATTACTAACTCTAATACCACTAACTAGTTTTCTTCTTAAGATGTTATATTGGAGAAAGAATAAGGATTGGTATAAGAATTTGATTTTAGCAACCGAGATAAATATATTCTATCTACTCCTATTTTTTCTCATTTTCCCAATTATTTACATCTCTATTCTCTTGCTTTTTAGGTTAAATGATTTGAATGATGAGCTAATTGGTACTATCACTACTATACTATTTGGGATTTATACTTCTGTTGTTTTCAGAAATGTATTCAAGTCTAAACGATGGGTTTCAATAATGAAAGGATTCTTATTTGCTTTTATTCATACTTTCTTGATTATTTATATATATAAGATACTAGTTTTTCAATTAACCTTCTTACTGATTTGATTTATGCTCATATTATCTAACCAAAAAAGCATCTATTCCATTATTGAGTCTAATAGCTGGTAGTGGTACTTTGTATTTTTCGAGTAGATTGATTATAAATTGGAGGTAGTAACTATCTTGAACAACCTCAAATTGTTTGAAGTAATTCCAATTGACATCGAGCCCCAAATAGAATTGATGTCTCCCTGCTCCGTATCTGTCAATACCCTCTACACTATGACCAATAGCAACAGCGAACATACCTGGTATGGCATTATTGTCCATATCCAACATACCAGCTACATCAATACTATACCAGTGATTAGTACTATTATAATCATTAAAAACTGATGGATGAGTAGGAGATGTAAATGGATAATAACTAATCTTCGGTTTTATATAATTTAGATATGGCTCGTAGTATTGCGCTACGCTATATGAAGCCCCAAGCACATTAGCTATCATATCCCCACGACTGAAACCAAGATAAGGCAGGCCGTCAGAATAGCCGTCATACACTTCTACGTAAGTTTGATGTAGCAGTGATGCACCGAATCCCACCCAAGCTGACGTTTCTTTACCCAATCCAGTCCATTCTGTCGCTTTAGCAAATGAGTTAGCAAGTGCGTAAGAAAAGTAGAAATGTCCGAGTTTATCTGCCATTAGGGCATCATCATATTCCGTTTGCCAGTCCATAACATGCCATTCGGCCGGGTCATTCCAATATTCATTGCTCTGGAATACATAAGATGCCGCAAATCCACCCACTGTCCCTGCACCGAATATTATGGATTTGGTGACAGACAAAGTGTCTTCTGCATAAGTATTACTCAAGGCAAAAGAAAATAAGAAAATGAGTAGCATGAGTCGTTTTTTCATTTAGCAAATATACTAAAGATGAATATAATAGTATGCATTAAATCTGAAACACTTAAAACAATAAAGCGTATCAAGTGTAACTATATTATAACAATAGATGAAGATATGACCACAACAGCAATCCAAAACGACAATAATGTATCGTTTAAAGAATATACACCAATGGTAATTAGTTCCATAATTGTAACTTTGGTTCTACTATATATTGATGAAGGTTATTATAATTTCAATTGGATGACAAATATTGGTAATTGGATAGTAGGTGCTATCTATGCTGGAATCATTACCCTTATTCAGATAGCTATTTACAAATTCATACTCTTCCCTCTCAAATGAACATTGAGAACTGGATCGAGCATAGGTATAGGTGTTTTTGTCACCTTGACTATTCTATTCTTTGTGATATTTGGGTAATCGGAATTTTAGTTTAATCTCTGTATTACTATTGGAAAGCAGCTATTATTGCCTTCACTGTCTTCGTAGATTATGTAATAAACTCCATTGTCGTATTGCTCTAGGACAATACTGATTACATTAGAACCCCTGTCAAATTCGTCATAGTATAAGCTTTCTTTAAAGTAGGATTCGTGCTGAGTTAGCCTAGTCAAAACTGCAACACCATTAGTACTTAAACTATCTAGAAATTCGTCATCTCCGAGTGCTGTTTCGATGAATAAATTAACCGTTCTTTTGCTATCTATATTAAATTGAAAAGTAGTTTTATTAGCAGTAATGTTAGGGTATGCAATTAATTCCATAGCTTCTATATTAGTGCATTGATTCTTGCTCATATCCCCTATTACCCCAGCTTTCTGACTGTTTTCTAAAGTCCTCTCTAGTCCATAAACAGTTTTAAAACGCTCATCTTTCTGAACTTTCGAAGGATCTTCGTTACAGCTTAGAAGTAGTATGAAGATTGGCAATATGTAAAGTAGTTTTTTCATAGGTATTTTCATTTAAAGTTAGAAAGTATTTGTTTTACTTTATCGTTTAATTCTTCTAAATTATTTTCAATTATACTCCAAACAATTGTAAAGTCAACCCCAAAGTAATCATGAACTATTCTATTCCTAAAACCTCTAAGTCGAATCCAATCTATGTCTTGATTCTTCTTTTTTACACTCTCACTAATTCTGTTTGAGGCTTCTCCGATTATTTCGAAATTTCTAGCAACAGCATCTTTAGTTTTTTCATCATTAAAAAAAGAATCGAGATTCATATTTACAGTATAATCTAATATTTTGGAAGATGCCTCTAATATATCTTCTAATAATAGTTTATCATTACGATTAGACATAAATCATTTCATTTTTTATAAACTCATAATACTTTGACTTGATACCATTCATAGAAATTAAATCGACTTTGAAACCCACTAATTTTTCTAAATCTTCGGCTAAATCAATGAATTCTATTCCAACTTTATCATTAAAATCAACAATTAGATCTAAATCACTGCTCTCATTTGCTTCGTCACGTGCATAAGATCCAAATATAGCAAGCGTCTTTATTCTATATTTTTCAAATAATAAATGCTTGTTGGCAGTTAATAATGTTTTTATTTGAGATAATGTTTTCATAATTCTAATTTAATCATTTGTTACAAAATAAAAAAGCCATTCTACAACTAAGTAAAATGGCATTAAAATGTTATTTAATTCAGAATTTATTTCTTTGGTACACCAACTACTAACTCATTAAACTCATCCAAAGGATCTTTATTTTTCATCGCTTCACCTAGACCAATGACATTGACTGATATATTCATTGTCAAAGCATGTTGCTTAAAATCTTCAATAATCTCTATTACATCTGGATGAATAAACTTAGTTCGTGTAGCATCAATATCTAGTTTTGTTCTCATCGGAATTTGATCTAATGTTCTTAGTATCCCTGCTTTGTTTAGAAAACTAACCTCTTCAGATAATCTGAGTGTTAAGTGATTTCCTTCAGCATTTCCTTTCACTATTTCGTAAGGAGACTTGTAGTTTTTCCAAAGTATTTGAACGATTGCAACAGTCATACCTAGTCCAATACCTATCAGTAAATCTGTGAATACAATACCTATAATTGTTACAACAAAAGGTAAAAACTCATTTAGTCCTTTTTTATACATTTGCATAAATAAGGCAGGCTTTGCTAATTTGTAACCAACTACAAATAGTATAGCTGCTAAACTCGCAAGTGGAATAAAATTAAGTATGTTTGGAATAGCAATGGCACAAAATAGTAGCAAAACTCCATGCATTATAGCAGAGGCTTTTGTTTTACCTCCCGATTGGATATTAGCAGAGCTACGTACGATTACTTGTGTAACTGGTAATCCACCTATCATTCCTGAAACTATATTACCTACTCCTTGGGCAGTTAATTCCCTATTTGTTGGTGTTACTCTTTTCGCTGGATCCAGTTTGTCCGTTGCTTCTACACTCAGTAGTGTTTCCAAACTAGCAACTACGGCTATTGTAAATGCAATTGAATAGACTGCTGGATTATTCAACTGACTAAAATCTGGTAAAGTAAATTGTGAAATAAACCCACTAAATGATTCTGCAACTGGAATATTAACTAATTGTTTTGGCAATAATGCTAATCCGGGTATTTCTTGGAATATAATTCCGAGTGTAATACCAACTATTACAGCTACTAGTGGTCCTTGAACTAGTTTTAACGCCTTTATGTTTTTGATAAAAGGTTTATCCCAAAGTATTAATATAGCTAGTGAAACAGCTGCAATAATCAATGCCCCTTCATTAATATAGTTAACCATATTGAATAATTCACTGAATGTGTTCTGTCCATCAATTTGAGCGAAGTCCATATCCCCTTCGTAATCTGCGTCATATCCAAATGCATGTGGTATTTGCTTTAGAATTATTATAATACCTATTCCTGAAAGCATTCCTTTAATTACTGAGGTAGGAAAATAGTATCCAATTACACCTGCTTTAAGAATACCCAATATAATTTGGAATATCCCGGCTATAACTACAGCGAGTAAGAATATATCGTAAGCTCCCAACTCTTGGATAGCTACTAATACTATAACGGCAAGGCCTGCTGCTGGACCACTTACTCCTAAAGAGGACTTACTAATAGCTCCTACTACTATACCGCCAACTATTCCAGATATGATACCTGAGAAAAGCGGTGCTCCCGAAGCAAGCGCAATACCCAAACATAGAGGTATTGCTACTAATAATACAACAATACTTGCTGGGAAATCACTTTTTATATTCGATAAAAAATTTTCTTTTTTTGAATTCATATTTATACACAAACTATACGTTTACCAGCTAAGGTAAACTTATTAATAATTACTACGAAATAGACCCAAAGTAGAGCTATACGCAATTTTTTAATAAACCGTTACTTTTGATTAAACTGATTGTAATAGTGTATATTCGGGAGGAGGAGTACAAACTTCGGGTATATAATCTGCATATTGTTTGAGGTTATAGGTGATTGACGATAAATTTGAGCTTAATTCTGATAGAAACTTATGAAGTTCATCAATCGAATAATATGCACCAACTTTATTTTTTGATCTCTTCTTCGTTTAGTTCGTTTATAGAAATATTTGCTCTTGCTAACATCTCTCCAAAGTAAGGAAAAGTAGAGGTGGAGACGAACAGCATCAGTCCAATCATAAATAATGATCGGCGTTTGGTCTTCTTATATATGTGTGATGCTATTCTATTCAAAATTATAAAATTCAATTATATTATGTTTTACATATTCTAATATACGAATAAACCAACAATATTATTGGATAATATTACAACTAAGCTTATTAAAATTACTATTATCAATATGTTATATAAAAGTTCTGGTGCCAACAGAATCTCTTTTTCTTATTCAATATTCTATTTCACATACGAATAAACTCATTTAATAGTAATTCTAACTATACGCCTAATGACGCAATTACTATGAATTGCGTCATTATAATGACAGTATTACTATTAATTACGTCAATACACTGACTGAATTACCATAATTTGCGTCATTAGAGCTATTATTTCATTGTATTCTAATATATATTTTATAATTTCGTGGTATGAATTTAACTAATGATATATTAACTAGAAGCATAGAAGCGAAGCTACTAAAGAGCTTAGTACCTAATAAAGTGATTGTACTATTAGGTCCTCGTCGTATAGGGAAAACTGTCTTACTCAACCGTTTACTTCGGAAAATTGATGAACCCAGCATTTTTTTGAACGGTGAAGATATAACAACTCATGAACTACTGAATCGTAGAAGCATACAAAACTACGAGAATATACTTGGTGGCAAGCGACTACTAATAATAGATGAAGCTCAAAATATTGAAGGTATTGGTAGGATTCTGAAACTAATGATAGACGGCATTTCGGGATTAAAAATTATTGTCACTGGTTCATCTGCTTTTGATATAGCAAATGTAACGGGTGAGCCACTAACGGGTAGAAAAAAGACTTTCTTTCTATACCCTATAAGCGAAAAGGAATACAGAACTATAGAAGCTCCCAACCAATATAAGGATAATCTTGATAAACGTTTAATATATGGTAATTATCCTGAACTACTTCACTTGGAAAGCAAAGAAGACAAAGTTGATTATCTAAATGAAATATTGAATTCGTATCTTCTGAAGGATATATTAACTTTAGACAAAATCAGAAATTCTAACAAGATATTTAATTTACTTCGATTAATAGCTTTTCAAATAGGTAATGAAGTCTCTAATCAGGAACTTGGCAGACAACTCGGAATGAGTAAGAACACAGTAGAAAGATATTTAGATTTGCTTTCCAAAGTATTTGTAATCCATCAACTCGGTGGATTCAGCAAGAATTTGAGAAAAGAAGTAACTAAAAGTAGCAAGTGGTACTTCTATGATAATGGACTACGAAACATACTCATTGCAAATATGAACCCTATATCATTACGCAATGACATAGGTCAGTTATGGGAAAATTACTTGATTAGTGAACGATTAAAGCAACAAACTTATGATGGTAAAATTGTTAATCGTTACTTTTGGAGAACATACGATGGACAAGAAATAGACCTAATAGAAGAAAAAGAAGGAAGATTAGACGCTTTTGAAATCAAATGGGGGACTCACAGAAATGTGAAAGTACCACCAAAATGGTCGGAATCTTATGATGATGCGAGATTTAGTATAATAGATCAAACAAATTATTATGACTGGATAAGTGAAAAATAATACTCTATTGACGCAATTACTAATAATTGCGTCAATATACTGACTGTATTTATAGTAATTAAGTCATTAGTAATAAATTCTGAATAATTCATAATCGTAAAATACCCTGTTAACAACCCAATAAACTCCATAAATAACTATTAATTAGCATAATATCTTAATTATCCTTAGTTTTGTTTTTAATATTTTTACATAGTGTACTTTTTTGACAAATTTCAAGCAACTAGGTCTTTCAGATAATTTACTGAAAGCCATCAATGAACTCGGGTTCGATACTCCTACAGATATCCAAATACAAGCAATTCCCAAACTAATAAAAGATGACAAAGATTTCATCGGATTAGCACAAACTGGAACAGGTAAAACTGCTGCTTTTGGATTACCGTTATTGGAGCGAATTGACCCCGCTATGAAAGCAACTCAAGCGCTAATACTAGCACCTACTCGTGAGTTAGGTCAGCAAATAGCCGAGCAGTTGGATATTTATAGCAAATATCAGGAAAAGCTAAACGTACTTGCAGTGTACGGTGGAGCTCCTATCACTAATCAGATGAGAGCCCTTAAGAAAACACAGCATGCTATTATAGCTACTCCAGGCCGGTTATTAGACCTTATCAAACGTAGAGCCGTTAATTTAGAAAGTGTTCGTTTCCTTGTATTAGACGAAGCAGACGAAATGCTAAATATGGGCTTCAAAGAAGATTTGGATTTGATTCTTAGTTATACTCCCAAAGAAAAGCTTACTTGGCTATTCTCTGCGACTATGCCGAAGGAAATTAAGAAAATCGTTAACAAATATATGGACAATCCTACTGAAGTTAGGATTAACTCACAAGACCAAGTTAACGTAGATATAGAACATCAATACGCCTTAGTAAAAGGCTCTGACAAAGCAGAAGCGTTATCTAGAATTCTAGATATTAGCCCCGATATGCGTGGCGTTGTCTTCTGTAGAACTAAACACGAAACACAAGAACTAGCAGAACTATTGCTAAGACAAAACTACAAAGCAGACGCACTACACGGTGATCTTTCACAAGCACAGCGTGATAGAGTTATGCGTAGATTTAAAAAACATGAGTTACACGTACTAATAGCTACCGATGTGGCTGCTAGAGGTATAGATGTAAACGATTTAACTCACGTGATACACCACACCTTACCAGATGACAACTCGTACTACACTCACCGTAGTGGACGTACTGCCAGAGCTGGAAAGAAAGGTATATCACTCGCTTTCATTAGTGGAAGGGAAAAACATAGGATACACAAATTGGAATCTCAATTAGGAATTGAATTCGATCGTTCATTTATCCCGAATGCTAATGATATAGCAGATATTAGAGTAGAAGATTGGTGCATGAAAGTGCTTAACAAAGGCACTGCTGGCAAAGTTTCTAAAAAGCTTAACCAAAAAGCTACTGATATTTTCTTCAGACTTTCTAAAGAAGAATTAGTTGAAAAATTACTAGTTTTAGAATTAGAGAAAATTAAATCTGATAGTGATAAAGACCTAAACGATACAGAATCCAGAGGATTCTCTAGCGGCGGCGGTAGAGGCGGCAGCGGCGGCGGCGGCGGAAGTCGTGGCAAAAGACGCAGCGGCGGCGGCGGTGGCGGTAAAAAGCCCTTC